>NZ_JBIBHU010000031.1:0-103861 GCF_042957205.1 Kitasatospora sp. NPDC008115 | reverse complement strand
GGTCTCGGGTGCGGGGCGGCGGTGGTCGTCGTGTCGGTGTCCGGGTGGCCGGCCTGTTCTCCGGTCGTGTGCGGGCGGGTCCCTGGTGGTGGGGGTCCGGGTGCCGCGCTTGTGGTTCACGGCCTGCCGGTGTGCTGGTTCGTCTTGCCATGCCCGTTGCCGCCGCGTCGAGGGCGGTGACGTACGCCTGGACGTGAGGGCCGCTCGCATCCGGCGGGTTGCTTGGACGTGACGTCCGTCCGGTCGTGGCGTCCGCTTGCACGACTGGCGGTTGCCTGGATGTGGTGGCTGTCTGGTCGCGGCGGTTGCTTGGATCACGTGTCCGTCCGTGCTGGGCGGTCGTGTGGTTGCGGTGGTTGCCGGCTTCCTGGGCAACTGTCCGGTGGTGGCGGTCGCTTGTTCATGGCGGCTGTCATGAGTACGGCGTCCGCTTGTTCGATGCGGTCGTCTGTCTCTGGCGTCGCTTGCACTATGTGGTCGCTGGTACCTGACGGCGGCTTGTGTCCAGCGGTCGTCTGGTTGTGGTGGTCGCTTGCACACTGCGACTGCTCGCATCATGCGGTCGTCTGGACGTGACGTCCGTCCGGCCGTGGCGTCCGCTTGCACGATGCGGTCGTCTGTCTCCGGCGGTCGTTGGCGCGATGTGGTTGCTGGTTCCTGGCGCCGCTTGTGTCTAGCGTTCGTCTGGTTGTGGTGGCCGTTGCAGGCTGCTCGCTCCATGCCGTTGCTCGGTTGTGGCGGTTGCCGGCTTGCCGGGCAACTGTCCGGTGGTGGCGGTTGTTTGGGTGTGGCGGTCACCGGTTTCGGTGTCCGCCTGCACGTGGCGGTCACCGGAGGCGGCGTCCGTTTGCTCCTGGTGGTCGTCCGGACGTGGCGTCCGGCCGGCCGTGGCGTCCGCTTGCACGACGCGTCCGCGCGCAGCTGGTGGTTGCCTGGGTGTGGTGGCTGTCTGGTGGTGGCGGTTGCCGGCTCCAGGTGGCTGTTTGGTTGTGGCGGTTGCTTGGATCATGTGTCCGTCCGTGCTGGGCGGTCGCGTGGTGTGGCGGTCGTCGGCTTCCTGGGCAACTGTCCGGTGGCGGCGGTCGTTTGCTCCTGGCGGTCGCTTGTTCGTGGTGGCTGTCTGAGTACGGCGTCCGCTTGTTCGATGCGGCCGTCTGTCTCTGGCGGTCGTTTGCGCGATGCGGCTACCGGAAGCGGCGTCCGTTTGCCCCTGGTGGTTGCTGGGGTGTGGTGGCCGTTCGTCGTTCGCGGTTGTCTGCCTCCGAGGGTTGTGTTCGTGACGGGGGTCGGTGTTCCTGGCCGGCCGTGTGTGTCGTGTGTCGTGCCCGCGTGTGGGTGGGTGTGCGTGCCCGCGTGTGTGTGCCCGCGTGTGGGTGGGTGGGTGTGCCCGCGTGTGCGGGTGGGTGTGCCCGCGCGTGTGGGTGTGTGTGGTGGTTGGTGTCCCCCTCTCTGTCTCTTCTTCTCTTCCTTCCTCTTTCTTCCTTCCTTCCCTTTTCTTCTTCGTATCCCGGCGAACCGGAGGAACCCTGTGGACGGCGACTCGCAGTCGTTTGTGGTCGTGTTCAACGACGAGGAGCAGTACTCGATCTGGCCGGCTGGTCGTGAGTTGCCGGCCGGTTGGCAGGCCGGTGGTGTCCATGGCTCGAAAACGGAATGCCTGGCTCATATCAGTCAGGTATGGACGGACATGCGCCCGTTGAGTGTGCGTCGGGCCGCGGAACAAGCGATCCATTCCCACCGGTGAAAAGGGTAGGTAACGAAGAGATGGTCCTCAACGAATTCCACGCCCGTGTCACCGAGGCCCCCGACACGATCGCGGTCCAGGACGGTCAACAGATCCTGACCTACCGTGCGCTGGCCGCGCACGCCCATGCTCTGGCGGGTGAGCTGGCCCGCCGGGGAGTCGGGCAGGACAGTGTCGTTGCGGTCTACGCGGACCGGTCGGCGGAGCTGGTGGTCGCGGAGCTGGCGGTGCTGCTGGCGGGCGGGGCTTTCCTCCCGCTGGATCCGGCTCATCCGGGTGCGCGGGTGCGGCAGCTGCTGGAGTTGTCGGGTGCGGCCACGGTCGTGTCGACCGCGCCGCTGGCCGCGGCCGGTACCCCGCTGGGTGACGATGTCCTGCTCGTCGATCTGGCCACCGAACCCCCCACACCCGCCGCCACCGCTGTGCCGGTGGTGGAGGGTGGGGCGTTGGCGTATGTGATCTACACGTCGGGTTCCACGGGCCTGCCCAAGGGTGTGGCTGTCTCGCACGCGAGTTTGGCGAATGTGATGCGCTGGCACACCCGCGCCTACGGGACGGGGCGTGGGGACCGGTGCACGCTGCTGGCCAGTCCCGGGTTCGATGTGTCGGTGCAGGACATCTGGTTCACGCTGACCGCCGGTGCCACGCTGGTGATCCCGCCGGCGCGGGTGCGCACCTCGCCGTCCGCGCTGGTGGGGTGGCTCGTGCAGGAGCGGATCACGGTGTCGTTCCTGCCGACGCCGTTGGCCGAGGCGGTCCTCGACGAGGCGTGGCCCGCGCAGACGGCTCTGCGGTTCCTTCACACGGGTGGCTCCGCCCTGCAGCGGGGGGTGCCCGGTGGTCTGCCGTTCACGGTGGTGAACCTGTACGGGCCGACCGAGTGCACGGTGAAGGTGACGGCGGGTGAGGTGGTGCCGGGCGGGCCGGTGCCGCCGCCGATCGGGTTGCCGGTGGACGGGGTGCGCTGTTACGTCCTGGACGAGGACCTCCAGCCGGTCGCGGACGGTGAGGAGGGGGAGATGTGTCTGGCCGGGGAGTGTGTGGCGCGTGGCTATCTGCACGATCCGGGCGCGACGGCGGCCGCGTTCGTGCCGGACGCGTTCGGCGGGGCGGGGCAGCGGATGTACCGGACCGGGGACCGGGTGCGCCGTCGTGCGGACGGGGTGTTCGAGTACCTGGGCCGTTATGACGACCAGGCGAAGATCCGGGGGTTCCGGATCGAGCCGGGGGAGGTGGCCACCGTCCTGAAGCAGCATCCGGGTGTGCGGGACGCGTTCGTCGCGGTGGAGCGTTCCGGGCGCCTTGACGCGCGGCTGGTGGGCTACGTGGTGTCGGAGGTGGCGACGGGTGAGCTGGTGGAGTTCGTGGCGGCCCGGCTGCCCGCGTACATGGTGCCGGCGGCGGTGGTGGTGCTGCCGGTGCTGCCGCTGACGCCGAACGGGAAGGTGGACCGTGGTGCGCTGCCGGCGCCCGACCGCCTGGCGGCGGGTCTGGCGGGTGAGGTGGTCGCGCCGCGTACGGCGACCGAGGAGGCGCTGGCGCGGATCGTGTCGGCTCTGCTGGGGGGTGTGCAGGTCGGGGCGTTCGACGACTTCTTCGCTCTGGGCGGCAACTCGCTGCTGGTGGCGCGTCTGGCGGGGCACGTCGCGGCTGAGTTGGACGCGCCGGTGAACGTGGCGGACCTGTTCGACGCGCCGACCGTCGCCTCGCTGGCCGCGCTCGTCGACCAGCGCGCCCAGGCCGCCACCGCGGACACCGCAGACACCGCAGGCGCGGCCGGTGACACCGGGGCCCTGGGCACCGTGGGCACCGTGGGCACCGTGGGCACCGGGGCCGGGAACACCGGGTCCGTTGACGCCGTGGGCGCCGGGTCCGTGGGCACCGGGTCCGGTGCCGTGGAGGCCGGCGGTGCCGGCACCGGTGACGCGGGCGGCGTTGGCGCTGGCGCTGATGGTGTCGGCGCCGGTGGCGCGGTCGGCGTTGGTGTTGGCGCTGCTGGTGCCGGTGCCGGTGGCGCGGGCGCGGTCGGCGTTGGTGTTGGTGTTGGTGTTGGCGCCGGTGGTGCCGGCGTCGGTGGCGCGGGTGCGCCCGGCGGTGTGGGTAGTGCCGGTGGCGCTGGTGGTGCCGGTGCCGGTGGTGTGGTTGCGCCCGGTGGTGCCGGTGGTGCTGGTGCCGGTGCCGGTGCTGGTGGTGCTGGTGCTGGTGGTACGGGAACGCCCGCGCCTGTCCCCGCCGTTGCGCGTGTCTCACGGGTGGCACCCACCGCGCCGCCGGTCCGCCGGGCCGACCGTAACCGGCCGATCCCGTTGTCCCTGCCCCAGGAACGCGTCTGGTTCTTCGAGCAACTCTCACCCGGTAACCTCGCCTACAACTTCCAGGCCACCGTGTCCCTGGACGGCGACGTCAACCTCTCCGCCCTGCGCGCGACCCTGGACGAGATCGTGCGCCGTCACGAGATCCTGCGTACCCGGTTCGTCGCCATCGACGGTGTCGGCCACCAACAGCCCCTCGCCCACGCCACCGCCTCGCTGAAGGTCCTCGACATCCCCGCCGACCAGACCGACGACGCCGTCGCCGCGGAACTGCGCGTCCCGTTCGACCTCATGGACCCGCCCCTGGCCCGCTGGGTCCTCATGCGCCACGGCAACGGCCGTAACACCTTCCTCCACGTGGAACACCACTTCGTCCACGACGGCTGGTCACTGGCGGTGTTCCTGTCCGAGATGCGCGCCCTCTACCCGGCGTTCGCCGCCGGCCGCCCCTCACCCCTGCCCGACCTGGCCGTCCAGTACGCGGACTACGCGATCTGGCAACGCGACTGGCTGCAGGGCGACATCCTGCGCGCGCACACCGACCACTGGACCGCCCGCCTGGCCGGCGCCCCGGACACCCTGGAACTGCCCGCCGACCGCCCCCGCCCCCCGGTCATGACCTTCCGCGGCCGCGCCCCACGCATCACCATCCCCGCCGAACTCGCCCGCGCGCTACGCGCTTTCAGCCGCGAGAACCGCATCTCCCTGTTCACCACCATGTACGCCGGCTTCGCGGCCCTGCTCTACCGCTACACCGGCCAGCAGGACATGCTCGTGGGAACCGGCGCCGCCAACCGCAACATCCCCGAACTCGAACCACTGCTCGGCATGCTCGTCAACACCCTGGTCCTGCGCACCCGCGTCCAGGGCGACCTGCTCTTCACCGACCTGCTGGAACAGGTACGCCGCAGCGTCGCCGAGACCCTCGCCTGGTCGGACACCCCGGTCGACGCGGTGATCGACGCCATCGACCCGGCCCGCGACCCCTCCCGCACCCCCCTGTTCCAGGTCATGTTCAGCTTCCACGACTCCGCGGTGCCGGACGTCGACTTCGGCGGCCTGAGCGGACGCGTCACCGAACGCTCCAACAAGTCCGCCAAGTCCGACCTCAACGTGATCGTGATCCCGCGCGCCGAACAGCGCATGGGCCGCGCCGCCAGCGCCGAGGACGACGACCTGTCCATGATCTGGGAGCACTCGTCCGACCTGTTCGACGAGGCCACCATGGAACGGATGGTCACCCACTACCTGACCCTCCTGTCCGACGCCCTCACCCGCCCCCGCACCCCCGTCGGCGCACTGCGCCTGCTCCCGGACGGCGAGGCCGCCCAGCTCGAACAGTGGGCCCGCGGACCCGCCACCGACGACGCCCACGTGCCCGTCACCGAGCTGATCGCCCGCCAGGTCCGCGAGCGCCCCCACGCCGTGGCCGTGCGCCGGCCCGGCGGACAGCTCACCTACGAAGGCCTGTGGCAGCGCGCCGGCGCCCTCGCCGAACAACTGCGCGAACGCGCGACCGCCGCGCAGGAACCGGTCGCGGTGTACGCGCACCGCTCCGTGGACCTGGTCGTCGGCGAACTCGCCGTCCTGCTGGCCGGCGGCTGCTACCTGCCCGTCGACCCCGACTACCCGGCCGAGCGGACCGCCTTCATCCTCCAGGACGCCGGCGTACGCAGCATCCTCGCCACCTCCCTCACCCGCCCCCTCCTGCCCGCCACCGTCGACGCCCACATCATCGACCTCGACACCACCACCACCACCGCCGCGAACGGCCGCACCGCCACCGCGGACACCGCGGACGCGAACGCCGCCGCTGCCGAGGGCGCCGTCGCCGCTGCTGTGAACGCTGCTGCCGAGGGCACCGCCGCGGCCGGCCGCGTGACCGGCCCGGACACCACCGTCACCGCGAACGCCGCCGCCGACGGTGCTGCGGACGCCACCGTCACCGCGAACGCCACTGCCGACGGTGCTGCGGACACCACCGTGGACGGTGCTGCGAACGCCGCCGACGGCCCCGCGGACGCCACCGCCGCCGACGGTGCTGCGGACGCCACCGCCACTGCGGACGCCGCCGCCTCGGACGTCGCCGCCGAGGGCGCTGCCGTGGACGGCTCCGCGGACGCTCCCGACCCTCTCGCCTACCTCATCTACACCTCCGGCTCGACCGGCCGTCCCAAGGGCGTGGCCCTCACCCACCGGGGACTGGCGAACCTGGTCGCCTGGCACACCTCCGCCTACGCGCTCGGTCCCGATGACCGGACGACGCTGTTCGCGAGTCCGGGTTTCGACGCCTCGACGTGGGAGATCTGGCCGACCCTGGCCGCCGGCGCGACGCTGTGCGTGGTGCCCGCGGACCTGCGTGCGGCTCCGGCGGAACTGGTGCGCTGGCTCGCCGGGGAACAGGTCACCGCCGCGTTCCTGCCCACCCCGGTCGCCGCGGCCGTCCTGACCGAGCCGTGGCCCGCCGACACGGCGCTGCGCGCACTGCTGACCGGTGGTGACGTCCTGCCCGCCGCGCCGCCCGCGGGCCTGCCGTTCCAGGTGTTCAACCACTACGGGCCCACCGAGAACACGGTCGTCGCGACCGCCGGCCTCATCCCCCCGGCCCCCGCACCCGGCCACGACCACGCGCCCGGCCCCGACCATGGCCCCGGCCCCGGCCCCGGCCAGGACCCCGGCCAGGGCCAGGGTCACGGCGCTGAGCGTGGTGTGCCGCGTCCGGCGATCGGCCGCCCGATCAGCGGGATCGACGCCCACGTCCTGGACGCCGAGGGCCAACGCGTGCCCACCGGTGTGCGCGGGGAGTTGTTCCTCGGCGGCACCGCCGTCGCCCGCGGCTACGTCAACCGGCCCGACCTGACCGCGCAGAGCTTCCTCGCCGACCCGTTCACCCCCGACCCGCACGCCCGCCTCTACCGCACCGGCGACCTGGTGCGCTGGCGCCCCGACGGGCAACTGGAGTTCCTCGGCCGCGCCGACGAGCAGGTCAAGATCCGCGGGTTCCGTATCGAGCCCGAGGAGATCGCCGCGACGCTGCGCGAGCACCCCGACGTCCACGACGCCGTCGTCCTCGCCCGCCCCGTCACGCCCGGCGCCGAGACCACGCTCACCGCCTACGCCCGCAGCGACAGCGCCCACGACGCGAAACTCCTCGCCTTCCTCCAGGACCGCCTGCCCGCCTACATGGTGCCCGACACGATCGTGGTGCTGGCCGCCCTGCCGCTCACCGCCCACGGCAAGGTCGACCACGACGCCCTGGCCGCCCTCACCCCCACCCCCGCCGCCGCCGCAGCCACCGGCGCCGCCGGTGCGGGTGACGAGGCCGGGCGGGCGCCGCTGACCCCCACCGAGGAGCGCATCACCCAGATCGCCACGGCGCTGCTCCACGACCAGCCGATCGGCCGTGACGACGACTTCTTCCGCGCGGGCGGCCACTCCCTGCTCGCCGCCCGCCTGGTGGCCCAGGTCAACGCGGCCTTCACCGTCCAGGTCCCCATGGCCGCCTTCCTCCAGCGTCCCACCGTCGCCCACCTCGCCGGCGCCGTGAACGCCGCCGCCACCGGACAGGCACCCGCCCCGGCCCCCATCCGGCCCCGTACCCGCCCCGCCACCACCCGGGACGAGGTGCGGCCGTGAACCACCCCACCCCGCCCGCCGACCCGGCACCCGGCCGCCAGGAACCCGCCGGCGCCGCAGCCCACGACACCACCCACCCCGCCCACCCCGTCGAGCCTGACCGCCCCGTCGAGTCCGTCGAGTCTGCCGAGCCGGCGCCGCTGTCCTACGCCCAGCAACGCCTCTGGTTCCTCGACCAGCTCCAACCCGGCAGCGCCGTCTACAACGTCCCCCTCGGCTACGACATCACCGGCCCCCTGGACCACCACGCGCTCCAGCGGGCCCTGACCGAGGTCGTGCGCCGCCACGAGATCCTGCGCACCGCGTTCCGCTCCAGTGCCGGGACACCCCACCAGGTGGCCCTGCCCCCCGCTCCCGTCCCGCTGCCCGTCACGGACCTGACCGCGCCCGGCCGCACTCCGGACGAGGCCGCGCACCTCGCCGACGAGGAGGCCGGCGCCCCCTTCGACCTCGTCGCCGGCCGCGTCCTGCGCGCCCGCCTGCTGCACCTGGGCCGGGACCGTCACCGGCTGCTGCTCACCGTGCACCACCTGGCCTGTGACGCGCCGTCGGTCGCCACCCTCGGCCGGGAGATCGAGACCCAGTACCGCGCCGCCCTCCGCACACCCCGCACCCCGGCCAGTCCGGACACCCCGTCCGGCCCGTCCGCCCCGTCCGGCCCGTCCGCCCCGTCCGGGGCGGACGGCCCGTCCACGGCGTCCGCGCCGTCCGGGCTGGCCGGGCTGTCCGGGGCGGGTGACGAGCTGCCGATGCAGTACGCCGACTTCGCCGAATGGCAGCAGACCACGCTCGCCGGACCCGAACTCGAACGGCTGCTCGCCTACTGGAAGGGACGGCTGGGCGGCATGCCCGCCCGCCACCTGCCCACCGACCACCCCCGCCCGCCCGTGCAGAGCTACCGCGGCGCGGCCCTCACCTTCGACCTGCCCGCAGGCGCCGTCCAGCGCCTGGAGGAACTCGGCCGGGCCGAAGGCGTCACCCTCTACAGCGTCCTGCTCGCCGCGTTCGCGGTCCTGCTGCGCGCACACGTCGGCGAGGACGAGGTCGTCGTCGGCACCCCGGTCTCCGGGCGGGAACGCCCGGAACTGGCCGACCTCATCGGGTTCTTCACCAACACCCTGGTCCTGCGCTGCGACCTGACCGCCCGCCCGACGTTCCGCGAACTGCTCCAGCGGCTGTGGACGGAGGTCAAGGGCGCACTCGCCCACCAGGACCTGCCGTTCGAGAAACTCGTCGAGGAACTCCACCCCGACCGCGACCTCGCCCAGAACCCGCTCTTCCAGGTCCTGTTCAGCTACCGCTACGAGGAGGAGGGAGCGGGCCTGCGCCTGGACGGCTGCCAGGTACGGCAGGTACTCGGCGACACCGGCACCGCCCGTTTCGACCTCACCCTCAGCCTGGCCCGAACCCCGGCCGGGGTCACCGGCCGCCTGGAGTACAGCACCGACCTGTTCGAGGCCGCCACCGCCCAGCGCATCGCCGAGCGCTACGTCAACGTCGTGACCGGCGCCGCCGACACCCCCGACCGGCCCGTCGACGAACTGGCCGTCCTGCCCGCCGCCGAACTCGCCACCCTGACCCGCTGGCAGACCGGCACCACCGCCACCACCGACACACGAGCCGACACGGCCGGCACCGGTGCCGACACGCAGGCCGCCACCGCCGACACCGGCGCGGCCCAGGCAGACGCCACCGGCACCGGTGCCGACACGGCCGACGCCACCGGCGCCCAGACCGCCGACACCGACGCCCAGTCCGGGACCACCGGCCCCCGGGCCGACACCGCCACCGGCTCGGCCCAGGCAGACACCACCGGCACCCGGGCCGACACGCAGGCAGACACCACCGCCACCGGTGCCGACACGGCCGACGCCCAGTCCGGGGCCACCGGCCCCCGGGCCGCCACGGCCGACACCGCCACCGGTCCCCGGGCCGACACCGCCGCCACCGCCGACACCGGCGGCGCCCAGAGTGGGAGCGGCGCGCAGAGCGGCGTACGGGCCGGGACTGTCGGCCTTCAGGCCGTCACCGCCGGCGCCACCGGTCTGCTGGTGCACGACGTGCTCGCGCGGCGCTGCGCCGTGGCGCCCGGCGAGGTCGCCCTCGTCGCGGCCGACACCACGCTGACCTACCGCGAGCTCGACGACCTCGCCGAACGTCTCGCCGTGCGGCTGCGCCGTCTCGGCGTGAGGCCGGACGAGCCGGTCGGTGTCCACCTCGCCCGTAGTTCCCAGCTGATGGTCACGCTGCTGGGCATCCTGAAGGCCGGCGCCGCCTACCTGCCCCTGGACCCCGACTACCCGCGTGACCGCCTGGCGTACATGGTCGCCGACGCGGGTGTGCGCCTGGTGGTGGCGGACTCCCGCAGCGCCGCGTCCGCGGGCCGCCTGGGCGCAGCGCAGGTCGTCGTCCCCGACCCGCACACCGACACCGCCCCGCACGGCACCGCCGCCGACGGCGCCCCGGACACCGTCACCGCTGCGCCGTACACCGCCGCCGACGGCGACACGCCGTACACCGGCGCCGGCGCCCCGGACACCGTCACTGCTGACGGGGCAGCCGCCGTACCGCACGCGGCTGCGCCGTCCTCCGGCGGCGCCCCGCACACCGCCGCGGCTGCGCCGCACACCGCCGCTGCCGGCGCCCCGCACACCGCCGCTGCCGCGGCGCCCGCCGTGCCGTCCGCCGTGCCGTTCTCCGCGGCGCCTGCTGTGGCGCCTGCTGTGGCGCCGGTGGGGCCCGACAATCTCGCCTACGTGATCTACACCTCCGGTTCGACCGGGCGCCCGAAGGGTGTGGCGGTCACCCACCGCAATGTGGTGAACCTCTTCGCGGGGATGGACGAGTCGTTCGGCCGGGACGAGGCGGGTACGTGGCTGGCGGTCACCAGCGTGTCCTTCGACATCTCCGTCGTGGAACTGCTGTGGGCGCTGGCCCACGGGCACCGGATCGTGCTGCGCGCGCAGCCGCCCCTGCCCTCGGCGGCGACGGCCGCGCAACTCGCGCAGGAGGCCCGGGCGCGTGTGCGTCCGATCGATTTCAGCCTGTTCTACTTCGGCAGTGACTCCCAGGCCAGCAGCGAGGACCGCTACCGCCTGCTCCTGGAGGGGGCGAGGTTCGCCGACCGCAACGGCTTCACCGCCGTGTGGACGCCCGAGCGTCACTTCCACCGCTTCGGCGGCCTGTACCCGAACCCGTCGGTGACGGCGGCCGCGGTCGCGGCGGTCACCGAGCGGGTCCAGGTCCGCGCGGGCAGCGTGGTCCTGCCGCTGCACGATCCGCTGCGGGTGGCCGAGGAGTGGTCGGTGGTGGACAACCTGTCGGGCGGGCGGGCGGGGATCTCCCTGGCCTCCGGCTGGCACGCCAACGACTTCGTGCTGGCCCCGCAGGCGTTCGAGGACCGCAAGCGCCTGATGATGGAGGGCCTCGAACAGGTACGCGCGCTGTGGCGGGGCGAGCCGGCCACCCGCCGCAACGGGGTCGGCGCGGACATCGGGGTCGGTGTCTTCCCCCGCCCCGTGCAGGCGCAGCTGCCGGTGTGGCTGACCAGCGCCCGCCACCCGGAGACGTTCCGGATGGCGGGAGAGGCGGGCACGGGCGTGCTCACCCACCTCCTGGGCCACAGCCTGGAGGAGCTCGCGGAGAAGATCGCGCTCTACCGGCGGACCTGGCGCGAGCACGGGCACCCGGGCGAGGGGCATGTCGCGGTCATGGTCCACACCTTCGTGGGGCCGGACCTGGAGGAGGTGCGGGAGCTGGTCCGGGAGCCGATGAGCCGCTACCTGGAGACGTCCTTCGACCTGATCGCCTCCCTGGGGGCGACCACCGGCAGCGCGCAGGACTTCAAGGCCCTGTCGCCCGGGGAGCTGCGCGAACTCGTCGACCGCGCGTTCGAGCGGTTCTTCGCCACCGCCAGCCTGCTCGGCACCCCGCAGGTGTGTGCGGACATGGTGGAGCGGATGAAGGCCGCCGGCGTCGACGAGGTCGCCTGCCTGATCGACTTCGGGGTCGACGAGAAGGCGGCACTGGAGGCCCTCACGCACCTGGTGACGGTCCGCGAGATCACCGCGGAGCGCCGCGAGGAGGCACTGACCGAGCCCGAGGAGCCGCTCGCCGCGCAACTGCGCGAGCACGCCGTCACCCACCTGCAGTGCACGCCGTCGCTGGCCCGCGCGCTGCTCGCCGACCCCGGCACCCGCGCCGAACTGCCGCGCCTGGAACGGCTGCTGGTGGGCGGTGAGGCCCTGCCCGCCGACCTCGCCCGCACCCTGGCCGCCACCGTCACCGGCAGCGTCCACAACATGTACGGGCCCACCGAGGCCGCCGTGTGGGCCACCACCGCACCCGCCGGGGCCGAGGACGGCGCGGTGTCGATCGGGCGGCCGCTGGCGAACGTGCGCGCCTACGTCGTCGACCGCGACCTGCGGCCCTGCCCCGTGGGCGTGCCCGGTGAACTGCTCCTCGCCGGTGACGGCGTGGTCCGCGGCTACCTGGGGCGCCCCGACACCACCGCCGAGCGCTTCCAGCCCGACCCGTTCGCCACCCGGCCCGGCGAACGCGCCTACCGCACCGGGGACCTGGCACGCTGGAGCGCCCACGGCCGCCTGGAGTACCTCGGGCGCCTGGACGACCAGGTGAAGCTGCACGGTCACCGCATCGAACTCGGCGAGATCGAGAGCGCGCTGCTCACCCACCGCGCCGTGCGTTCGGCGATCGCCGCCGTGCGCGGCACCGGCGCCGACCGGCGGATCAGCGCCTACTACGTCCTGGCCGAGGGGCACGGCGCCACCGAGACGCAGTTGCGCGCCCACCTGACCGCCCGCCTGCCCGCCTACATGGTGCCCGCGGCCTTCCACGCCATCGAGCGGGTGCCGCTGACACCGAACGGGAAGGCGGACCGCAACGCCCTGCCCGACCCGGCCGGCGCCCGCCCCCACAGCACGGCCGCCTACGCGGCGCCCGCCAGCGCCACCGAGCGCCTGGTGACCGGCGTGTGGCGCGAGGTGCTGGGCGTGGAGCGGGTGGGCGTCGACGACAGCTTCTTCGACCTCGGCGGGAACTCGCTGCTGGTGGTCGTGGCACGGGCGCGGCTGCTGGAGCAGCGCGACAGCGGCCTGACGCTGGTGGACATGTTCCGCTACCCGACCGCGCGGGCCCTGGCCCAGGCGCTGGACCGCGCGCCCGCCGAGGGCGCGGACGAGGCGGTCGGGGCCGGTACGGCCCGTGCGGCGGCCCGGCGCGCCGCCGCGGGCGCCGCCGCCCGGCGCGCCGCCAGGACGGGGGCGTGAGCATGCGACACCACCCCACCCCCGCACGGACCCCCGCGTCCGCACAGGCACGGACCCCCGCACGGACGCCCGCGCCCGCATCCACACCCGCACGGACCCTCGCGCCGGCACGGACACGGACCCCCGCACGGACACCCGTGCCGGCACGGACACGGACCCCCGCGCCCGCACAGGCACGGATCCCCGCACGGACGCCCGCGCCCGCATCCACACCCGTACGGACGTGGACACCCGCGCAGACCCTCGCGCCGGCACGGACACGGACCCCCGCACGGACACCCGTGCCGGCACGGACACGGACCCCCGCGCCCGCACAGGCACGGACCCCCGCACGGACGCCCGCGCCCGCATCCACACCCGTACGGACGTGGACACCCGCGCAGACACCCGCGCCCAACTCCGTGCCCGCACGGGCACGGGCGCGGACACCCATACCCACACGGACACCCGCGCCCGCACGGGCGCGGCGGCACGGCACGGAGGGACTCCAGTGAGCAGCGGGACGCAGGACGCGACGCAGCCGGAGGCGATCGCGGTCGTGGGGCTTGCCGGGCGGCTGCCCGGTGCGCCGAGTATCGAGGACTTCTGGCGCAATCAGCGTGAGGGCGTGGAGTCGGTCAGCCGTTTCACTCCCGAGCAGCTTGCCGCGGCCGGCTGGCCGACGGCGATGGTGACCCATCCCGACTACGTGCCGGCCGCCGGGGTGATCGAGGACGCCGACCACTTCGATGCCGACTTCTTCGGCTACACCGAGCAGCAGGCGCTGATCAGTGATCCGCAGCAGCGGGTCTTCGCGCAGGCGGTGTGGCACGCGCTGGAGGACACCGGTCACGATCCGGCGCGTTTCGACGGCGCGATCGGTGTCTACGCGGGGCAGTTCGCCAACAAGTACCTGCCGTTGAACCTTCTCGCGAACGCCGCTTTCCGCGGGTCGATGGCGGCTTTCAACGCGCGTCCGTACAACGACAAGGACTTCCTCGCCACGCGTGCCGCCTACCTGTGTGATCTGCGGGGTCCGGCGATGACGGTCCAGACCGCGTGTTCGACGTCGCTGGTGGCGATCCATCTGGCGTGCCAGGCGCTGCTGGGCCACGAGTGCGACATGGCGCTGGCGGGGGCGGTGGCGCTGCCGGTCCCGCTGATCGGGGGGTATCCGGTCGTCGCGGGCGGCATCTTCGCCCGTGACGGGCACTGCCGTCCGTTCGACGTGGCCTCCAGCGGGACGGTGCCCGGGTACGGTGTCGCGGTCATCGCGCTGCGCAGGCTCGCCGACGCGCTGGCGGACGGCGACCACATCCGGGCGCTGGTGCTGGGGACGGCGATCAACAACGACGGGTCGGCGAAGTTCGGGTTCAACGCGCCCAACGTGCAGGCGCAGGCCGAGGTGATCGCGACGGCCCAGGCGGTGGCGGGGGTGGCGCCGGAGAGCATCGGCTATCTGGAGGCCCACGGGACCGGTACCCCGCTGGGTGATCCGATCGAGCTGGCCGGGCTCACCAAGGCGTTCGACACGACCAGGCGCGGGTACTGCGCGATCGGTTCGGCGAAGGCGAACATCGGGCACCTGGACGCCGCCGCGGGGGCCGCGGGCTTCGCGCGGGCGGTCCTGGCCCTGGAGCACGGGGAGATCCCGCCCAGCATCAACTTCGAGGCGCCCAATGCGGCCCTGCAGTTGGAGCGCACGCCGTTCTACGTGCCCACCGAGGTGCGGGCCTGGCCGCGCGGCCAGGAGCCGCGGCGGGCGGGTGTCAGTGCCTTCGGTGTGGGCGGCACCAACGCCCACGTCGTCCTCCAGGAGGCGCCCGCCCCCGCACCCCGCACCCCCGCCACCGCCGGGGCGGGTGAGCAGCTGCTGGTCCTGTCCGCCCGTACCGAGCAGGCCCTGGCGGCGGCGGCCGGCAACCTGGCCCGTCATCTGGAGCGGCACGAGGGCCTCGACCTCGCCGACGTCGCCTACACCTTGCAGGCGGGGCGCCGCGCGTTCCCGGTGCGCCGCCACGTGGTCTGCCGTGAGCGCGAGGGTGCCCGGGCGGCCCTGCACGCGCTCGCCCAGCCCCCCACCGCCCCCGCCCCCGCCGCCGCTGCCGCTGCGGCCGGGGGCGGGGGGAGGGCGGGGGGTGTGCGCCAGGTCGTCTTCATGTTCCCCGGCACCACCGCCCACTGCACCGCGACCGCGCTCCACCACGAGCCAATCTTCGTGCGGGCCGTGGAGCGCTGCGCGCAGGCGGCGCTGCCCCTGCTCGGGCACGACCTGCGCCCCCTGCTCCTGCCCGCAGGCGACGCCGCCGGCGAGGACACCGGCGACGGCGCCGGCGAGGGCGCCGGCAGCAGCGTGGCGGGTGTGCACGGGGACCCGCGGGTCCACGCCGCCGCCTCCTTCGCCCTCCAGTTCGCGCTGGCCGGGCTGTGGCAGTCCTGGGGGGTGGGTCCCGCGGCGATGATCGGCGCCGGTGACGGCGAGTACGTCGCCGCGTGCCTGGCCGGCGTCCTCGATCTGCCCGACGCCCTCGCCGCCACCGTCGCCGCCGCCGACGCCCGGGCCCGGGCCGGCGACGGCCAGGTGGGTGAGGCCCAGGCCCGCGACTTCGCCGCCGCCCTCGCCCGCTTCGACCGCAAGCCGCCCCAGATCCCCTACATCACCACCGTCACCGGCACCTGGGCCGATCCCCAGGACGTCCTGGAACCCGCCCACTGGGCGCGCCACCTGCGCGAGCCCTCCCGCCTCGCCGAGGGCCTGCGCCACCTGGCCGCCGACAGCGCCCGCATCCTCCTCGAAGTGGGAGCGGGCACCACCCTCACCGACCTCGCCACCCGGCAGCACACCCAGGCACCCGTACTGCCGTCACTGCCCCGCACCCACACCTGCACCGAAACCCACACCCACACCCACACCGACGACGCCGCCGGCGCCCGATCCGACCACGCCCATCTGCTCGACGCCGTCGGCCACCTGTGGAGCCACACCGTCACCATCGACTGGGACGCCCTCCACACCACCGCACGGCCACGACGCACCCCCCTGCCCGGCTACCCCTTCCAGGGCCGCCGGTACTGGATCGGACCCGACAGCGGAAGCTACGACCCCCTGGGACTGGAGGAGCCGTCATGGACCAGCCACTGATAGCCATCGTCGGCGCCGGCGTCATGGGCACCGGCATCTCGACACTCGTCACCGGACACGGCCTGCCCGTCGTCCTCGTCGACGTCGACAAGGACGCCCTCGACCGCGCCGCCGCCGCCACCGCCCTGGGCCTGCGCCACGCCCAGCTCACCGCAGCCCTGCCCCCCGCCACCACCCCCGCACCCCTGCGCACCACCCTCGCCCTGGACGACGTCGCCGACGCCGCCGTCGTCATCGAGGCCGTCACCGAACTGCCCGAGAAGAAGGCCGACGTCCTCACCACCGTCTCCGCCCTCGTCCGCCCGGGCACCCCCCTCATCTCCAACACCTCCGGCATCCCCATCGACGAGATGGCCGCCTGGGTGCGCCGCCCCGGCGACCTCATCGGCACCCACTTCATGAACCCCGCCTACCTCATCTCCATGGTCGAGGTCATCCGCGGCCCCCAGACCACCGACACCACCGTCGACGCCGTCCTCGACCTGCTCACCCGCATCCGGCGGCGCGCCGTCGTCGTCAACGACGCACCCGGCTTCGTCACCAGCCGCCTGCTCCACCCCATGATCAACGACGCCGCGAACATCGTCGCCGCCGGCACCGCCACCACCGAGGACGTCGACACCCTCATGCAGGGCTGCCTCGGACACCCCACAGGACCGCTGCGCACCGCGGACCTGATCGGCATCGACAACCTCGTCGACGCCCTGGAGGCGCTGTACGCGAGGACCGGCGACGAGCGGTGCCGCCCCAGCGAACTCCTTCTCGACAAGGTCCGGCGAGGCGAACTCGGCCGAAAGAGCGGACGCGGCTTCTACACCTACAGTGAGGGATGAGTCATGACCACCGAACAGCAGAGCGAGCAGGCGCCCTTCAACACGGACGCCGTCATCGACGAGATCACCGCCTTCGTCGCCGAGCAGACCCGCACCAGCCCCGAGGCCGACCAGGACCTCTTCGCCACCGGCGTCGCCAACTCCATGTTCGCGATGCGCCTGGTCGTCTTCCTGGAGCAGGCCTACTCCGTCACCGTCGCCGGCTCGGACCTGCAGCTGTCCAACTTCTCCACCGTCAAGAGCATGGCCGCCCTGGTGGCCCGCCTCCAGGCGTCCGGCGCCGACGGCGATGTCTGAGGCCCCACCGGCCGGCCACGAGGACACCTGGCGCCTGGTCGCGGACAACGCCGGCGCCTGGGACCTCGCCGGCGAGATCCCGCGCACCCTGCTCACCGACCTCGGCGCCGCGGGCCTGCTGTGCGCCGAGGTCGGCAAGCAGTACGGGGGCCTGGGCCTGGCGAGCCTGGAGGGCGGGCGCCTCACCGCCCACGTCGGCAGCCTGTGCAGCTCGCTGCGCAGTGTGATGACCTCGCAGGGCATGGCGGCGTGGACGGTGCAGCGCCTGGGCGACGGCGGGCAGCGGGCGGAGTTCCTGCCGCAGCTGACGGGCGGTCGCCTGGCGGCGGTGGCGTTCAGCGAGCCGCAGGCCGGCAGCGACCTGGGGGCGATGGAGACCCGGTTGCGGGTGGAGGGCGACACGGTGGTGGTGGACGGCGTGAAGTCGTGGATCACCGCGGCCGCCTACGCCGACCTCGTGGTGGTGGTCGCCAGGACGCCGGACGGGTCGGGGGCGGCGGTGGTGGTGCCGGCCGACGCCGAGGGCGTGCGCATCGAGAGGGTCGCGCATCCGATGGGCTGCCGGGCGGCGGGGCACGCGCAGGTGCGCCTGGAGGGCGTGCGGCTGCCGGCCGGCAACGTCCTGGGCGGCACCGCGGGGCTGTCGCTGCCGTTCCTGGTGACCACGGCGCTGGCCTACGGGCGGATGTCGGTGGCGTGGGGGTGCGTGGGCATCCTGCGCGCGCTGCTGGCGGCGGCGGGCGAGCACGCGCGCTCGCGCCGCCAGTTCGGCCGCCCGATCGGCGAGCACCAACTGGTCGCGGGGATGGTCGCCGACGTCTACGCCGCGGAGCGCTCGGCCACCGCGGTGTGCCGGCAGGCGAGCGAGTGCTGGGAATCGCTCTCGCCGGACCTGGTGAGCGCCACCATTCTCGCCAAGCACGTGAGCGCGACCCAGGCGGTGCGGGCGAGCGCCCTGGCCATGCAGGTCTTGGCCTCGGCGGGCGCCACGGACGGCCACGTGGTGGCCCGCGCCTACCGGGACGCGAAGCTGATGGAGATCATCGAGGGCAGCAGCGAGATCTGCCGGCTCGAACTCGCCCGGCACGTCCTGGCGAGCGGCGGCGCGCTCGCGCGAGGGGAGGCACGGTGAGCGGCACTTCACCGGCGGACGGGCCGGACAGGCCGGACAGGGCGGACGGGCCGGAGGGGCCGGAGGGGGCGGGCTCGGCGGTGACCACCGTCAAGTGCGTCGTGTGGGACCTGGACAACACCCTGTGGAAGGGCACCCTGCTGGAGGGCGACGACGTGGTCGTCGACGACCGCGTGTTCCAGACGGTCGTGGGCCTGGACGCCCGCGGCATCCTCCAGGCCGTGGCCAGCAAGAACGACCACGGCCCGGCCTGGGAGCGGCTGGAGGAGCTCGGCGTCGCCGAGTACTTCGTGCACGCCAGGATCGGGTGGGGGCCGAAGTCGTCGTCGGTGCGGGAGATCGCGGACGAGCTGAGGTTCGCCCACGACACGATCGCGTTCGTCGACGACCAGCCGGCCGAGCGCGCGGAGGTGGCCTTCCACCTGCCGCAGGTGCGCTGCTACCCGGCCGAGGCCGCGCCGGACCTGCTGGGGCTGGCGGAGTTCACACCGGCGTCGGTGACCGTCGACTCGCGCCGGCGCCGTGAGATGTACCAGGCGAACGTGCGGCGCCAGGCGGAGCAGGAGTCGTTCGACGGCCCGTCGCAGGAGTTCCTGCGCTCGCTGGACCTCGTCATGCAGATCGGCCGGGCCAGCGCCGGCGACCTGTCGCGGATGGAGGAACTGACCCTGCGCACGAGTCAGATGAACGCCACCGGCGTCCACTACTCGGACGCCGACCTGCGGGCGCTGCTGGACGACGCGGACCACGAGGTCCTCGCCGTGACGATGAGCGACCGCTTCGGCTCGCACGGCGCGGTCGGCGTCGCGCTGCTGGAACGCGGGGAGCGGGTGTGGCACCTGAAGCTCCTGGCCACCTCGTGCCGGGTGGTGTCCTTCGGCGCCGGTGCCACGGTGCTGAACTGGCTGGTCGACGAGGCGGCCGCGGCCGGAGTGCACCTGGTCGCGGACTTCCGGGCCACCTCGCGCAACCGGATCATGGAGGTCGCCTACCGCTTCGCCGGGTTCACCGACGAGGACTGCGCGTGCCTGGCCGTCCTCACGCCCCCGCCGGCCCAGGCGCAGGGCGGGCCGACGCAGCGGCTGCACCTTACGCCGTCCTCGCGCCCCGCACCCGACACCCTGCGGCTGGATGCCGTGCGCCTGGCCGCGACCTGACGGCCCGCCAGGCCCGGTCCGCGCCGGCGCACCGGGCCCCAAGGAGCCCCCGCCGCCCCGCCCACCCGCGGGGCGGCGGGGGCCTTCGCACGCCCCGGCCCCCGGCACCCGGCATCGGCCCCCGGCACCCGGCACCGGGGGAGGGCGAGGGGGAGAGCTAGGGGGAGGGGAGGGGCCGGCCGCTGCGCCCGTGACCGGTGGCGGGGCGGGGCAACGCCGCCGGGGGAGGGGCCGCCCGCCCCGCTCCGTCCCGGCCTGCCCCCCTCTGTCCCGGCTTGCCCGGCCTGCTCTTTGTCCTGGTCTGTTTCCGGGCAGTGCGGACGGCGGGGAGGGGCGACGGCTGTGCGTCGTCCCTCCCCGCCGTCCGGTTGCCCGCGGGTCGGTCGTGCTATTTCCTGCGGGCGAGTGTGATCCCGTCGGCCATGGTGAGCATGGAGATGTCCACGCGGGGGTCCTCGCGCAGGGCGGTGTTGAGTGCCCGGATGGCGAGGGTGTCGGGGTCCTGGCTGGCGGGGTCGATCACGCGGCCGAAGAAGAGCGTGTTGTCGATGACGATCAGCCCTCCCGGTCGTACGAGGGTGAGCGCGGCCTCGTAGTAGGTCCCGTAGTTGGCCTTGTCGGCGTCGATGAACGCGAGGTCGAAGCTGTCGGCGCCGCGTTCGCCGGCGAGGTCGGCGAGGGTCTGGGCGGCGTCACCGAGGCGTACGTCGATGCGGTCGGCGACGTCGGCGCGTTTCCAGAAGTCGGCGCCGATCGCCGGCCATCGTCCGTTGAGGTCGAGGGTGACGACGGTGCCGCCGGGTGGCAGGGCGCGGGCCATGCACAGGGTGCTGTAGCCGGTGAAGGTGCCGATCTCCAGGACGGAGGTGGCGTTGCACAGGCCTACCAGGAGGGCGAGGAGTTGGCCTTCCTCGGCCATGACCTGCATGGCGTGGCCGGCGGGCAGCTGCCCGGTGAGGGTCCGCAGTTCGGCGAGGACGGGGTCCTCGCGCAGGGACACGGAGCGGACGTAGTCGCGGATCTCGGGTGTGGCCATGATCTGTTCTGCCATGGCGGTGCCTCACTTCCTGGCGACGCAGGCGAAGGACAGCGGGATGGGGTCGCCGGGGATGCGCCAGTTGTGGTCGCCGTCGGGGACCATGAGGGGCAGGCGCTGGCGTGCGTCGTAGGGGACCTCGCGCAGGCGTTCGATGGTCAGGCCGGCGTCTATGAGGGCGTTGACGACCTCTTCGACGGTCCAGCGCCAGCCGTAGATGGAGTGCTTCTCGACCTCGACCTCGTCGGCGATGCGGTCGGCGTAGCTCTTGGTCATCTCGTGGTGGACGTCGCGGGACTGGAACAGGGAGCGGGCGATGCGCAGTTCGCCGTCGACGTCGCCGAAGAGGGTGAGGACGGGGTGGATCTCGACGATGGTGAGGGTGCCGCCGGGCTTGACGTAGCGGGCGGCGACCTTGGCCCAGCCGGCGATGTCGGGCAGGAAGGAGAGGGTGCCGTAGCCGGTGAACACCATGTCGAACTCGCCGTCGAGGACGGCGGGCAGGTCGTAGAGGTTGGACTGGACGAAGCGGGCGTCGAGGCCGAGGTCGCCGGCGAGGCCGCGGGCGATGTCGATGGCCTCGTCGGAGATGTCCATGCCGGTGACGTGGGCGCCCATGCGGGCCAGGGAGAGGGAGTTGACGCCGATGTGGCACTGGAGTTCCAGCAGGGAGCGGCCGCTGACGTCGCCGAGTTCCTCCCGCTCCAGGCGGCGCAGCATGTTGTGGCCCTGGCGGAAGCGTTCGACGTCGTAGTAGGAGGACTGCATGTGCGCGCGGGCGCGCAGGTTGAAGCCTTCGCGGTTGGCGGTGATTTTCTCGAGGTCGCTCATGGAGGTGGTCATCGGTGCGTCCCTTCGGCATGGATGGGGGGTCGTGGGCGGTCGCCGGCGACCAGGGGGGCCAGTTCGCGGCGGCTGGTGACGCCGAGTTTCTGGTAGGCGCGGCCGAGGTAGTTGTCGACGGTGCGGGCGGACAGGCCCAGCCGGTGTCCGATGGCGGGGCTGGTGTAGCCCTTGGCGGCCAGCAGGGTGACGTCCCGTTCGCGTCTGGTGAGCTCGACCAGCGGGGCGGTGAGCCGCAGCAGCGGGGTCGTCGCGTTGGGGCAGGCGACGGTGGTGGGGGGTGTGGCGGTGTGGCGCAGGGCGGCCGCGGCGGTGGCGGTCTCGGCGGCGAGGAGGTCCATGTTGAGGCGGGTGAAGGTGGCGGTGGCGGTGTCGAGGGCCCGGGGGTCGGAGCGGGCGAGTGCGCCGGCGGCGTCGGCCATGGCCGGCACGACGGGTCCGTGGACCAGGTCGGCGAGGGCTGCGAGGCGGTGGCGTACGGCGTTGGGGTTGCCGAGGCGGGCCACGTCGTAGCTGGCGGTGGCCTCGACGGCGTACTGGCCGAGGGCCATGGCGATGTCGGCGGCGGCCAGGGCCTGGCGGGCGGCGTGGGTGGTGTTCCCCGCGGCGGCGGTGGTCCAGGCCTGGCTGAGGGTCAGCCAGGGCAGGAACAGGCGGCTCTGGGGGCTGCGTTCGGCGGGGCGGGGGGTGCGGGGTGCGCGGTCGGCCTCGCCGGCTGCGGCGAGTTGGGCCAGGCACGGGGCGAGCATGGGGCAGGTGGTGCCGCCGTCGAACAGGCGGGAGGCGCTTTCCAGTTCGGCGATGGCGGTGGCGAGGTCGCGCAGGGCGAGCCAGCCGTCGGCCGCGGGGGTGTCGTGGGCGGCCCGCTCCTGGCGGTGTCCGTCCTCGGCGATCCGCCAGGCCTGGTGCACGCGGCCGGCCATCAGCAGGGCGATGCAGTGGGCGTAGCGGATCTCGGCGAACCAGGGCTGGGCGGCTGCGGCGGGGCGCTCGACGGCGGCCAGGGCCCGGTCGAACCAGCCGGCGAGGCCGGCGGCGACGACCACGGTGGACGCGGCCGGGCGCAGCTCCTGCCCGGGCGGGTGGGGGTGGGGCGGGTCGCCGTGCGCGGCCAGGGCGGTGTGGGTGCAGCCGGCCAGGAGCAGCAGGCCGGTGCGGTGGGCGACCCCGGTGGCCGCCTCCTTGCCCGGTGCCCGCAACGCGGCGCCGTCCCCGCCGCCGTGGTGCGCGCCGCCGTGGTGCGCGGCGCTGTGATCCGTGCCGCCGTGGTCGGTGCCGTGGTCCGCGGTGTTGCCGGCGGTGTTGTCGGCGGTGGTCACCGTCCAGCGGGTGCAGGGCGGTGCGAGGGCGGGGCCGCGTTGCGGGCGGGGCGGGGCGGGCGCCGTGGCGGGACGCGGCCGGTGTGCGGCGGGTCCGGGTCCTGGAAAGGTGGCGTCGGCGCCGTCACGGGCGGTCACGACGCCCGCTCGAGCGGCCGGCTTTGTCTCGGCAATTGATTGCACAACAAAGAAACCCCCCCTGTGTCGTAAGAAAGATAAGGGCCTTTCGTGCTGGGCCCACTGTCCGGATCGGACGGTGTGTGAGCGGGATTGCGCCCCGCCTGCCCGGTGGTGGGGGCGAGGCGAAGTGGCGTCACCATTCGTGACGGTGTCCTGAATTGGTCCCCCGGGGCCTTTGTGCGGCCCTGGACGCCGCGATTGCGGTGGCCGCCCTCGCGGCGTCCCGGTGGTTTTTCCGGGCGGGCCCCGCGGGCCTTCTAGACCTCGACGGCCTTTTCGACGGGGGTGTCGCCGCCGACGACCACGTAGATGCGCCCGGCGCTCTGGGGCCGGTCGAGGAGGGCCGCGAGCACGGCGGCGACGTCCTCGCGGGCGACCTGGTCGAAGCGGGCGCCGCTGGGGGCCAGGCGGTTGCCGGGGGTGAGTTCGACGCTGCCCTCTCCGGGGCCGTCGGTGAGCACGCCGGGGCGCAGGACCGTCCAGTCGAGGTCGGTGCGGGCGAAGACGTGCTGTTCGGCGGCGCGCTTGGCGCGCAGGTAGACGGCGTATCCCTCGCCGATGCCGCGGTCGTCGGCGCAGCCGACGTTGATGGAGCTGACGTGCAGGAACCGTCGGACGCCGGCCTGGGCGGCGCCGTCCATGACGAGGAGGACGGCGGCGCGGTCCATCTTGTCGCGGCGGGCGGCGGTGGCGCTGTTGCCGGAGCCGGCGGAGAAGACGACGGCGTCCGCGCCGGCGACGGAGGCGGCCACCTCGTCGACGGTGGCGCGCTCCAGGTCGAGCAGGACGGCCTGTCCGCCGGCGGCCTTGACGTCCTCGATGTGGCGGGGGTTGCGCACGATGCCCAGGACGGAGTCGCCGCGTGCGGCGAGGCGCCGGGTTAAGCGCAGGGCGATCTTGCCGTGGCCGCCGGCGATGACAATCTTCATTCGTTACCCTTTTCCCAGGATTCGGTGCTGCGGGCGCGGAGCGAACACCCCGCCGGGCCTGTGCCGTGCTAAGTGATCATTTGCCGGCGACCCGGCCCAGCCCGGTCATTGACGTGCACGTTCTGACAAGCAAAATGATGGCATTGTCCTGCCGCCCGTCATGGCGGCCTCAAACGCGTCAATCGAATGGTGCATCGGTTGCACCTATTGGTCAATCGGGTCGGCGCCGCTGTCGCGGGAGTCGAGGTCAACCTGCGGCCGGGCGGCCAGTGACCACAGGTAGCTCAGCGGCTCGCCGTCGGGTTCGTCCGTGTACTCCGCGATCAGCTCCTGCATCCGGCGGCGCAGCGACTCCACCGACTCGGGCTTCAGGCGCAGCACTCCGCGCTTGGCGCCGCGCCCCGAGTCCTTGCCGGCGGCGATCAGTTCGGTGCGGTGGGCGCCGATCACGGCGAGGTCGACCTGCTGGGCCAGGCCGGA
This sequence comes from Kitasatospora sp. NPDC008115, assembly GCF_042957205.1. NCBI lineage: Bacteria > Bacillati > Actinomycetota > Actinomycetes > Kitasatosporales > Streptomycetaceae > Kitasatospora > Kitasatospora sp. NPDC008115. The sequence goes on along the minus strand of NZ_JBIBHU010000031.1, from coordinate 79,554 downwards.
GTCGTCGGGCAGGATGATCAGGCCCCATGTGCGCGCGGTGGCGCGGTAGGGGCGCTGCAGCGCGCCGTGTTCGCCGGTGCACACCGGCTCGGCGACCAGGAAGTTCGTCTTCACCAGGGCGCGGACGTGGCGCAGGGTGGTCGCGGGAGCGAGGTCGAGTTCGACCGACAGCTCCTTGTTGGTGAAGGCGCGGTCCAGGCACAGCCGCAGGATGCGCCAGCGGACCGGGTGCCCGAGTGCTTTGAGGTCTTCGATCGTCGCTTCCACAGGGGGCACCCTACCTTGCGAAGCCGTCAGCGGTTTGCTTCACTACCATCGATATCATTCTGTGCAATCGGTTGGAGGGTCTGTGATCGAGCAGCTCCGGGCCTGGGTGGGCGGCCGCGACCTCGATGGTGAGCTGGCCGAATGGATCTCCCGGCCGAGCGTCAGCCGCACCGGGGAGGGCATGGCCGAGGCCGCCGCCCACGGCCTTCGCCTCCTGCGCGCCTCGGGACTCGAGGCGCGCGAGGTGCAGACCGGCGGCTGGCCCGCCCTGGTGGGCACCGCGGACGGGCCCGGCCCGCACGTGCTGATCTACGGCCACTACGACGTCCAGCCCGCCGGCCCCCTCGAACTGTGGACCACCCCGCCCTTCACGCCCTCGATCCGCGACGGGCGCATGTACGGGCGCGGCGCGGGCGACAACAAGGGCCAGCACCTCGCCCAACTGCTGGGACTGCGCGCACTGCGCGAGCTGACCGGGGGGTTCCCCTGCCGGGTGACGGTCCTGCTCGACGGCGAGGAGGAGATCGGCAGCCCCAACCTGGCCGAGGCCGTACGCCAGGTGGGCCGCCCCGACCTGGTGATCTGGAGCGACGGCCCGGTCCACGACTCCGGCCGCTCCTCGGTGGTCCTGGGCGTGCGCGGCATCCTGATGTTCGAACTGCGGGCACGCGGCGCCAACCGGCCCCTGCACTCGGGCAACTGGGGCGGCGTCGCACCCAACCCGGCCTGGGCGCTGGTCCAACTCCTGGCCACCATGCGCTCACCCCAGGGCGCCGTGACCGTGGAGGGCTTCGCCGACGACGTCGCACCGCTGAGCGCGGGCCAGCGCGCCGCCCTGGAGGACCTCCCCGTGGACGTGGCCGCAGCCCTGGAGGCCATCGGCGCCAGCGGCATGGAACCGCCGGCGGACCTGGGCTTCCACGAGCGCCTGGCCGTACCCACCCTGACGGTGAACTCCCTGAGCTGCGCCGACTCCGGCGACCACCGGGCGGTCATCCCCGACATCGCGATCGCCCGCTGCGAGGCCCGCCTGGTGGCCGGCCAGACACCCCGGCGCGTCGCCGACGCCATCCGGCGGCACGTCGCAAGATACGCTCCCGAGGTCGAGTTCGTGACCGACGCTGCCATGACACCCTCCAGCACCTTACCCGAGTCCCCCTACACGGCGACGATCCTTCGCGCCGTCGAGGACGTCCTCGGCCACCGCCCCGTCCTGGTCCCCGCCCTCGGCGGAAGCCTGCCGATCTCCGTCCTCAGCGACGGCCTCTCCTGCCCCTGCTACGGCGTGCCGCTCGCCAACGTCGACGAGGCCAACCACGCACCCGACGAGAACCTCGACCTCGACCGCTTCCGCCGCGGCATCGTCACCGCCGCCTCCATCCAACTCGCCCTGGCGGCCCACTCATGACCCTCTGGGGAGCCTGGCCCGCCACCAGCGGCTTCGCCTACGTCAGCGACGCCTCCGGCCGCCCGCAGCCCTGGCTGCAGACCTGGCAGGGCCACACCCGCATCCTGCCCGTCGACGGCGCCGTCACCCGCCTGGCCTGGCGCCCCGACGAGAGCCGCCTGCTCGCCGTCACCGACGTCACCGGCACCCAGGACTACCGCCTGGCCGAGATCGACCCCCTCACCGGCGACGTCGAATGGATCGCCACCGAACCCGGCGTCCGACGCGAGATCGGCGTCCCCTACTCCAGCGCCGGCAATCCCTACAGCCCCGACGGACGCCTGCTCGCCTACGCCACCAGCGCCCGCGACGCCACCTGCCTCGACGTCTACGTCCGCGACCTCACCGACGCCACCACCCGCATGGTCCTCGAAGGCGACGACCGCTACGTACCCGTCTGCTTCTCACCCGACTCCCGCCACCTGCTCGTCCTGAAGTTCCACCAGAACACCGACCACGACCTCTACACCTGCGACCTCACCACCGGCCTGGTGCACCACCTCACCCCCCACCAGGGCCCGGCCAAGTACCAGGCCGGCGGCTGGAACGAGGACGGCATCTACCTGTGCACCACCGAGGGCCGCGACCACCTCGGCGTCGCCCTGCTGCGCCCGGGCCGGCCCCTGGAGTGGATCGCCACCCCCGACGCCGACGTGGAGAACGTGATCGTGGGCCCCCAGGTCGTCTGGACCGTGCCCCGCGACCAGCGCACCCTGCTGTGCACCCGCGACACCACCCTGGAACTGCCCGGCTTCGCCTCCCAGCCGTTCGGCTACGACGGCTTCGTGCCCCGCTTCGCCGGCGAGCGCCTGCTCGCCCAGGTCGGCGCCGGCGACCGCGCCACCGACTACCACCTCGCCGACCTCGCCACCGGCCGCACGCAGCGGCTCACCGACTTCGGAGCGGACCTGCCCGCGGACCTCGTCGCACCGCAGAGCGTCTGGTTCACCGGGGCCGACGGACTGGAGATATCGGGGCTGCTGTACCGCCCGCCGGCGGCCGCCGCCGGCCCCGTCCCCGCCGTCCTCACCGTCCACGGCGGACCCGAATGGGCCGCCCTGCCCGTCCACGACCCGCTGATCCAGCGCCTGGTACGCGCCGGCATCGCCGTCCTCGCCCCCAACGTCCGCGGCTCCACCGGACGCGGACTGGCCTACCAGCGCCTGATCTACCGCGACTGGGGCGGCGGCGACCTCGCCGACCTCGAAGCCTGCGCCCGGTACCTGCGCACCCTGGAGTGGGTGGACGGCGAGCGGCTCGGCGTCCACGGCATGTCCTACGGCGGCTTCGCCGCCCTCAGCTGCCTGACCCGGCTGCCCGGCTACTGGCGGGCCGGCGCCGTCATCTGCGGCCCCGCCGACCTCGAATCCGACGTCCGCGCCCTGCCCCCCACCTGGCGGCGGCGCGTCACGGAATGGATCGGCGACGTCGAGGACCCCGAGGACCTCGCCAGGCTGCGCGAGGCCAGCCCCCTCACCCACGCCGCCCGCATCCAGGCCCCCGTGCTCCTCGCGCACGCCGTCGACGACGCCACCGTCGTCATCAACGGCACCGAGCAGCTCCACAAGACCCTGACCTCCCTGGGCAAGACCACCCGGTTCATCCGCCTCTCGCGCGGCCACCTCCCGGACGACCGTGAGGAACGCGACGCACTCGAGGCCGCCGTCGTGCAGTGGTTCCACGACCACCTCGCCGCGCACCCGCCCGCCGCGAAAGAGGCCCCGCGCCACCACCCCTGACCGCACCACCGCGCATCACCGCGCACACCCGGCCCGCGGGGGCCACGGCCCCCGCCTGCCCGCACGCCCGCACGCACGCCCGCCGGGACACCCCGGCCGGGCCGCACCCCGCACCACACGACCACCGCACCACACGACCACCGGAGCACACGAGGGGGCACGCGCCCATGAGAACCACCGCCTCCTGCCCGACCGGCAGGAGAACCACCGCCGCCGCCCCTGCGCACACCACCGCGCACCAGGGCGCACACCCCGGCGAGGACCGGCGCCGCACCCGGGCGCCGCACCGCCTCTCCTTAACACCACGCACCTGACCAGCACCCGAACAAACCCACCCAGAAAGGGTAGGCACAGACAATGTCTCCTGCAGTCGCCGGCGCCGAGGCGCCACCTCGCCGACGCCTCGGCTTGATCCTGGCACTGCTGGCCTTCGCCCAGTGCATCTACGCCATCGACTACAGCATCGTTTTCGTGGCACTGCCCGAGATCCGTACCGGCATCGGATTCTCCGCACAGACCCTCCAATGGGTCGTCAGCGCCTACGCCGTCGCCTTCGGCGGCTTCCTGCTCCTCGGCGGCCGCGCGGCCGACCTCTTCGGGCGCCGGCGCATGTTCACCTTCGGCCTGTTCCTCTACGCCGTCTCCTCCCTCGCCGGAGGACTCGCCGGCGATCCCACCACCCTGATCGTCGCCCGCGCCGTCCAGGGCATCGGCGGCGCCTTCCTGGCCCCCGCCACCCTGTCCCTGGTCACCACCACCTTCGCCGAAGGCCCCGAGCGCAACCGCGCCCTGGCGATCTGGGGCGGCGCCGGTGGCAGCGGCATGATCCTCGGCTCCCTCCTGGGCGGCGTCCTCACCGGCGCGTTCGGCTGGGCGTCGATCTTCTTCGCCAACGTCCCCCTCGCCGGCGGCGCCATGCTCCTGGCCTTCGCCATCATCCCCAAGGACACCGAACTCGGCTCCTCCGGACGCAAGTTCGACCTGCCCGGCGCACTGACCGCCACCGTCGGCTCCACCCTGCTGGTCTTCACCCTCGTCCAGGGACCGGAGTCCGGCTGGACCTCCCCGACGATCCTCATCAGCGCCGCCATCGCGATCGCCGTCCTCGCCGTCTTCCTCACCATCGAAGGCCGGGGCCGCGACCCGCTGCTGCCACTGCGCCTGTTCCGCAACCGCAACCTGAGCACCGGCACCGTCGTCACCTTCATCTTCATGGGGACCTTCGGCGCCCTGCCCTACTTCTTCACCGTCTACTTCCAGAGCGTGTTCGGCTACTCCGCCACCAAGAGCGGCATCGCCTTCCTCCTGCCGTGCGTGGGCGTGCTCATCGGCAACCTGTCCGGCGGACGCCTCGCCACCCGCTTCGGCGTGCGGGCCACCCTGACCGGCGCGCTCCTGCTGGGCCTGGTCGGCACCGTGGCGTTCGCGCTGTCCGTCTCGGCGAACGGCTCCTACCTGTCGATGGCACCCGGCGTGCTCATCCTCAGCCTCGGCCAGGGCACCATCTTCACCGCGATGTACGCGGCCGCGACCACCGGCGTCGCCGCCGAGGAACAGGGCATCGCCTCCGGCGTCGCCTCCACCGGCCAGCAGGTCGGCGCCGCGGTCGGCCTCGCCGTCCTGGTGGCCGTCGCCAACTCCGGACACGACGGACTGGCCGGCGAGGCACTGCGCGTGGCCACCGCCGACGGCGTGCGCTCGGCCATGTGGGCCACCGTCGCCGGCATCGCGCTGATCGTGCTGGTCGTGTTCAACTTCCGCCGCGGCCCCGCGGCCCCGGCCGCCGAGCCGACCAAGCAGGACGACGTCACCTACGCCGTCTGACCCCGCCTCACACACAAGTAAAAGATGATTCCACTTCGTGCTCGTCACATGAGTGGAATCACCTTTTATTTACGGCGGCGCACAGCCCGCCACCCACACCCCGCCCGGAGGCCCGGCACCACACCCGGCCCCCGGGCGGGGCCCCACCCCTCCCAACCCCCCTCCCGACACCCCTTCCCAACCCCCCCCTCCCGACACCCGACCGCCCGGGCCGGCCGACCCCTGGCCGGCCGGCCCCCGCCCCGATGAAAACGAGCGCCACCGCCGCCCACCCCGCACCCCCGCAGCCAGTCCGCACCGCAAGCACCCTCAGGCACCAGAGAGAAGGAGGCGAAACCCCTGTGTACGAGACCGTGAACGTGGTCGGTGTCGGCGGTTCGAGCCGGCCCGGATCAACCGCCGAGCAGGCCCTGCGGGTGGTCCTGGACGCCGCACAACAACGCGGCGCGTCCGTCCAACTGATCGCCGGCCCCGCCCTGGCCATGCCCCTCTACGACCCCCGCAACGGCGCCCTCACCCCCCAGGCCCGCCGGCTCCTCACCGCCATCGCCGCCGCCGACGGCCTCGTCATCGCCAGCCCCGCCTACCACGGCGGGATCTCCGGCCTGGTCAAGAACGCCCTCGACCACGTCGAGGAACTCCGCGAGGACACCCGCCCCTACTTCAGCGAACGGCCCGTCGGATGCGTCGCCGTCGCCCAGGGCTGGCAGGGCGCCGTCTCCACCCTCGCCGCCCTGCGCGACGTCACCCACGCCCTGCGCGGCTGGCCCACCCCGCTCGGCGCCGCCATCAACACCACCACCTCCCGCTTCTCACCCGCCGGCGACTGCAAGGACGCCCACGTCCAAAGACAGCTGGAGGACATAGCCGCCCAGGTCGTCGACTTCGCCACCATGCGCGCCCTCGCCGCCCGGACCCAAAGCGCCCGGCGATGACCGCCACCACCGCCCCACCCCCCCTCGTCCACGGCCCCCTCACGATCCCCCGCCCCGTCCCCGACCCGGCGCTGCGCCTGTTCCTCTTCCACCACGCCGGTGGCTCGCACCTGCTCTACCAGGGCTGGGAGGCGGCCTTCCCCGCCGACTGGGAGGTGTGCCTGGTGGACGCCCCCGGCCACGGGAACCTCCGCGGCGAGCCGCTGATCGAAACCGCCGACGGCCTCGTCGACTACTTCTTGCACGCGCTGAAGCCCTTCACCGACCGCCCCTACGCCTTCTTCGGCCACAGCATGGGCGCCCTGGCCGCCTACGAACTCACCCGGCGCCTGACCGGGGACGGCCACCGCCCGCCCCGCTGGACCGGCCTGTCCTCCTGCCCGCCCCCCGCCGGCGACCGGCACACGCGAACACGCCCCCCGCTGACCGAGGCCCGGCTGCGCGCATGGCTCAGGTCCACCGGAGGCACCCCGCCCGAGGTCCTCGACACCCCCGCCCTGTGGCGCCTGTTCGCCCCCGTCTTCCGCAACGACCTCACCCTGGTCGGCACCTGGCGCTCCGACCCGGGCCCCGACCCCCTGCCCGTGCCCCTCGCCGTCTTCGGCGGCACCGACGACACCGTGGTGAGCGCCGAACACCTCACGGCCTGGGCCCCCCGCACCCGCCGCTTCCACGGCCCCCACCTCTACCGCGGCGGCCACTTCTACCTGCACGCCCACGCCCCCGCCCTCGCCGCCCGCATCACCCGGGCCCTGAGCGCCTGACCCCTCCCCGGCAAAGCCGCCCCCGCACGGCTCCACCCCCCGGGGCCGTGCGGCAGGCCGGCCCCCGACCTCGGACCTGCGAGGGTGACCGCCACCGGCGCCGGCGCGACACTGGGGCACAGCCAAGGCCCGGCAGGGCGCCGGGCCCGCCCAGACGGGGGGAACCACCACATGAACCGCACCCGCACCACGCGCACGACGCGCACCACGCGCACCGCGACGTCCGCGGCCACCGGGCGCAGGACGGCGGCCTCGGCGCTGGCCGCCCTCGCCTGCACGATCGGCCTCACCCTCCACGGCGCCTCCACGGCCCAGGCCGCCAACGCCTACGACGGCAAGGACCCACAGGCCACCGGGTGTTCGGACAACTCCACGACACTCTCCTCCGCCCCGCTGAAGACCGGTACGGGCCAGCAGGTCGGCACGATCGAGATGCGCTACAGCTACACCTGCAAGACCCAGTGGATCCGCATCCACTCCACGGTGACCGACTGCAGCGGCCAGCCGTGCGGCAACGAGGCGAGGATCCACCGCACGGCGTCCACCTCCGACGGCGGCACCGCCTGGTTCGGCCGCAGCCCCTACGTCGACTCCGGCGAGCCGTACCAGTGGAGCCGCATGGTCTACACGCCCAACACCCGCGCGTGCGGCACCGGCTGGGCCGACACCGGCGTGAACTACGCCCACCCCAACGGACGCGCCGGCTCCGAGATCTGCGGCTGACCCCGCAACCCCGCCCCGCCCCGCTCCGCCCCGCCCCGCGCGACCCGCCGCCGGGTCGCGCGGGGCGGGGCGCTTTCGCGCCGCCGCAGGGCGCGGGGCGCAGGGCAGGGGAGCGGCGGCCGGTCCACCGCCCGCCACCCGGCTGTCAGTCCCGGGCGCCACACCGCGGGTGACACCGCGGCCCGCACCGGGGAAGGCCCGTGACCGCCCGTGTGACGGCACCTGCACGTGACAACGACCACGACACGCCGCCCCCACCGGACCGGGCCCACTTCGGCGCCCGCGTCGAGCGGGTGCGGCGGCACCGGCACGGCGCCGCCCGCCGGCTTCACCGCCGTCCGGAGCGGCGCCGACAGCCACCGCGCCCTGGACGCGGCGCCGGCCACGGCCTGCCGGACCGGCATCTGCCCACCGCTGCCTACCCGGCCCGGGAGCCCGTGCTGTGACCGGGACGGTTCGCCGTGATCGGAAGACGGCTCGTGGGACGAGCGCACGCGAAACAGCTGGTATGACTGGGGGTATGCAGGAAGAGACCGCACGCTCCGCGATCGACACGTTCATCTCCGCGTTCAACGCCTCGCACGACAGCTATGTGACGGCCCTGCTCTCCCAGGCCCTGACCTCCGACGTGGTCTTCTGGGGACCGCTGGGTCGCAGCGAGGGAATCGCGGCGGTCGAGCGGTTCGTGCTGGACATCCGGCGTCACCCGGCGGGGCCCGGCACGATGGTGCGCTGCTCGGCGGTGGACATGCCTGACGAATGGGCCCGGTACCAGTGGGTCTTCACCACGCCCGACGGAGGCCCCCGCCTGGCGGGAACGGACGTCGTCCACCTGCGACGGAACCTCATCGACCAGTTCATCGTCTTCGCGGGGGAGATCGAGCCGTCCGCCTCCTGAGCCGCCTGACCGGGCATCAGAACCCGCGCGCCCCCGTATCGAACCCGCGTGCGAAGCCGGGCCCCGTCCGATATCGTGCACGAAGGAGTGCCGGGAAGCCTGGTCGGCGAACAAGGGACAGTTGTGTCCGCGGGCCGGTCCGGGGGTGACGTGCGTGGCACTCGACGCGAGGTCCGCCGGCACACCCCCCGCCCGCCCGCGCACCCGCCGCCCCCCACACCGGCCCAGGCCCCTTCCGCACCCGTCCCGAACCGCGACACCGTCCGGCGTTCCGCACGCCCGGAGCCGTCCGACCCCCGAAAGGGCGGGGCGGCACGCCCCGGCGTCGGCGACCCGCGCGCTTCGGCCACGTACCGGACCGGGGGGAGAACCGTCATGATCCACCGTCCCTCACCATGGACCCGCACCGGCGGCGCGCTGCTCGCCGCCGCGGCCCTCGCCCCGGCGGCGGCCGCCTGGTACCTGTTCGCCGTCCTGCTGCCCGACGACGCCGAGCGCCACCGCTCCTACACCGCCGCGGCCCCCTGCCCGGCCACCAGCCCGGGCGCGGCCGTGGAGGAGTGCGTGCGCACCGTGCCGTTCACCGTCACCGGCACGCTCGTGCGCAACGCCGGCAAGAGTTCCGAGTTCCGGGCCACCCTGGACGGCGCGCCGCTGTGGAGCGGCGAGGTGCGCTTCGGCGGCGCAGGGCCCCTGCTGGAGGACCTGAAGCCCGGCGATCGGGTGGAGGGCACCGTGTGGCGCGGGCGGGTGATGGGCCTGGAACGCGCCGGCGTCGCCCAGCGCTCCTCCGACAAGCCCCGCGACGACGCCCAGTTCACCGCCGCGGCCGGCACCTTCGCCGCGCTCCTCGCCCTGTTCACCGCCGCCCTGGGCGCGCTGCTGTTCACCGGCCGCCGCGCCACCCTCGCCCTCGCCCGCTCGCTCTTCCTGTGGACGCTGCTCGCCTGCGGCGCGCCCGCCGTGCTCGCGTTGTGGACCGGCCTGGCGTGGTGGACGGTGCCGATCGCGGCCGTCCCCGCGGCACTGTTCGCGGCGCGGACGCTGCGACGCCGCGACCCCGGGGGAGCACCGGGGTTCGCCGGCAGCCGCCTGCCCGCCTGAGCCCCCGTCACGCCCGCCCGGCCACCCGGGCGGGGCGGCGGGTCCGGCGGCGAGCGCCTTGGCGCAGGCGGTGGCGCCGCCGTGGGCCGGGGCGTCGTCGCCCGCGGTGCCCGTTCAGCCCGAACGGCTCTCGCCTTCCTTGGGGCAAAGGTTCACGATCTCGCCTACCAGGGAATCCCAGTCGGTGGAGGAATGCGGCGCCGGTTCCACTCCGGCCCCCAGTTCCTCGCGTTCGCCGTTCATTTTTCCCTTGACCCAGCTGATACAGGCGGGCCTGTCCCCGGTCCCCGCCCGGCAGAATTCACCGAGGACCTCTCGGACCTTGGTGAGGGGGAGTGCGCTTGCCGGTTCCATGGACACCGGGTGCCAGGGGTCGGACAGGAGCATCGGGTCGGTCGTGGGCGGTTCCGGATTGTCGGAGATCCACGTGTGGGAGTAGATCCCGCCCTGCTCCGGATAGGCGGTTCCCACATGCCAGACCAACCCTCCATAGCCGGTCGACCTGTTGATCACCACCTTGAGGGTGTTGTCCGCGTAGACTCCTTCCTCCCGGATCTGCTTGTCGATGGACAGCCATGCGATGCCGCCGTAGTCGAGGCTCTCCATGACCTTGGAAATGATTCGCTCCGCTCCGGCCTCGTCCGTGGCGTGATGCTCTTCGCTGTTGATCAGAACCGTAAGAACCATTTATTCCCCCCAGCGACCGTTCTCCGTCGATCTTCCGAGCGGTCACCATACCGGCGGCTGCACCCGCCGTCCTCTATCTCGTTCCCACTGTCGCAGAACACCCGGTCGCAGGAAGCAGGGGCTCACGCCGGCGCGACCGCCAAAGGAAGGACGAGCAATCCGGCCGAGCGGGTTTCAGCCCGTCAGCCCGTCAGCTCGGACCGGTAGGAGCCGAGGATCCCCGGCCACGCGGAGCCGCCACGCAGATCGTCGTCCAGCATCAGCACCGTGGGCCGGCCCCGCGCCGCAACACCGTAGAGCATCCGCGCGACGGAGTCCGTCAGCAGATGGTCGAAGCTGAACGAGCCTTCGAAGCCGAGCCAGGCGACCCGGGCCCCCTGCGCGCAGACCTGGTCGAGGCACCCCTCCAGGTACGGCCCGAGCGGGACGGGCAGCACGCCGAAGGCCAGGTCGTACTCGACCACCCGGAGCCCGGCCAGGACGCGCTCGCCGTCCTCAAGGCAGTACACGGAGACCTGGTCCGGGCGGCATCCACCGACCTCGAAGGCGAGGTCGAAGGGCTCGGCGCACGCAGCTGCCGCGAACAGGCTGACGACGCTCTCGTCGCCGTCCCAGCACAAGGCGTCCAGAAGACCGCTCACCAGAACCCCCGACCGGCGGCGCGGACCGGGGCCGGAAGCCACGGCCGAAAGGACCCTGCCCACGCCCGGCTCCTCCCTCGGCGACGAACACGACGACACCACACACCCGCCCCCGACCCTACCGGCGAACACCCGCCCACCCCCGGCCGCCCGCCACGGCCACCCAACCGGGGGCGGCGCTGCGCCCCGCCGCCTGCCGCGGCCCCGCCTCTGCCCCGCCCCCGACACGCTTCCCGCGCTCCTGCGCACCCTCCTCACCCCCGGCGGCGTCGTCCTCCTCGAGGCCTCCCGCGCCATCGGCCTCAGCCGCACCGCCCACCTCCCGCACCGCCCACCTGCCGCACGCCCGCTGACCGCGCGCCGGTTCCGTGTCCGCGGGCGAGAAGGGCGCATTTGTCCGCCTATGGTGGAGCGACGGGCCCGGGCGGACGCACCGTCACCCGAGGGCCCGGGCCGAACGAACCGGAGGACAGTCGTGCGGATCAACCTGACCAGCGTCTTCGTCGACGACCAGGCGAAGGCCCTGCGCTTCTACACGGAGGTGCTCGGATTCGTGAAGAAGCACGACGTCCCGCTCGGCGCGGACCGGTGGCTGACCGTCGTCTCGGCCGAGCAGCCCGAGGGAACGGAACTGCTCCTGGAGCCCGACGGCCACCCCGCCGTCGGCCCCTACAAGCGGGCGCTGGCCGGCGACGGGATCCCCGCCGCCTCGTTCGCCGTGGACGACGTACGGGCCGAGTTCGAGCGCCTGCGCGCACTGGGCGTGCGCTTCACCCAGGAGCCCACGCAGATGGGACCGGTCACCACGGCCGTCCTCGACGACACCTGCGGCAACCTCATCCAGCTCACCCACCAGCACTGACACCCCCTCCGGCCCCCGCGCGCCGTCGCCGTCCGGGCCGGACCGCCGCACCGCCCGCAGGAGCCGGTGCGGTGCGGCGCCTCCACACACTCGCCGTTGCCCCCGGTATCGAGGCGGCCGCCCCCGCGGGGGAGCTCCGGCCGCCTGGCGCGGGTCAGGGGCGGGGCGTGTGGCCGGGCGGGGCGAGGCCGGTGTCGGCGAGGATCCGCTCCACCGTCTCCTCCAGCGTGCTGTCCTGCGGGACGACGTGTTCGAGGCGGCCGGGCAGGAGGTCGCGGGGCCGGTACCAGGCGGCCATGTCGGCGGCGGAGAACTCGGCGGCCTGGGGGCGGCCGGCGTGACGGCGGACGCTCTCCTCGAAGCCGACGTCCAGGTAGTACAGGAAGGTGCGGCCGCGGTGGTCGGCGGCGAGGATGCCCTCGACGACGACGTGGAAGCCGTGGTCCAGGGCGTGCCGCGCGACCAGGCCGATGAGGCCGATGTTCGCCGCGCCGGCACTGTCGCGCTCGCGCAGCACGGTGCGGCGCAGCACGTCCTGGCCGACGACCGCGATGCCCCGCCCGTGGGCCGCGCGCAGCCGCGCGGCGACGCTCGACTTCCCGGCCCCGCTCGGCCCGCGCACCACCACCAGCACACTGTCCGCACGCCCCGCCCCGCCGCCCCCGCGCCCACCGTCGTCCATGACCCACGACGGTAGCCCCCGCAGCCGGTACACCGCGACGGCGTCCACCGCAGGCACCGGCGACCGCATGTACCTGAGCGTCACCACCCCCTGCCTGCTCCCCCCGTCCGGCGGCCCCACCCCTTCGCCAGGCCGCGCCAGGCCCCGAGCTCTTGGAAGCGCCGCCTGCAGCGGCCGGGATCGAAGGCGGCGGGTTGTCCGCCGGCGGAACCCTCCTGATTCCGGTTCGCCGCCTGGTCCGCCTTCTCCGGATTCACCGAGGTGATCCCACGCCCGGGCCGGGTGCGTGGCCGACCCGGCCGGCCGCGCACCCGGATCATCCACCCGGATCGTCTCCAACACCGCCTGGAACTACGGGCAGTCCGTGGCCCGGCCCGGGGTCAGCATGAGCGCCAACGGGAGGCCCGCGGAATCGACGGCGATATGGATCTCCCCTTCTCTCCGCCTCACCCCTTGGCGAGTTCGCGCAGGATCGCCGACGAACCACGTGAGTTGACGAGTACGATCGGGCGTTTGCCGCGCTTGGCGGTGATGAAATCGGTTGCCGCGTGCTTGGCCGATGCGGTGACCACCACGAAGACGTCCGCGTTCGCTGCCTGGGCCGCGAGTTTCCCGCTGCCGTCGTGTTCGGCGCTCGTCTCGATGTCGATGCCCGGGACCAGGACGCGCAGCATCTGTGCCGCCCTGGTGGTGGCCGACTCCGTGAGGGAGTACAGGACCACCTTCGAGTCCGCGAGGTAGCGGAAGGGTGCACCCAGGTCCGCGTCCTTGTCCTGTACGGCGAGCAGGTCGCCCGGGACGGTCTGGCACAACTCCTCCGAGACGATCTTGAGGGCTTCGATGTCCGTCGGCGATAGAGCCGTCTTGAACGGACGAAGGTGCCCGATGACCTGGTGGAAGAACTTCTCGGTGGCTGGGCTGGCCACGGCGGCGGGGGTCGCCGTGGCGGTCTGCAGGATGTCGACCACCCAGGAGGTGGTCATGGCTGAGGCGTTCGCGGAGACGATGTCTCCGGTCCACATCAGTGCATCGGTGAAGATCTTGGCCGTGGGATGGGCGGACAGGAGGTAGTCCAGCAGAGCCTGCGTCTGCACCCGGACGCCGGCGGAGTTCTTGCCGCTGAGCGCGAGACCCGCGAGCACGCGCTCGTTCAGTTCGGCCGCCCCGTCGGCGGTGAAGATCTCGCGGTGTACGGCCATGAACTGGCCGCCGACCTCGCCGAGGCTGCCCAGCGCCTCGGCAGGCGCGCTGAGCAGCCACGCGGCCAGGACCGCACGGCTAAGGGGAGGCCAGGAGTCGGTGGTTCCAGCGTCGGCTTCCAGCGCTGCGGTCCGGTGGTCGCCGCCGAGGGCCTCCAGCCAACTGTGCCAGTCCAGTCCGGGCTCTCCCTGGAGGAACTCCTCCAGCCAGGAGAGGCTGTCGCGCAGCTGTGCGTACGCCCCGCCGATCACTTCGCGCAGGTCGTGGGCGGAAATGTAGTGCGCCACCGTCGAAGCATGCTGCTGTGATTCCAGTTCCCGTGCGCAGCTCAGCAGGATGTGAGCGGAGTGGAGCCCGGGTTCGAGTTTCAGCGCCGCTTCGATGGCCGCTTCGAAATTGCTGCGGAGCATCATTTCGGTGGCCTGTTCCAGAGGTGTTCTGGTGGGGCCCTCGGTGGGATCGGGAGCGGTGTTCTCGGTCGTATCGGGAGATTCTCCGAGCGGAATATTCCGGTACGTGTGAAGGATGTTCCTGAGGTGTCCGGGGAGCTTCGCATCGATCGATCCGGAGTCATCGACTATCCGGGCGATGGAATCCTCGGACTCGCTCTCCAGGGCGATGAGGAATTCCGTGACGGCTTGCGCCCGGGTCGTCGAGGTTGAATCCGTGCGCAGCGCCCGGAACGTGGAGGGGAGTTCGGCCAGTGCGTCCAGCAGGTCCTGTTCTCTGCCGGCTTGGTCGTGCGTGGCGAGCCGACTGGCGTAGACCGCCTGCTGGATTGCCAGGCTGACCTTGGCAGGGCGCCGCATCGCGAGGACGTGTTCGAGGTCCCGATCGGCGAGGAGGGACTTCCAGTCCTGGAACCCGGCGAACGCGCGGAGGCGCAGGAAGGCCATGTTCGACTGGTCGAGATCCGCGGTCGCTTCGAGTTCGCGCAGGCATGCCAGTGCGATGCTGCGGTCCTGGGCGGAGATGGCGTGGCCGAGGTCGTCGAGGACCTCCACCGTGCTCCGCGGGGCGTCGAATTCGGATGGAGGCCGGCCGTTGACGAGGCGGCCCAGGCGCCACAGGGAAGCGCGCACCGAGTCGCGTGCGCGTGCCGCGTTCTCCTGGTTCGCGGTCCGTTGGGGCAGCACTTCGAAGCGCAGGACCTTGCCCTCGTCGAGAGCGGTGTCGAACGCGTCGGTGGGGTCGAGGCTGCCGTGGCGCGCGGGCAGGTCGCTGAATGTGGGGCCGATCCACCAGTTCAGCAGGGTGAGGAGTTCGCGTTTGCGGTCCGGTGTGGGGGTGAACCCGTACCACCACAGTCGGCTCGTGGCCCGGCGTGGCAGGAAGCCGATGCCGCCCTTCTCGATGGCATCCATCTGGCTTTCCAGGAACGCCGTCATCTCCGGCTGCAGCGCCTGGCGGAGGCTGATCTCGTTGTGCGTGCCGAAGAATTCTTCGCGGTCGACGCTCATGACAACTGATACCTGTTCTGGTACGTGACCTGCGCGCGAGCGATCTGGTCCGGGTCGGAGACGACGGTGACGCCCTCCTGGTTGACGCGCTGTCCGAAGAAGGTGAAGTTCATCGAACCGTGGACGTGGAACCGCTCACTCACCATGCCCTTGTCGTGGACGACCTTCTCGACGCGCACGGTAGGGTGCGGCCCCGCCGGGGCGAGGTTGGTGAGGCGCTGGACGACCATCGTGTTACGGGCGTCGTCCCGAACGACGACCCGCACGTCGGAGCCGCGCCGGGAGAGTTCCACCAGCACTTCCGTCAGCCGGATCGGCCGGGTGGGCAGCGCCGGCAGCACGCTCTTGAACTGCCCGGAGGAGTTGTCGATCACGGCGATGTCCGAGATCCACGGCGAGAGGACCCAGAACCGGGCGGACGGCGCGATCAGTTCGGACACCAGCAGGTTCTGCAGCAGGTCGTTGAGCAGTCGGGTTTCGCCGGCGCCGATGGTGATGATCCTCCTCATGCCGACACCTCGGCCAGTTCGAGGGAGGCCACGATGCTCCCGTCAGGGCGGTGGTCGATCTCGACGACCCGCGGGTGCACCTGCAGGAAGTCCGTCTCGACAGCGTGGATCGACAGGTCGACCAGCATGTTCGCGAGGACGGGCGCGTCCTCGGGCCGGGCGGCCAGTTGGGCGGAGCCGTGGTCGGCCAAGCGCGTGCGCACCAGGCTGTCCGCGTCGGGGAGTGTCACGTCAATGGTCTCCGCGGTCGGGGTGAACAGCCCCCGGACCAGATCGGCCGCCGCCGGCGGGTTGTCGGCGTACGGGTTCCACGACTGCAGGGTGTTGGCCCGCACGGCCCAGCCGCGCGGCCAGAGCAGGCTCTGGACGGCATCGATGCGCTGGCGCTCGCTGGCACCGCCGGCCAGGTTGAGCCCGGGGTCCAGGTTGTGCCGCTCGCGCATCAGGTAGGCCCAGGTGCGGGGCGAGATCTCCAGACCCAGCCGTTGCTCCGCGGCCTCCCACTCGTCGACGATGGTGTGCAGCGCCTGGTCGGTCTGGGGGCTTGAGCCAGGCCGGAGCAGTCGGTTGGCCAATCCGGAGACCACGGTCTGCTCGGCGCCCTGGATGCCGGAGGTGCGCAGTTGGGCGCGGATGCGGACGAGGTTGGCAACCCGCTTCTCCTGGGTGGCCGATCCCCGGTAGTCGGAGACCAGGTCGCTCCATTCGGAGCCCTCGGCGACGTACCGGACGATCCGCCGCAGGTGCGCGTCGAGAAGTTCGGTGGAGGACGGCTGGACCGCTCGGGAGATCAGCCGCAGGAACCTGCGAGGATCGGGCCGGACACGGCCCGCCAGTGCTTCGATGAAGCCGCCGCCGCCCACCGAGGACTCGGTGAGCCAGACTTCGCCGTGCCGCGGCTTCCTGTCCGGGGAGTAGCCCGGTTCGACGTCCACGATGATGCCGTCGGGGTCGTGCTCGGGGCAGATGTCCCGGGCCGCCCACAGCGCGGCCTGGCCGATGGTGGCGAGGACCCGTTGCCGGAGCCAGGATTGGAAGCGCTCCGGGTCGGGGTTCCAGACCTGGTCCGTCAGGTGGTCCAGGCGGTCGATGACCTTCTGGTCGGAGAGCAGGGCGTTCAGCCGGCCGCCCACCCGGGTGATCGTCGCGTTCGCGGTGTCCTCGACGTCCGGGCTGCGGAACATCGCGTGGAGGGTCTCCGAGAGCCGGGCGGCGAAGGAGTCCCGCACCTTCCGGTAGGCCTCGGGCAGCGAGGTTTTTCCGGTCACGGCGGACATCAGCAGCATGCACTCGACCGTCTGGTGGAGCCACTCCAGTTGGAACCTGTTCGCCTGTTCCAGCAGCGCCTCGTCGGTGGTCATCAGGTGCTGGAACCAGGCGCTGCGGAGGGAGGCGTCGACTTCCTCCGGCGGGCTGAGCACGTCGGGCAGGTCGATCTTCAGCCGGAGGCCGTCCACATCGTAGACGGCGCCCAGGCCGATCTGCTCGCCGTCCAGCGAGAAGCGGGCAGTGACGCGCGCTTCGTTGGTGGAGGCCCGCCCTTCGTTGGTGGAGACGAGCAGGTTGGCCTCGGACTCGATCGCGACCCGGCGGACCTCGACGTGGGAGTTCTGGGCGTGGAGGAAGAACCGGGCCTCGGGGACGAGGCGGCCGATCAGGTCGGAGGAGGGGATGCGGGCCCCCAGCCCGCGGCCCCGCTCGATGAACTCCGACCGCCACACCATCATGGCGTTCGACGAGTCCTTGAGTTCCCCGGGGGCGAGCGAGAGCGCGACCTGGTCCGGACGCACAACCGGGATGGCGGTCGGCGTCCCCCCGATCTCGACGGTTGCCACCTCCTCGCGGTGATGCAACTCCAGTACGGAGTCCAGCGCGACGACGGTCTCGCGCTGGCCGAACGGGACCGGGATCCAGTGCCGGTGTTCGAGGATGTGGGTGGCGAAGCGCCGGGACACTCGCCCAGGCGCGAACTCCCGCAGCATCTGCGCCATCCCCATGGCGTTCTTCTCGCGTTCCTGGGTCCTGCCCGACTGCGAGGGAACCGTTACCTGGCCTTCCGGAAGCGCCAGTTCGCTGAACAGGTTCTCCGGGAAGAAGTCGGGCAGCGGAGTGCCCCCCATCACGTCCTTCCCGGTGGCGAACACGCCGGAAGAGGCCACCGCCCACTCGCTCCGCAGGCGTCGGAGCAGGGCCGGCACGGCCGCGAGAACCACGGGACGGGGCGGGTGCCAGAGGACCTCGGCGGCCAGCTTCTCCGAGATCTGCAGCGCGCCCTCGACCCACAGGCGAAGGCTCCGCTGGAGTGCGGGCTCGTCCAGCAGTTGCGCGAGCACCTCGGCCGCGGCCTCCTGAACCTTCCGGTTGTCCGGGTACTTCGGGTTGGTGAGCCCCTTCAGGTCCCGCCACATGTGCGCGCGGGGGTACTTGGGACGGAGTTGCTCGGCAAGCCAGTCGAGCATCGCGAGGGTAGCCTGCATGCGCAGTACCGCGCGGTTGCGAATCGGCAGTACCAGTTCGGGGAGGACCGGGTCGAAGAGCGTGTCCCAGGCCTCGTAGGCGGCGCGGTCACGACCGTAGTCGGAGAGCACCACCACCGTGTACGGGCGCATGCCGCGGTTCCGGCCGGCGCGGCCCTTGCGCTGGAGGAAGGGGGCGACCCCGCGGGGAGCCTTGTGCTGGAGTACCGCGCCGACCGCCGGGTCGTCGAATCCCACCTCCAGCGAGGCGGTGGCGACGACCAGTTGGGATTCGGCGTCCACACCGGAGTCTTGCGAGGTGGTCCGACTCACCGTGAGGCCCTTGCCGCTGAGCGGGTGCCCCAGGTCCAGCGGCAGGTCCCAGGACTGGCCGGCCCGCCGCTTGTCGGCGACGTTGTTCTGCCCGGGGATGCGCAGAGCGGCCAGCGGTGCCTTGAACTGCTCCTGCTTCCTGTTCCGGTACCGCTGTCCCTCGGCGTCCAGGAGGTAGAAGAAGAGCCGGTTGGTGACGTCCAGGTCATCGGTGAAGACGAAGGCCTTCGTGCCCAGCAGGCCCTTTGAGAGCCGGGACTGGGGGGAGTCGAGGATCCGGGGGAGCAGCATCGCGGTCTGGATGGTCGTGGACAGCACCGAGGCGCCGCTGGTCGGATCGCTGCGCAGCGCGACAAGGTACTCCGCGCCCTCGTACTCCATTTCCTCCGGAGAGGGTTCGATGCTGGTGACCAGCCCGTCCTCGATGCCGGTCAGGTCGGCCATGTGCCGGACGGGGTTGGACAGGGTCGCGGACAGCCCGACGAACGTGACCGGGCTGCGGAGCGCGTGGTGCCAGCGCCGCAGGACCATGGCCGCCTGGGCGCCGGTGGTGCCGCTGTAGGTGTGGATCTCGTCGAGCAGCATCAGCCGGGGCTTCCTGGGGACACCTATCCCGAAGAGCTTGCGCAGCGCGAGGTTCGACAGACCCCGGTTCAACCCTTCAGTGGTGGTGAACAGCAGGTCCGGCGGCCGGTTTCCCATGCGATTGCGGGTCAGGACGAGGACGGTGTCGTCGAAGACCCGGCTGCAGGTGCTGCAGGCGAGGCGTTCCACCCTGGCCCGGATGTCCGCCTCCGACCAGAACAGGTCACCGCCGCACGGGGAGTAGCCGTCTCCGGGACAGGTGAACTGCGGGCAGCGGAAGCCCTGCGGACCGCGCGTCCACGAGGCGTAGATGGACCGCTGATCCGGGATGTTGGACGGATTGTGCGGGGTGTCCTTGTTGAGGACGCCGATGGTCATCGGCCGCTTGTTGGTTCTCCACCAGAGCTGGTCCAGCCGGCGGGCGGTCGCGAAGGCGGTGTTGAGCTGGTCCTTGAGGAGTTCGTTGCGCGGGTAGACCGCCAGCGCGCGGGTCCAGACAGAGGGGTCCCGCAGGTCCGCGAGGTGGGCGAAGGTGGGGAGGTAGAAGGCCATGGTCTTACCGCTGCCGGTGCCGGCGCCCACGACCGTCGCGGTGCTGATCTTCTCCCGCAGCGCGGTGAGGACCTGACGGGTGGCTCGCACCTGGAACCCGCTGAGTTCGGCGTGCTTGGAACCCCTCAGCGTCATGGCGTCCACGACCTGCTGGTAGATCTCGGGCACGCCGTCGATGCCGTCGACGGCTTCCTGCCGCGCCCGGTCGCGCTTCGGGTAGGCACGGGCCCGGCGGGCGTAGCGGAAGTCCGCCACCAGGGCGGTTCCCTGGCGCCAGGCCTCCTGCGGGTCCTGACCGCCGTTGGGGAAGATCTGCCGCATCCTGGCCAGCAGGCGGAGGCCCTCACCGTTGCGGGTGCGCCAGAGCGGTGGAGAGACCGAGCGGTCCTCGTGGATCATGCCCTTGTGCCGGAGTTCGTCGATCACGTCGTCCGGCGAAGCCGGGTCCTGACGCGTGGACAGGACGCCGTCGACGCGGCTGTGGAGCTCGGCGTAGGTGAAGCCGCCGTCGACCACGCCCCAGGACAGCAGCGGGTCTTCGCGGGATTCGAGGAGTTCGAGGATCTCTGCCTCGGCCGCAGTGATCATCACAGCCGCACCCGGAAACGGTCGAGGATGCCGAGAGCGGCCAGGCCGGCCACGACCTCGGGTGTGAAGGCGCTCAGCTGTGCTCCTTCCGGGCTCTGGGTGTCCATGATCACCTTGGTGAGAATCGGATCGACGAGTTCGGTGATGTCCTGGCCGCATTCGGCCAGGCTCTGCAGTGCGGTGGTCAGCGCTGCGATGTCACCCCGTTTGGGGAGGGAACGGCTCTCCAGGTTCTTGAGCTGCCAGCGGGCCTTCTCGATCTTTGTCCGGATCGCCTCGATATCGATCCCGTTCCTGTCCAGGGTGTCGACGAGGTCCTCGTCGATCGCCGGCGGCGTGTACTGACGCCGCTCCTTCCAAGCGCCCTCGACGGTCTGACGGAGCGACTTGGCGTAGGCCTGCGCGCCCTGGACGCCGGCGGCCGGCGGCACAACGCGCTTCTGCCGCAAGGCCGCTGTCAACGTGCGCAGGGCCCTGGAGGCCTCGTCGGCCCGGGCCAGTGTCTCGGCCGGGAGCGAGAACCCGGCCGTTCGGAGTTCCGCCATGGCCTCTTCCAGCCCCAGGAGGGTGTCGAGCGCCGTGTCGACCGCCTTGCCCAGGGAGACCAGTTGACCAGTGCGCTGCTTGATCCGGTCCTCGTCCTCCACGTCGGCAGCCGCCTGGTGCAGGCGTTGGATTCGTTCGATGAGAGTCATGCGCCTTCCCCGGGGGAGGTGGTCGTGGCCACGATGCAGGCGTCGAGTTCGGTCAACTTGGCCAGCAGGAGTGTGAGGGCCTCTTCGTGCTCGCGCTGGGTCTCCGACAACGGGCCGGCCTGCAACTTCGCCTCCAAGGACCTGACCGCGGCCAGGGTGGGCTGGAGCCAGGCCTGGACGCGTCCCGACGGCCCTTCCACATCGGAGGTCAGGGTGCGCAGGCGCTCGTCGGTGCCCAGGGACTCCCACTCGGCGAACGACTGCTCGAACCCCCTGGTCGTCTTCAGGTCGCCGGACTGCACGGACCTCGCCCTGGCGAGGAGTTCGGGCCCGTTGACGGCGGAGGACGACAGACCGAGTGGTGCCAGCCCGGAGATCAGGCCGTTCAGCGCCTTGGAGACCTTGGAGACGTCCCCGCCCATGTCGCTCGTGTCGGGCACCAGGGCGACCGCCTCGTCGCGCAGTTGGTCCAGCGCGCCGATCCGCAGGCCGATGTTCTCGACGGACTCCCGGATGACGGCAGGCACCGACCCGGGCCAGATCGCATGGGCGGAATCGTCATGGACGGCACGCAGCAGTCGGGGCAGGTTCAGCGCCAGCGGTTCGCCCGTGCCCTGGCGGTAGCAGGTCAGGCGCAGGAGCCGCTGGCGCAGGACGTCCCGGCCCGGCTTCTGGTCGCTCCCGACGATGTCGGACTGCCACCTCCGCAGCCGCGGCCTGGCCTCAGTGTCGGAGACCGTCGGGGGAACCGCGAAGATCGCTCTGACCCGGCTGAGCGGGTCGTCCTTGAAGGCGTCCGGGATACCCAGCGCCTTGCCCGCGGCCAGCAGGGCGTGGGCGAGGCGGGCCAACTCGGGGTCGTCGTCCTCCTGCGGGAGCAGAGCCTCGGACACCTGGGCCGCGCGGGTCTCCACCCACTGCATGCACAGGCGCTGGAGCGTCGCGCCGTTGGGCACGGCACTCCAGGACTGCGCGGTGTGGGCCCAGGCCAGCGCGCGGAGCACGCGGACGTCGTTGTCGTCCGTGTGGTCGAGCGAGACCAGCGCCGATTGTGAGGCGCTGCCGTCCAGGGAGATCGAGGAGGCGGCCAGGAACTGCGGCGTGAGTTTCTTGTCGCCCTTCGCCCACCCGCCGTCCCCGCCGTACCCGTCCTCCAGGTTCAGGTGGCCGATGATGGCGGCGTGGACGATGTTGCGCAGGTCGTTGCGGCTGCTCTGGACGAGTTTGCCGGTGGCGCGCCAGTGGTCCACGGCCTGGACCAGGGCGGGGTCCTGTGCTGGCTGCGAGGTGGCCTGCCCACCCGCCGCCGCTGAGGGCCGGACGGTGGCCGCCGGTGCTGTTGCGATCGCTTCGTGCTTCGGCCGGGACTCCTGCCGAGCGGTCCGCGGGGTGGCGAGGACTTCCAGCGGGGGAACGCCGAAGGCTTCGTGGATCGCGGGGTCGAGGTTGTGGGCGCCCTGATCCGAGCCCCAGAAGCGGACCATCCGCACCCGGCGATCGGACAGTTCGCGGTCGCCGGGCGTGTGCAACTGCACCTGGTCCTCGATGTTGTCGAGGACGTCCAGCGCGCCGGTCCGGAAGTCGTTCTCGAAGGCGTCCCCCGGGAACCGCCTCTCGTCGAGTTCGACCTGGTCACGCTGCAGGACCGGGCGCAGGACCCGCGTCAGCACGTCCCGGGCGACGAACTCGCCGTCAGGGGCCTGGCTCCGCATGGCGAGCGCGAGCGCGGTGCGGTTGAAGGGGAACAGCCCGATGTCGTCGACCTGCCCGAACGCCCGGTGGCACTTCTCCCGTACGGGGCACCGTTCGCACCCGTTGGGCGCGGGGCGTGCGTCGGCGTGCTGGGTGTCGATCTCCGCGGCGCCGACCCGGACGGCGTTGAGGTAGCGGGCGGCGAAGGCCGCCGGGTCGAACGGGCCGGAGCCCTTGGCGGGGGCCGCGAGGTCGAAGACCTTGTAGGTGCGGGTGAAGACCGTTTCGGGCATCTGGTTGACGAAGTAACCGGTGGTGACCGCCATGACGACGCGCATCGGGCACAGCGGGACGTCAGCGGTCGGCACCAGGGTGATGGCGTCGATGAGCCCGCCCTGGATGCCCTGGAAGATGGAGAAGTCCTCGATCAGCAGGAGCAGGTCCAGTCCCTGCCGCTGGAGGTCGAGGCGCAGTTCCACGAGCAGTTGCTTGAGGTCGTCCCCGCCGATGCCGAACACCTCGCCGACCGCCGGGCCGAGCTGCTCGTTGAGCATCATGGCCGCCAGTTCGCGCAGCCCGGTGTCGCTGGCCAGTGCCGCCGCCACCGTCTGCGCCGACTCGCCGGCCTTGCCGATGTCGTCGACCGAGAGGTCCAGGTCCGCGGCGGCGAAGCCGTACGCGTCCTCCTTGTCGTCCGCCCCCTTGCCGGAGAGCTTCTCCCGGACCAGACGGGCGATCGGCGCGGCCTCGTCGAGCAGGCGGTCGCGGAACACCGGGTCATTCAGCAGGGCCGGCAGCCCCTCCGGCGAGGCGAGGTACTCGCGGAGTTCGCTCTCCTCGGGCGACCGGTCCGCACGCGTGCCCCGAGTCTCGACCAGGATGGCCAGCGTGCTGCGCAGCCGCAGTCGTGCCTCGCGTTCGTCGGAGGCCGCGTCCACGGCTGTGGCGACCTTGGCCCGCAACTCCTCGGCCCGCTCGCTCGTGGCGTGCACCAGGATGAGCTCGAGGATCCCGCGCAACGACATGCGGTGCTTGGGAACGAAGATCAGCCGGGTCGATTCCTTGGGGTCGAGCTTGGCGCGGAGCCAGCGCACCAGGTGGGACTTGCCGGTGCCGGACTTCCCGAGGATCGGGATGATCGGCTGGTCCTGCGGGAGTTCCTCGACGGCCTGCTTCAACTCCTCCTCGGTGACCAGCGCGCCGCCTTCGGCACTTCCCACGTGGTCGCGCCGGATGATCGGGATCGACGTGTGGGTGGCGAGGAAGACTCCGTCGGAGGTGCTCTCGGCCTCGACCGGAATGATGTTCACGGCCTCGCCGGCAGTCCAACACGCGACCGGAAGGTCACCGCGCCAACTCATCGCTTTCCTCCTCGGGCCAGGGTGACGTGGGTGTGGCGGTTGCTGTCGCTCGCCAGGAGCCGGAGGCCGGTCGCATCCGGGAGGGCGCTGAACACGACACGGCCGCGCTCCTCCAGGATCCGCAGCGCCTGTCCCACCGAACTGTCCGCGCAGTCCGCCAGGACACCGGGGTCCGGGTCGTTTTCGAGCCGGGTGGCGACCAGCGTGGCACGGGCCGAACCGCCGTGCAGCACGGGCAGCTTGACGGCCAGGTGGGCCAGGAAGTCGACGATGGTCATCCGTCCTTCCGGCAACTCGTCGAGGACGTCGTCGATGGCCACCACGGGCAGCGGGACCAGCCCCGGCGCGGACTTCAGCAGCGAGGGCGATGCCAGGCCCAGGGCCTTGGCCCACCGGCTGAAGGGAGGCCACCGGGTGTCATTGACGACGGCCCAGGTCTCGTTGTCCGAAGTCCCGAACTGAGCGTCCTGCAGCCCTTGGACGTTCTCATTCCAGGACAGCGGACGGCCCAGCGGATCCTGCGCCAGGAACCAACTGAGCGCCCGCAGCAGATCGCGGGCGCCACTGGTGTACGCGTCGCCGGCGGACACGTTCCAGGGGTCCCCGTCCCGTGAGAGATCCATGACGTGCCGCTGCACAGCCCGCCGGAACTGGGCCTGCGTCAGTGCGCCGCGCGCGTGCTCGCCCTCGGTGACGGTGACCACGCCGTTCTTGTCGCGGGTGAGCATGCCGATCGCGCGGAAGGCGGAGAGGGTGTCCTGCACGCCCGCCGCCGAGGTCTTGTCGTCGTTCAGGCCCGGAGGCTTGAACGCCTCGACCAGCGTCTCGTCGGTCCAGGAGCGCCGGTCGGTGTTGAGGAAGGAGATGACGGCACGACCGAGCCCGGGCAGGCTCCGGGGCGGGTTCAGTACAGCCATTACAGTCTCCTGAGGAAGTCGTCCACGCCCCAGTGCGGGCTTCGGATCCGCCTGATGAGGTCATTCGGATACCCGGGGTCGTGCATGTTTTCTGGTACTACTACCACGCGTAGCGGACCGCCGGTCGGGGCCAGTACCGAAACGGTCGGTCTGCTGGTGGAGTCGTAGAGGACGAGGCTGGGCAGTGCCAGGGCGAGCGGCAGGCCGTCCGTGACAAGCGCGTTCACCGCCACCAACCCCTCCTCGGCGTACCGGGCGGCTGTGCGGACCGGGGGCAGGCGCAGCATCTCCCGCGGCGCGACGATGCCGCGCACGCCGTTGCGCACGCAGACCTGCACCAGGGTGCCCAGGCTGGGACGCAGTTGTCCCTCGGGGTAGCTGACGATGATGCTGCGCCCGCCGGCCGCCATGGCCCGGAGCCCCGCGCTGACCTCCCGGCCGAGGTCGGGCATCAGCGCTTCGGCGACGATCGCGCGCGGGGTGCGGAGAGGCGCCGGCCGGTCGGAGCCGTGGGCCGGGCAGCCCGAGCACGCCGGTCGGACGGTCTGGCTTGCCCGCATGGGGCCGACACCGGTGTACGAGTACTCCTCGCCGAGCACGCGGCCCCAGCACTCCGTGCCTTTCAGGAGTCGGGTGATGCGTGCCGCCGAGGCCCCCTCGGCCTGGCGGACCTGGGTCCTGGCCCGTTGGACCGCTGCTTCCCAGGTTGGTTGGTCCAGGTTGTTCACGTGGGCGCGCAGCCGTGCCCGCAGATGATGGCGGTTGGCCGACCGGGCCGTGGCGAGCCTCGTTCGCCACTCCTCGTCGGTCTCGTCCGGCCTGCGGTCCGGGACCGGCGGTTCCAGTCGCTGCAGGGTGATCAGGCCGGCACGTTCCATGAGCACCAGGGTGTTGCGGTTCCACAACTGGTTGGAGTCCGAGGCGTGCTGCTTGTGCGCTGGCAGGATCGTGGTGTCCAGGATCATGCTTTCATCCGGATCACCCGATTTGATCCGTTGGGTGCGCATGGCCGACCACCGGTTCCAGGCCTTCTCGTCGCCGATCAGGGTGGTGGTCTCGGTCTTCCGGGCTTCCGTCTGGTCCCCGTCGGCGGGCAACCAGAGTGACAGTGCCGCGTGGCCGTCCCGTCCGGCGCGGCCGACCTCCTGGTAGAAGCGGTCGACCGAGAACGGGATGCACGCGTGCACCACCGTGCGTACGTCGCTCTGGTCGACGCCCAGGCCGAAGGCGCTGGTGCCGACCACGACGTCGACCGAGGTCGGCCCCTCGTGGCCGGACCACTGGCGCAGGATGGCCAGTCGTTCCATCGGATCGGTGTCGCCGTGGAACACGGCGGTGCGGGCGAACCCGGCGGCCCGCAGGCGGGTGGCGATGTGCTGGGCGGAGTCCTTCTTCGTGGTGTAGACGATCGCCGGGCGCGGGAGGCGGTGCAGTGCTTCAACCAGGCGTTCGATCCTGGTTTCCTCGTCGGTGACGGTCCCGAGCAGGTACCTGATCTCGGTCCGCAGGTAGGTCGAACCCACGAAGACCGAGTCGGCTTCCCCGCGGAAGAGTTGTTCGTTCAGTTCCAGACCGGGTTCTGACAAGGTTGCGGTCAGCAGGATGACCTTCGGCGGGCGTTGGCCGGCCTCTTCGGCGACCGCGCGGAGTTCCTCCACCAGGGTGGCCGCGAGTTGGAACTCGGGACGGAAGCTGAGGCCCCACAGGCGCACCAGGTGGGCCTCGTCGATCACCAGGTGTGTGAGCCCGCCGGATTCGGCGAGCGCGCGCAGTGGTGCCGCGAGGGACCGGACCAGGGATTCGGGGGAGGTGAACAGGACCCGCTGGGTGCCTTCGCGCAGCCGGTCCCTGATCGCCGCGCGTTCGGGTTCGGGGCGCCCGCCGTAGTAGGCGAGCTCCCGGGGGAGGCCCAGATCCGGGAAGCGGCCGTGGAGATGCCGTTCCTGGTCCAGGGCCAGCGCGGTGGTGGGCACCACCATGACGGTGGTGCCGCGACCGAGCAGCAGCCCGGGGGCCAGCCCGACCAGCGACTTCCCGGTACCGGTGGGCAGCACCACGTGCAGGGTGGATGCGGGGTCCGACAGCGCGGCTGTCCGGACCGCGGTGGCCTGGCTGCGCGAGCGGTACTGGTCGAGCGCGGGAGCGATCTCCTGTATCGCGGGGTCGATGGGCACGCCGGTGTTCGAGCGCGCGTACGTCGGTACCGCGGTCCCGTCGCTCTCCACCAGCGGACCGGGGGCCGCGCACGCGAGATCGATCCAGCGCGGATCGCCGCGCAGCCAGCCGGGCCGCCAGTCGGCGTCGAGCCTGACCGAGTGCTGGGTGGCGCCGAAGCGCTCGACCTCCAGACCGGCCCGCTCCAGGGCGGCTGCTTCGATGCCGCGTTCGTCGAGACCGACCCGCAAGCGGTGGGTGTGCTGTCCCGTCAGCCCGGCCTGATGGCGCAACACCTGGGCCAGGAGGGCGGCGATGTCGCCGCTGACGGCGGGCCCGGGCTCACCGGAGGTCCAGGCGTCGGCGAGCCGCAGATGCGGTCCGGTGAGCTTGTGCTCCGGCTCCGGACGGCCCAGCAGGATGCGTTGGACGATGTCGAACTGTGCGGTCACGACCGCCCGTCCTGGTCCAGGTGCCGACCCGAGACCACCACCACGCCCGTGCTGTCCAGGCGGAGGCTGGGCTTCCGCAGGGCTGAGAGCAGTTCCTCGCCGGCGACGGACTCCCGCTCGACCTCATCCTCCAGCGCCGCGCGCTCCGCTCCGCCTGCCTGCGCGGCACGCAGATTGAGCTGGGCGAGGCGCGTCGCCATGTCCGCCTCCGCCGCGGCCACCGCACGCGCGCAGGCCTCGACCACGGCCCCGTCGCCGAGGACCAGTTCCTGGGCGGCCCGATCGGCCGCCCGCCAGCGCTCCTCCCAGACGTCCGCTGGAACAAGTTCGTACGCATGCTCGATGCGGTCGGCGTTCAGCGCGTAGTCACCGCTCGCATCCGGGGAATCCGGTTTGGCGTACCGCTCCTGGAGGACCGACAGGTGGTCGGGATCGGTCACCCGGGTTCCCTTTTCGTCCACCCAGATCGTCGCGATGAGCGGGGGGAAGAGGCCGTCCGCACGGCGCTGCAGGGCGGCCGGGTCCTCGATGACCTGCTCCAGCCATGCCATGGTCATCCGGTCCGCCGGATCCATCTGGGCGTCGGTCTGCAGCGGCCTCGCCTCGACGGCGTAGTCGAAGCGGTAGGCGACGCGTTCCGCGTGGGGCCAGTCGGGGCGCCGGCGCCACATTCCGAACGCCCTCCCGCGGTCGTCGTGCCAGAGGAAGTCCGACACCGAGTCGATGAACCGGTCGCCGTAGCGGTACAGCCGCACGCCGTCGATCGCCACTGCGGCCTCGCGCACGAAGGTGCCGCGGAGTCCTTCGAGCGGCACGAAGTCGCGCTGGAGCCTGGACGCGGGTACCAACGGAGTCAGCGAGTGCTTCTGGTGCCTGTCGCCGCCAGCCCGGTAACCGCCGACCCTGTGCACCGGGTCGCCCTCCGGGGTGAAGCGCAGGTTTCCCGGCTGGGTCGCCAGCAGAGCGTGGGTGAGTTCGGCGAAGGCGGCGGACTCGCCCTCGGACGCCGCCATCCGGCTGTACACCGAGAGTTCGTCCGACGGCGCCTCGATGCTGTCGAGGGCGTCCTGCTCGCGGACCCGCTCGACCTCCTCCTGCAGGAGGCCGCGTACGAGGTCGATCGCTTCGGGCACTGCGTCGAGGCCCTGCTCGAACAGCAGCCGCCACGCCGTTTCGGTGGCCGTGTCGACCGCGTGCTGCAGGCTCGCCACGGATCTGTCGAAGATCCCGAACCCTTCGTCGAGGACCCGCATCCACCCGGCCGCGAACGACTGCGACCCATCGGCCTCCGCCACCCAGCGCGAACGCCTGTGCACACCGTCCCGGTGGGCGCCCCAGCGGTCGCACCGGCCGATGCGCTGTTCGAGCCGGTTGGCCCGTGCGGGCATCCCCACGTGGACCATGAGCTCGGCGAACTGCAGGTTCCGCCCCTCCTCGGCGGAGGAGTCGGCCACCAGGAGGGCCGCGGACCGGCTCTGCTCGAAGGCGAGGACGGCCCGTTCGGACGCCGCGGCCGGCTCGGTTGCCACGTGCCGGTAGACCTCTCCGGCATCGAAGTCCTTCAACGCGTCCGCAACGATCCCGGCCATGTGCGAGGTCGGGCAGAAGACGACGACACGCTCGTTGGGCGAGAAGAGGTAACTCAAGTCGTTCGCCACTCGGCGTGCCACGTGCCGGCTGCTGTCCACCAGGTCCAGGTCGTTCGCGAGCCGGTCGAGGGCCTCCTGCTCGCCCTCCGTGGCCGCGGTCCTGGCCCGTGCCCACTTCTTCAGGGAATCGGGGTCCAGCGACAGCGCGACCGCGTCGGCGAAGTCCGAAGCGGCCTGGCGCAGGGCGACCGGGTCGCTCTCGCGGGCGGCGAGGGCCTCCTGGCGCCACTCGTCCAACCGAGCGGGGAGGTCGGCCAGTTCGGGTGAATCGAGGACGAGCGGCTTCGGACTGGTCCGGCCCGTGACGTGGTACGACTTCTGCAGCGCCTCGGTGCGGCGGGTCCGCAGCATACGGCGGTGCACCCGGTACACCTCGGACACGTACGTCCGCACCGAGCCGATCGCCCTCGCCACCGCCCCGCGGTCCTGTTCCCCGATCGCCCGCACGGCGGTGTCGATCAGCGCGGAGACCTGGGCGTCCGAGGGGAAGTTCGCCGCGAGTTCGGCGAGGCGGTTCTTCAACAGCGCACCGGGCAACTTCGGCTGGAGTCCCAGGAAGAGCCGCCCCAGCTTGGCGCGGGACTCCAGACGCTGGCGCAACTCCTCGGGGGTCGTCCGCCGGTAGAGCACCGGGTCGAGCAGTTTGAGCATCGACAGGAAGGTCTGCTCGTTGTGCAGCGCGGGGGTCGCCGACAGCAGCAGGAGGCGGGGGCTGCCGGCGGCCACCGCGGAGAGGCGCTTGTACCGTGCGGCCAGTTCGGAGCGGGCGTGGCCGGCCAGGCCGGCCAGGTTGTGGGCCTCGTCCACCACCAGCAGATCGGCGGCTTCCCAACTGTCGGGTCGGTCGTCGCGGGAGAACGCCAACCGGGCGTCCGGGAAGTCCTCGGTACAGAACTTCTCCGTCAGTTCGCGTCGCCACTGCTCCACGAGGAACGGTGGCAGGACGAACTGCACGACCAGATCCGGCTTGTCCATCAGGAGCTCGCGGATGACCAGGCCGGCCTCGATCGTCTTTCCCAGGCCGACCTCGTCCGCCAGCAGGTAGCGCTGGATCGGGTCCCGGAGCACCCGCCAGGCGGTTTCGACCTGGTGCTTGTGCAGTTCGATGCGGCTGGAGAGGATACCGCGCATCCCGTGGGCCGCCGAGCGCTGCGCCAGGGTGCTCTGCAGGAACGGGCGGCGCATGTCCGCCAACAGCGGGGACTCCATCAACCCCGCGCCGCCGAAACCGACGGGGTCGCTCAGCGGATTGTCCCAACGGACGTAGAGGTCCGGTTCGGGGAGGTGCCCCTCCCACTCCCGGGCGCGTACGTAGATGTCACGCTGTTCCGAGACCTCGAGGACGCGGCCCGAACGCCACTGGGCGCCGGAGCGCCAGAAGACCCGCTGTTCGTGAGAGAAACGGAACGGCTGCACGCCGGCCCGGGGGACGGTCTCGCGATGGCGTTCGGCGGGGGGCTGGCCCGGGGTGTCGAAGTACTCCAGGACCAACTCTTCGCCGTCCTCGCGCACGAGCTTCCCCGGGCCGTGGTCGTTGGCGCTGGACACGAACAGACTGCCCGGGCGGAGGACGACACTTTGGGCGGCCGCCTTCCGGCGGGCCGCCCTCGCCGTGCGGGAGCGGGCGCCACCGGACTCCTCGATCGACGCGAAGACGTCGCGGGACCCGCGGCAGGACGGGAACTTCGTGCAACCCCAGAACAGGTCGCCGGCGCGGCGCCCGGTCGTGACGTTCTTCAACGTCATGCTGCCGCCGCACTCAGGGCAGTCGACCGTCTCGCCCATCATGCCCTGCCCCCTAGCCAATGCCATACGCTGATCAAATCCCCTGGTCACCCGCGTCGTGGACGGCCTGCTGCTGGACGACGTCCCCCCGCCCTCAGCCTTGGCATGACAGTTCCTTCACGGTGCACTTACAACCGGTCGGGTGAAGGCTAGCCTCTGCCACCGACAACGGTTGAATCGGGGCGTGCGGCCCGAAACGATCCCCCATGAGTATAGAACGCATGTTCGCAGCATTGGGGTGACTGCCCCGGGCTTCTCGGGGCTGCCTTTGATATGCGACCCATGTGTAGAGACTGGGCGGCGGTTGGGATTTCGCGCCGTCGAACTCCCAGGCCGGTCCTGGCGGCTGATGGGCCCTGCGGAGTGGCGGTGGGGAATCATGCTTTATCGGAATCGGCATGAGATCCGTGCACGTTCCATGGGTTCGGTTTGGGGGGCGTCTGGCCTGTGTTGCGAACGGTTTGTCCGGAGCGAGTGACGGGATCGCGCATGGGTTGCTCGC
This sequence comes from Kitasatospora sp. NPDC008115, assembly GCF_042957205.1. Lineage (NCBI taxonomy): Bacteria > Bacillati > Actinomycetota > Actinomycetes > Kitasatosporales > Streptomycetaceae > Kitasatospora > Kitasatospora sp. NPDC008115. The sequence goes on along the minus strand of NZ_JBIBHU010000031.1, from coordinate 48,091 downwards.
CGCTTTTGTTGCAGGTCGGCCGACTTCTGCTCCAAGTGCACTGGCGCGGTGCCACGATGAACCCACCACGCCAGTGCCTCGACCCGGAGGAGAAAGCCGTGTTCCGCGATCCCGGCCGCCCGGTCCGTCCCGTCCTGCCCATCTGGCAGGAGAACCTGCGGGAGTTCGAGGTCCCTGTCGCCGTCCTCGCCCGGCCGGACCCCGGCCGGCCCGTCCTCGTCGCCCGCCAGGCGGTCGACGGCTTCCTGAACCAGTTGGACGTCGCCTACTACGACGACGACCGCACCATCGCCATCCAGGTCACCACCCACCGGCCGCTGCCCGGCCACTTCCGGATCACGTCGGACCTGTCCCCGTCCGCGCTCCTGGCCGACTTCCTCTACAACGCCTCGCCCCACGGCCCTGTCGAGCTCCCCGGCGAGCCGCTCCCGAGCACCGGGCACCTGACCGTCGACGGCGTCACCGTCCCGGCCGACCGGCTCGTCCACGGCGGCTACGTGGTCACGAGCGCCGCCCTCCAGGACGTGACCATCGCGGTCATCAGCACCACCGGCCTGCACGGCCAGGCCGTACGGCTCCACCGTGAAAGCGCCCACCCGGTCACCGCAGCGCCGTAACGCCGCAACCGCCACGGCGGTGTGCATCGCGCAGGTCGTCACCGGGCCGGAGAAGACCGGGCACGGTCCGCACGGCTGGGAACTGTGGGGGGAGAACGGCCCGGCCGGCGACCCGGACGGTCCTCGTGGCCGATTCCACGTTCGTGCGCGCCCAGGGGCTATGGCGGCACCCCAAGCCAATTCTTGAACCGAACCGGACACTCACGGTGATCAATCACATGCAGAACGCGCATGGAAGGCTACCCTGCTGAGGCCCGATCGAACGCGCGACCCGCCGCCGCGATCGAGCAACCGACCCCGCCCGCACCGGTCCCGGCCGTCCCGGTCACTCCGGCCGCAACAACAATGTTGCACCGCAGACCCTGGTCAACCGCCCTGCCTAGAGCCGGGCCTCATGAGCGGCCCTGGCCGCGACCGGGTTGACGTCGGCCCGACGTTCCTGCTGCATGGCGGTCAGCCGGTTCACCACCATGATCGCCGCCACCGCCGCCACCAGGCGCAGCGCCGAGCCGGCGGCCTCGACCCGGATGGCGTCGCGCAGGCCCCCGAGACCGTCGAGGGGCGGGTCGACCTGGCGGGTCATGGAGGAGGCGATCCGGCCGACGACGAGCGAGCCGATCCAGGTGGCCCACCACACGGCCACCACCTTCTCCGACGGTGTGCGGCGCCGGCCCTCGGCGTCCAGCGGCGCGCTCGCCCGCCAGCAGTCCACGGTCAGCTGCCAGGGGAACCAGAGCCCGACGACGGGGGTGAACCAGGCGCCGACGGCCCAGCCGCTGCCGTGGCGGTGCCCGTTGGGCACCAGCAACTCGGCGTTCTCGCGGATCCGGTGGAACCAGACGACGAACACGACCACAGTGGCGAGGAACAGCGGGACGGACAAGGCGTTCACCGCGTCGGACACGGACACCACGATGTCGAGATCGTCGAACCCGGCGTCGCCCGACCCGTCCAGCAGCCCGCCCACGAGCATGTCCGCCCAGAGGTCGATCGCGACGACCACCGCCGCCAGGACGCCGTTCAGCCCCAGCAGGACGAAGAGGGCCGCGGCAAGGCCGTTCGCCGGACGCAGCGCCGCCACCCACCCCGGGTACGCCTCCGCACACCCGAAGCAGCGCCCGCTGTCCGTCCCCGCCGGACGCGTCCCGCACACCACACACACCATCAGATCGTCCCCTCCGGACAGCACCGCTCGCGGACACGCGGAGCCGGTACGCCACCACCCCGACCGGGGCGGGCGCGCCGACTCTAGGGGACCCGCGCCGCCGCCGGCCAGCGAGAATTCCCAGCCGGGGCCGGCCTTGTCGGCACTGCCCGCTCCGACCCGGCGCGAGCCGACGGCCGCCCGACCCCCGCCCCGCCCTCCAACGGATCAACTCCGCCAGGCCCCCCGTGCACCGCACCCCCGGCTGCTCCCCGCCCTTGAGAGAGCAGCGCCCCACCACCCGGCCGCCGTACTCCCGCTCCCAGATCCCACCGTCTGCTCCAGCAGCGGCAGGGAAGGCACCAGTACCGGCCCGCGCTGCGAGCGGAGCCGCCCGGCCGGCGAGCACGCCCAGGATCGGCGATCACCCGGACTGCGGAGCGGCGCACCGTGCCATCATCTGCACGATGGCCTCTTCGAAGGGCGGGGTATGAGCCGGGGCGCTGGACAGCAGGAGATCGAGCGGGAACTGCGCCGAAGGGCGATCGGCGGCGCGTCCACGCTGGAGATGCTCACCTGGTTGAAGGACGACCTGGAGACTCGGATCAGCGACCCGGTCGACCGCGACGGCGCGATTTCCTTCTGCATGATCTCGACGTTCACAACGGTCTTCGACCTCGGGCTCACACCCGGGCGGTTCATCGCGAGCTGGAACCGGTTCGGAGGGCTCCTGAACGACGAGGAACTGGTGGCGCGACTGGGCCCGCTGGTCCTGGCACCGGACACGCAACCCCAGCCCTGTGAAGGCGGCGGCTACTGGGTCTGAGGGCGGAAGCGGTTCTCCGCCCGGCCGGCATCCCCCGGCCGTCCGCCCCCTGCTGTCCACCCCCGATGCACTCACCCTGCTGCACTCACCCTGCTGCGCCTTGCGCTCGACCAGGGCCTCGCCGCAGGCGGTCCTGACCGCGCAGGGCCGCAGGCCGGTGGGAACGGGAGCTGCCCCGTTCCCACCGGCCCGGGTGGGCAGAGCCTCGGCATGACGACGTCCTCGACCGGGTCCGCAGTTCCCGGCCGTGGGTTCAGCGGACCCGCAGGCGGGGGACGAGGGCGGCGCCGGCGAGGGTGGTGAGGCCGCAGGCGAGGAAGAGGGCGAGGTAGTTGTCGCCGCCGGAGATCGGGTCGCGGCCCAGGGCGAGGAAGGCGGGGGCGAGGGCGGGGCCGACGGCCATGGAGAGGTTCTTGGCCATGGCGAAGGAGCCGAGGTGGCGGCCGGCGTCGCGTTCGTCGGGCAGGACCTGGGTGACCATGCCGAGGTCGACGGTGTAGTAGGCGCCGAGCGCGGCGCCGAAGACGACGCTGTAGAGGTAGACCATCGACACGTCGGCGGTGACGGCCTTGAGCACCAGCATGGCGGCCATCGCCACGGTGGCCCAGAGCAGGAAGGGGCGGCCGCGGCCCAGCCGGGCGGCCCAGCGCCCGGCGAGGTAGGCGGCGAGGCCGGAGGCGGCGGTGGTGACGATGGTGGTGGCGCCGACCAGGGCGACGCCGTCGGCCGCGTTCAGGTGCAGCCGGGCCTGGACGTAGTAGAAGGAGTAGGCGGAGATCATCGCGTAGCCGAAGCTGACGACCAGGCGCTGCGTCCACAGCAGGCGGAAGTCGCGCGCCCCGCGCGGCAGGACCGCCAGGGAGGCGGCCACCGATCGCAGGCCGGCCTGGGGGCGTTCGCCGGGCGCCAGGCGCCGGTCGGGCAGCTTCAGGCACAGCAGCGCGGCGGCCGCGAGGGCGAGTGCTCCGCACAGGGCGAACTGGAGGGTGACGCGGCCGGGCAGCGCGGAGGAGAGGACCATCGCGGGCACGACGCCCGCGAGGTTGCACATGGAGAAGGCGCCGGCGACGCGGGTGCGCCGCTGCGGCGGGTACTGGTCGACGACGACGGCGGTGAGGGCGGAGACCATGCTCTGGTAGCCGGCCACCGTGACCACCCAGCCGGCGGCCAGTGCCGGGGTGCCGGGTGCGAGGGCGAGCAGCAGCAGGCCGAGCAGGCCCACCACCGCCCCGCCGAGGATCCAGGGGCGGCGCATGCCGTAGCGGCTGGTGCAGCGGTCGGACAGGTGTCCGGCGACGGGGGTGACGAGGATGGTGGTGACGCCGCCGAGCGCGGTGACCAGGCCCAGCACGGTGGCCTTGTCGTGCGGGGCGAGTTCCTGGATCCGCTGGCTGAGGCCGAGGACCAGGGGCAGGGAGACGGCGGCGGAGTACCAGAGTTCGGTCAGGCCGACCAGGGTGGTCAGGCCCCGGCGCGGGGCGGGGACGGGGGCGGCCGGGGTGTGGGCGGGAGCGGTGGGTGCGGGGGCGTTCACGGTGGTCACGGGTTCGGTGCTCCGGTTCGGTCAGGGCGTCAGGCCGTCAGGCCGTCAGGGCGGCGCGCAGGCGCTGGACATGGTCGGGGGTCAGGCCGTGGCGGGTGAGGACGGCTTCGGCGCCGCCGCGCTCGGCGAGGGCGTCGAGGAAGGCCTCGATCGCCTGCGCCGGGGCGTCCAGCAGACCGCCGATCCCGGCGGCCGCGCCGTACCGACCGCCGGCGCAACCGCCGGACCCGGCCGTGCCGGCGGATCCGGCCGAACCGCCGGACCCGGCCGTGCCGGCGGGCAGGCCGAGCATGGCCAGGACGGCGGGCATGGCCGGCGCGGTGGCGGTGTAGTCGCGGACGATGTCCTCGCGGCCGGCGCCGACCAGGTCGAGGACGAGGGCGACGCCGAGGCCCGTGCGGTCCTTGCCGGCCGCGCAGTTCACCAGCGCGGGCAGCCCGTCGGCGATCGCGGCGACGACGGAGGCGAACCAGGCGGGGCGGTGGTCGAGCATGAGGACGTAGAGCCCGCCCAGGGTGAGGCCGGGCGGCAGTGCGGCGAGAGAGCCCGGGGAACCCTCGCCGGCCAGGCCGACCACGGTGGCGCCGAGTTCCCGGGCGGCGTCCCAGTCCCCTTCGGTGCGCTCCTCGGGGCCGCGCAGGTCGATCACGGAGCGCAGGCCGGGCACGGCTTGGGCCAGGTCGGCGGCGGTCAGGCCGGAGGGCTGGGCGCTGCGGTAGAGGCGTCCGGCGCGCAGGTACGGTCCGGCGGTCGAGGCGACGTCGCGGAAGTTCACAAGGTTCATGAAGTCATCTATATGACTTTTGGCAGTGGTGTCATCAGGCCTGACGGGGGATACCGGGGTGAACGACTCGGGAACACTGCGCGCCGCCGCCCGTGATCTTCGCCGGCAGGCCGGGGCCGTAGAGTGTCGCCGTGCCCAGAGAAGCCCGCTACCGCGCGATCGCCCGCGACCTGGCCCGGCGCATCGACTCCGGTGACCTCGCACCCGGCTCGCGCGTTCCCACCGAGGAGGCGCTCGCCGAGCAGTACGGCGTACACCGGCTGACCGCCCGCCAGGCCATGGTCGAACTGCGCGCCGGCGGCCTGGTGGAGACCCGCCACGGCAGCGGCAGCTACGTGCGCGCAGTGCGGCGCCGCTTCGAACTGGCCGTCGACCCGCAGACCCGCCTGCACCCTTCCGGCGTCATCGACGCCGTCGCCGCGCACCTGGCCGACGGCGAGGAGCCGCGCTCCGCCGCACTGCGCCAGGACCCCTTCGCCGCCCGGCAGTTGGGGCTGGACGGGGCCGAGGTCTACGAGGTGGCGACGCTGCTGCGGATCGACGGCCTGCCCGCCGTGGCAAGCCGCTACGCGCTGCCGCCACGCCTGGACGGCCTCGCCTGGGACCCGCAGGAGGGCGTGCTGGGCGCGCTGCGCCGGCTCGGCCACGACCACCGCTACCGCAGCCACACCGTCTCCGCCGATCTGGCGGGCCCGGACGACCAGGAGGCGCTGGGGGCGGACGCGGGTGCGCCCGTCCTGGTGCGCGAGGGGCTGATCGTGTGCGAGGGCGAGCCGCTGTGCCACGTCGTGCGGCGCTGCCGGGGGGATCTGGTGGCCTTCACCACCCGCTACGAGTGAACGGCGCCGGCCGGCGCCGCCCCGGAGTGTCCCGCGGGGCGGCGCCGGCCGGCGGTTCCTTCCGCGTCAGTGGCCGCCCAGGTGGGAGACCAACTGCTCCAGGGGCAGCTCGTAGACCGCCGGCTCCTGGCGCAGCGGGACCAGGACCGTGCGCACGCCCTCGGGCGTGATGTCGACCCGGGTGCAGGCCTGGAAGGGCACCGAGCGGACCACTCCCGCCGGGGCGAGCGGGTCGGCGGCGTAGGCGTTGCCGGGGCCCACCCACACCGGCACCCCGGCCAGCTGCCCGGAGGCGGCGCTGTGGGTGTGGCCGGCCAGGATCAGCCGCACGTCGCTGCCGCGCACCACCTCGGCCAGGCGCTGCGGCTCGCGCAGGTCGATGTGCTCGCCGAGCCGGGGGTCCTCGAAGCCGGGGATGAGGCCGCCGAGCGGCGGGTGGTGCAGCACCAGCACGGTCCCGTGCTCGGCCGGCTCGGCCAACTGCGCGGCCAGCCAGTCGAGCTGGCCGTCGTCGAGCTCGCCGTGGTGCTTGCCGGGCACCGAGGTGTCCAGGGTCACGATGCGCAGCCCGCCGACGGTGGTGACGTGGTCGTAGGGCTCGGTGGTGGGCTCCTGGCCCAGCAGGCCGGCCCGCAGGGCGCCGCGCTCGTCGTGGTTGCCGGCCGCGTAGACGACCCGGGCGCCCAGCTTCGCGGCGGCGGCGTCCATCGCCTGGGCGAGCAGGCGGTAGGACGCCTCGTCGCCGCGGTCGGTGTTGTCGCCGGACAGGACGACCGCGTCGAAGTCCCGCCCCGAGGCGAGCGCGGCGTCGAGCGCGGCGCCCAGCGCGGCCCGGGAGTCCACCGATCCGTGCAGCAGGCCCTCGGGGACGACGTGGACATCGGTCAGGTGGAGCAGCGTGTACTGGTAGTTCATGCCCCGACCATGACGGGTCCACGTGACCCCCCAAAGTCATCTATATGAATTCCCCGGGCGGATCCGTACGCACCCGCCCCCCGGCGTCGGCTTGTGAGCCGTCCCGCCGTCCCCGTCCTCTCCCGCATCACCAAGGTCCCCGTCGACACCGGCATGCTCGAAAACGCCGGTCACTACCCCCTCGAAGACCCCGGCCTCCAGCAGATGGAGGACGCCATCGCCGACTTCGTCACCAAGCACACCGCCCGACCTTGCCGGCCCGGCCATCGGCCCCACCCCGTCGGCGGCTGAACCCACGCCACCGTTCAGCCGCCGGCACCGCCCCATCGGCCGGAGCCCTGCCGCCCCCTGAGGGACAGCGGCACCCGGGCCGAACCCCTCCCGCCCCACCGGTCCGCTGACCGCCACTGCACCCGGCTGCACTCCGCGCAGGCGATCGCCGGGAGCACCGGGGGGTGCCCCGGCCACCCGGAGGTCCGGACGCCGCGGTCGACCTCCCCCGAGGCCCCGGGCGGGGCTGGTACGCGGCGGCGAGCGGCGGCACCGTGCCCACCCGCCCGCGCCACGCCACCGGCGCGGGCGCCGGGAGGTACTGGTTGATTGTCAGGTTCTCGGCTCGGTGGTGGAGGCCGCCGCGAACGGTGCCGGGTGGCCGGCGCGGCCACCCGGCACAGGTGCAAGGGCCGGCCCTCCTCGCCGCCCCTCGCGATCACGGGGGCCGAACGGGCTCAGGCTCGCGCTCGAACCTCGATGCCGTCGTACGCCCCGCCGACGCAGGTGCCGAGCCCAGGCTCGATCTGGAAGACCTGCCCGCCCCCGTCCAGGCACTGTCGCGGGGAGATCCAAGCTTCCGCGTTGGCGAATCCCGCACCTGCGAGCGTGAGGGCAACGGACGCGGCGCACAAGGCAGCCGCCGCAAGAGCACGACGCATGAGACGTCCTCGGGTCGAATCGGTTGGACAACCAGCCCATTGGATCCCCGCTCGACGCACTGCTTCGGCATTCCCTCGACGGTGGGCGCGGCGCGTCATCGTGCGGGCGGCCGGGCGCGCAGGGCCGTCCCGGCGGGCCCGGCATCTCGTCCAGCCGGCGGGCAGCTGGTTCGGGAGCTGGGGCGAGGGCGTCCGGGTGTGGCCGGGCCCCGACACCACCCAGCCGCCGCTCACCGTGCTGCCCGCCGGCGTCGAGGTGCTGGTGGAGTGCCAGAAGCAGGGTGAGTCGCTCTCCGTTCCGTCCTGCCTCAACGACTGGTGGGCGTACCTGCCGCAGTACGGCGGCTATGTGACGAACATCCACCTGCAGTCGCCCGGCAACCAACTGCCCGGCGTCGGCGTCTGCTGAACCCGGGCGGCAGCCCCCGCGGCCGGGCGGTGCGCGGCCGCAATCGTCAGGACATCAGAACAGCGGCAGCCGGCGCAGGAAGACGTCCTGGTGCTGGTTGGTGTCCCCGGGAAGCCGGGGGCTGTCGGCCGAGGCGATCATCACCGACGTGCCGAGCGCGTCGAGGGCCGGCCCCTCCGACTCCACGGGGGACTCGGAACCGTCGGCGGCCAGGGCGACCCGTTCCACCGCGCCCGTCCACAGGTCGCGGCGGAAGACGTCGGCGACCCCGTTGGTGTCACCGGGCACCAGGTTGGCGGCGTTCGAGGCGAAGTAGACCCGGCGGTCGTCGGCGGTCATCACGGGGGAGTACGACTGGCCGTCGCCCGCACCGGGCGCGCCGTCGCGGGCGGCGCTGACCAGGGTGGTGGCACCGGTCAGCAGGTCGTGGGCGAAGACCTGCGGGTGCGCGTAGCCGGTGGCGAGGGAGGTGTAGGAGCTGAAGAGCGCGAAGCGCCCGTCCGGGCTCAGCCCGCCGTCGAGGGCGCCGTAGGTCCGGCCGTCGGGGCCGACGCTCGCGGGGCGGGTGGTGCCGGTGCGCAGGTCGTGGACGTACAGCGGATACGTCCGGGGCCGGGCGAGCTGCGCGCCGTCCTCCCCGCCCCCGCCCCCGCCCTCGCCCCCGGGGCCGGGGTCGGAAGCGAGGCTGTCCCGGGAGATGAAGGAGACCCGGCTGCCGTCGGCGCTCAGGGCGGGGTGGCGCGCGGGGCTCTCGGCCTGGGTGCCGTCATCGGCCACGTTGGCACGCCGGGTGGCACCGGTGCGGCGGTCGTGCACGAAGATGTCGGCGACGTGGTTGGTGTCCCCGGGCACCAGGTCGCCCCGCCCGGAGGCGAAGGCGACGTAGCGGCCGTCCCAGCTGATCACCGGCGTGTCGGTGCCGCCGGTCTGCGGCTGCGCCGGGTCCCCGGCGGAGATCCGCTCGGTGCGCCCGGCGACCCGGTCGCGGACGTACACGTCGTAGACGCCGTTGGTGTCCCCGGGGACCAGGCCGGGGGCGTTCGAGGCGAAGGCGATGTAGCGGCCGTCGGCGCTGATCGCCCTCCCCGAGGAGGAGCCGGTGGCCTGGCCGCCGTCGTCGGCGACGCTGACGCGCTCGGTCCGGCCGGTCACGAGGTCCCGTACGAAGACGTCGGCGCCGCCGTTGGTGTCGCCGGGCACCAGGTTGGTCGCCTCCGAGGTGAAGACGGCGTAGCGGCCGGAGGCCGAGAGGCCGCCGAGGTGGGAGTCGCCGTCGGACTGGGCCCCGCCTGGCGCCTGGCTGATCCGTTCGACGCGCGGGGCGGCGACGGCGGGCGCGGTGGCGGCGGGCGTGGCGGTGGCGGTTGCCGCGGTGACGGCGCCGAGCACGACGGCCACCGCGGCGGCGAACGCGGTACGGGGTCGGGCGGGGTGCGGTACGGGCATGGTTCCTCCCCAACAGGTCCGCCCCCGGCCTCCGTCGGCCGGGGGCGATGCCCCGAGCCAATCGCCGGGAGGGGCCGGCGGTCAACGCCCGTGCGCCGACCGAACAAAACATCCTCCCAACTCACATGACGCATCGTCATAAAAACGTCCCGGGAGAGGGGCGACCCCGGCCGCACAGGCCTCGGCCTCGCGTCGGCGCCCGTTCACCTGGGCGCCCACTTGATCGCTTATCGATGAACGGGCCTGATCCGAAGCGCGCGGCCGGCGCCCCCCGGCTCCGCGCCCGGAGAGCGGCTGCCCGGGGCCTGCGCCCGCCGCGTTCACCCGGTCAGGGCGTGCCGCCCGCCCCGCGCCCGCCGGCGTCCGGGCCGGGGGCCGGGTGCTGCGGCGGTGCGTCGTCCAGCGGCCGGCTGGGCAGTTCGCGGCGGAGCGCCGGGGCGATCTCGGCGAAGAACAGCTCCAGCGTGCCGAGGTAGTCCGAGCGGTCCAGGACCTCGCCGTCCACGTGCAGGTGGAGCAGCTCGTGGCCGAAGTGCGCGTGCTGGCGCAGCACCTTGTCGATGATCTGCTGCGGGCTGCCGACGAGCACCGAGCCGTGCTCGATCCAGTCCTCGACGGTGTCGAAGCGGATCGATCCGCCGTCGAAGGCCTGGTTGACCTTCAGCCGGGCCTCGAAGACCGGGCGGTAGCGCGCCACCGCCTCCTGCGAGGTGCGGGCGCCGAAGTAGCCCGCGGTGCCCGCGCCGACCAGGGCGCGGGCCGGGTCGTGGCCGTACGCCGCCCAGCGTTCCCGGTAGTGGCGGACGATCGCGGCGTACGGGCCGATGGCGCCGGCGCCGTTGGGGGTGAACAGGGGGTCGCCGTGGCGGGCGGCGAAGTCGGCGGAGGCCGGGTTGCTCCCGGCGCCGTGCCAGATCCGGATCTGCGGCCGGTAGGGGCGCGGCAGCGGTTCGGCGTCCTCCAGCGAGCGGCCGAGCCGGCCCTGCCAGGTGACCTTCTCCTCCCGCCACAGCCGGCGGAACAGCAGGTAGTTCTCCTGGAGCAGCTCCCACTGGTTGTCCCGGGTGACGCCGAACAGGCGGGAGGAGCGCGGGTAGGCGCCCTTGGCCACGATCAGGTCCAGCCGGCCCCCGGCGAGGTGGTCCAGGGTGGCGTAGTCCTCGTAGGCGCGCAGCGGGTCGAGCAGGCCGAGGGTGGTGACGGCGGTGAACAGCCGGATCCGCGAGGTGAGGGCGGCGATGTGGGCGAGCAGGACGGGCGGTGCGCTGGAGACGGCGGGGCGGTCGTGGCGCTCGCCGATGCCGTAGGCGTCGAAGCCCAGCTCCTCGGCGAACACGGCGTAGTCGACGAGTTCGCGCAGCTGGTCGTGGTGCGGCTTGGACTGGTCGGGCAGGTGGGGCAGGAGCAGGAAGCGCATGGCGGTCCCCCCGGGGCTGCTTCGAGTTGACGTGTCAACCCCAGCATGGGCGTGCGGGGTTGACGCGTCAACCGGCCTGGGGGTTTCAGGAGCCGGGCTCCGCGCCCTTCAGCCGCGCCGTCAGGGTGGCGGATATGCCGATCAGCTGCTCCTGCTGACGTTGCGTCAGCGGATCGGTGAGCCAGCGGCGGATGTGCGCGGCGCGCCGGGGCAGCGCGGCGGCGACCGCGGCCCGCCCCTGGTCCGTGAGCGCCACCACGGCGCCCCTCCCGCTCTCCGGGCACGGTTCCCGGGTGACCAGGCCGCGTCCGGCCATCCGGGTCAGGTGGTGGTGCAGCCGGCTCTTCTCGAACTGGGTGACACCGCTCAGCCGGTAGGGCCGCAGCCGCCCCTCGGGAGCGGCCAGCAGGGCCTGGAGGATGGCGAGGTCCGGTTCGGACAGGCCGGTCTCCTGCTGGAGTTGCTGGGCGAGGCGGCGCCAGAACAGCACCTGGGTCTCGAAGAAGCCGTTCCAGACCTCGTCCTCACGCTCGTCCAGCCACTCCGCGCGCCCGTCCGCCCGCCCGGCCCGCTCGCTCCGCCCAGCCTGCTCCGCCCGTTCAGCCATGCCGCCGATGCTATCGACCGCCCGGGGACGCCCGCCGCTCGTCGCCGGCGTTCTTCCGGGCGGCGATCCGGCCCGGAGGGATACCGGGCCGTCCGCTGCAGGGCCGGGCGGCCTTCGGGAGCCGGTGCAGCACCTGCCGGCTGCTTCGGTCGGCCGGCGCTTGACCTGAACCTCGGTTGATGTACGAGGGTCGTGTCATCGAACGGCGAGACGAGGGGGGTTCCGATGACACGGCCCAGGATCCTGGTGACCGGCGCGACCGGAAAGGTCGGCGGCGCGGTGGTGGCCCAACTGCACGCGGCGGGCGTGCCCGTGCGGGCGCTGGTGAGAGGGGAGGCGCACTTCCCGGAGGGTGTGCAGGCGGTACGCGGGGATCTCGGTGATCCCGCGTCACTGGACACCGCTCTGGAGGGCGTCGATTCGGTCTTCCTGGTGTGGCCGTTCCTGGGCGCCGAGGGTGCGTCGGATGTGATCGACGCGATCGGCAAGCACGTTCGGCGGGTGGTGTACCTGTCGTCCGCCGGGGTCGGGAGCGGGGAGGAGCCGGGCGAGGCGATCACCATGTTCCACACGGAGCTGGAGCGGCTGATCGAGGCGTCGGGCCTGGAGTGGACGGCGCTGCGGCCTACCGGGTTCGCGGGCAACACGCTGGGCTGGGCGGAGGAGATCCGTACGACCGGTGTGGTGCGGGCGCCGCTGGCAAGGCTGGCCCGCCCGCTGATCCACGAGGCGGACACGGCTGCGGTCGCCGTTCAGGCGCTGACGACCGACGCCCTGCTCGGCGCCCGTCCCCTGATCACCGGCCGCGAGCTGATCACCCAGGAACGGCAGGTGGCACTGATCGGCGAGGCGGTCGGGCGGCCGGTGCGGTTCGAGGAGATCGCGCTGGAGGAGGCCGTCGAGCAGATGAAGGCCGCAGGCTACCCGGCGGAACTGGTGGAGGCCGTGTTGCCGGCCCAGGCGGAACTGCTCGACAATCCCGAGCCGGTCAACGATGCGGTGGAGCGCATCACGGGTACGCCGGCCCGGTCCTTCCGGGAGTGGGCGGTGGACCACGCGGCGGACTTCCGCTGAGCCCGTGCTCTCTCCGGCGCGGGTCCGCTACGGTCGCACCTGCCACGAACGGTCCGCCTCGGCCCGAGCCAACTCGGCGTCGTACCGACCCGCGTCGAAGTGGAGTTCCGGCAGAGGGTGGGGACCGGGGCCGAGCGGGGACTCCCGTGGCATCTGCCAGTCCGACCACCGTACGATCCCCCCGAGCCGCTGCACGACCACGGTCAGGAAGCCACAGCAGCCACCGGTGCAGTCCGGTTCCCCCAGCCTGAGGCGGCGTGCCTCGTCGCCCGCCCGAAGAGGGCTGGGCCGGCCGGCCGGCAGCACATCGGCCGCGAAAGGTCCGCGGCCGCCCTCGCGAACCGCCTCTGCGACCACGTCCTCGCCATTGACCAGCAACCGCACCCGGGCAGCGAACCGGGGCCCCGGCGGCAACACCCGGATCTCCAGATGATCGAGCATCGGACCACGCTACGGGGCCCGCCGGCATCGGTGCACAGCCGATTCGACGTCCGGCCCCTGCCCGCCCGGCGGTGTGCCGCTGCTCCTGGCCGGATGGCGGGTCAGATGCCGTTGGCGGGTCGGATGGGGGCGGCGACCAGGAGCAGGTGGCCGGCGCCGGCGGCGGCGCGCAGGTCGTGGGGGCCGGTGAACGGACCGGTGATGAGGAGCAGCGCACCGTGGGTGCGGGTGGCGCGCTGCCACTCGCGGCCGGCGGAGATATCGCCGTCGTACCAGGTGCGCCCGCCGGGACGGCACACGGTGAGCCGCAGGCCCTCGATCACGGCGGACCAGGCGGGGTCGGGGTCCTCGGGCGCGTGGCGGGCCCAGCCGTCGCCGGGCTGGGGGAGGCGGTCGGGCGCGGCGGGGACGACCAGGGCGGGGCGCAGGTCGGGCAGCAGCTCCGGCCAGGGCGCGCCGTACAGGCCGGTACTGATGAGTTCCACGTCCGTGTGTCCCTTCCCCTCCCGCCCGCGCCGACCGTCGCGCGGCCGCGGGGATCACCATCATCGGCCACGACCGGCGCCCGTGTGGGGCGAATCCGCCGCAAAGCCCGAGATGATCCGCCGCCCGCGCGCCCGCGCGCCCGCCGGGTCCGGCCGGTCGTCCACGTCGCCCACGTTGTCGCGGGGCCGCGGTGGCCGCCAGGCCGGCCGCCCAAGCCGTCCTGGTACGCGTAGCGGACTCGGTCAGTGCTGGATCAGGCCGCCGACCGGGACAGGACCGACATGGCCGGTTGCCGGAAGCGTCTGCGCCAGGGCGAGGCCGATGTCGACCAGCGACGATCGGCGCAGACCGGCGACGCGGGGGATCGGGGTCCAGGCCGACTCGGCGATCTCGCCGTTCGGCTCGGGCCGGAGCCGGCCGCCGACGATCCGCACCCGGTAGAAGACGCCGACGTTCTGGTGCTCGGGTCCGCCGGGGACGGCGCGTTCTGCCGCGGGGATCACCCGTGAGTCCACACCCAGCAGACGCTCGACCACCGCCTCGCAGCCGGTCTCCTCGGCCACCTCCCGGATCACGGCGTCGAACGGATCCTCCCCGTGCTCGACCCTGCCGCCCGGAAGAGTCCAGGTGGATTCGCCGCCGGGCGACACATGACGGGCGATCAGCACCCGCCCGTCGTCCATGCACACGGCGTACGCCGCCAGCCGGAAACTCATCCCCGCACCTCCCGGGGGGACCCTATCCCGACCTCCAAGGTCCGAGCACGGGTTGGGCCGTTGCCGGGTGTGCGGCGGAAGGCGGGTCCGGGCGGTTTTCCGAGACGCCCTTCGTGAACGGCGAGGACATCCGGCCCCGGTACGGCCCCCGGCTGCCATGTGATGGTCGGCGCCCACTGCATCCTGGGGCGCGGCCGCTTCTTGCGGGGCCGTCGTGGCCGGCGTCGGCGTCGCCGTGGTCGGGAATGCCGGGCGGCGAGCGCAGCTGGTCGGTGCGGTGTCCGCGCACGCCTTCCCGCGTTCGCGCAGGCCTTCCCGCCTCCCGCCGCAGGGACCTGGCCGCGTGCGTCCTGCCACGGTGGGTGCCGCGACGTCGCGGCCCGGAGCGGGCCGGGACAGCCGGATCCGGCGCCGTCTCAGCCCGCCCGGTGTGTGTGCCGCCCCCGTTCGCTGGGATGGTCCTGGCCGGCTACACGCCGACCGCGGTGCCGGCGTGTGCCGAGGCCGCCTGGTACTCGTCGTCGCCCTCGAACCGGGCTTCGGCGCCGGTGGCCAGGGTGCTGGCGACGATCACCGGGTCGAGGATCTTGGAGCCGGAGTTCAGCGAGGCGATCCCGCTCTGGTCGGTGGTCGCGGAGCCGACCCGCTGGCCGCTCGCGGTGCTGTAGAAGGTGATCTGCCGCCCCACGATCGGCTTGCCGTCCGCGTCGGTCAGCGTCGCCTCGAAGTCGCCGCTGATCGGTGCGTGGGCGATCGCGTGGCCGCTCACTGTGCGTGCCTTGAGCCGGACAGGCTTCTTCTCTGAAGTCATGGCGTAGCCTCCCGGATACTGTGGGCTATTACCTCCACCGTAGGCACGTCCGCGGGACTGCGCACCCGGACGCTTCTTCGGCGTAGGAGCCGTCCCCACCCGCCCCCACGGGCCCGGTCCATGCCCTGCGGCGACGGCTACGCGCCGGGCCGTGCGGGCGGGGCCACGGGTTCGAGGAAGAGGTGGACGAGGTTCCCGGGGACGGGGCGGGGCCCGCGTGCGGTCGGCCGGGCGGCGGGAGCGGTGGCTCCCGCGCCGGTGGCTGCAGCGCCGCCCGTCACTCGGGGCGGCAGGCCGAGCACGTCGTGCAGGGCGGCCAGGTGTTCGCCGACGGCACGGGCGTGCCGCACGACCACGGCGAGCCGCTCGCCGTCCATCGCCTCCAGCGAGTGCCGCCCGGCGGCGGCCGGTTCCGGGCCGAGACCCTCCAGCAGGTCCCGGGCCTGTGCGCGCAGCTGCGGGACCTGTTCGTCCAGGCGGCGCCGGCGCAGCGCGGCCTGGCGGCAGGCCTGCCCGCAGTACAGGCCGGGACGGCCGGTGCGGGCCGGGCCGGGCAGCGGGCGTTCGCAGCGGGGGCCGGCGCACACGGCCGCGCCCTGTCCGTGATGATTCGTCACCGTCTCACCGTGACGGAACCCGACGGGTGCCCGCAAGCCGCCCCGCCGGGCCCGCGCGACGCCGGTAGCCCGTGAGCGGGTCGCCGCGCGGTTTCGCTCAGGACGATCCGCGACGGGAGGACCGGCCGCGCCACGTGCGGCTCTACCCGGCGAAGGACCGCGCGTGTGGCGTTCGGCCTGTGACGGGTCGGTGGTTCGCCGGTGGGCGTTGTCGGTGCGTGGGGCGGAAATCCGTTCGCCCTGGCGTTGGGCCGGCGGGCATGATCGGCCGGTGGATCTGCCTCTCCTGCTGGCCGCCGTCGAGCGCGGCGACGACATCCCGGTGTTCGAGTTCCTGGAGGACGTCTTCCTCGACGACGTGGCGTACGGCGAACTCACCGGCGAGGACGGTGTCACCCTGCTGGCCGCCGCCGCGTACGCGGGGCGCCACGACGTCGTCGACCGCCTGGTCGGGCAGGGCGTCGACCCCACCCGCCCGTGGGCCGGCGGCGTCGACCCGGTCACCTGGGCCGCCGAGACGGGCGCCTGCTGGACGCTGACCGCGCTGCTGTCCCCCGAGCGTGACCCGCTGCGCGCCGACAGCCCCCACCGCCGTGCGCTGCGGGTCGCGCGGGCGGCCCTCGACAGGGGAGCCGGCGCCGGACCGGTGCCGCCGCCGGCCCACCGGGCGGTCATCACCGACCTGGAGGCGCGGCTCGGCGTCCACCGCACGCCGGACGAGTTGATGGCCCGCGCCCTGGTCCACGCCGACCCCGAGCACGACGACTGGCTCGCCTCGCTGGTGCGGATCGCCGCACCGGAGAGCCAGGAGAGGTTCGACTGGGCCCGCGACGTCGCCGAGGGCGCCGCAGACGCAGGCTCCCTCGACCGACGGCGCTTCGCGCTCGACGTGATCCACTTCCTCGGCTTCGGCCTCAACCCCGCCAACGGCGACGACGAGCCGCCGTTCACCCGGGAGGCCGTCGAGTTCCTGCGGCCCCGGCTGGACACCGAGCAGGACCCCTACGCCCTGCGCACCGTCGTCGCGGCCTTCACCGGCTACTGCTCCCAGGAGGAGATCCCGGCCGTCCTGGCCCACGCCGACCACCCCGACCCGGGCGTGCGCCACTGCGTCGCCCTGACGTTCCCCGGCCTCCTGACGGACCGCCCCGCCGCCCTCGCCGCCCTCCTGCGCCTGGCCGACGACCCCGCCCCCCTCACCCGCACCAGCGCGCTCAACGCCCTCACCCGCTGCCCCGTCGACACCCCCGCCCTGCGCGACGTGCTCGCGGCCCACCTCACCGACCCCCACTTCGACGCCCGCCTCGAAGCCGCCGCCGCCCTGGCCCTGCGCGGCGACGAACGCGGCACACCGGTCCTCGACGAGATCCGCCGCGGCATCAGGAACCGCAGCAGCCGCGGCGCGGGCCGCCTCGAAGACCTCCACCACCAGCTCAACGCCCGCTGACACCCCCATGACGGACCGGACTCCGACGAGACCGGCCGCCGTGCTGGGGCAGGGACGACCGGGTACCTGATCCGTCCCGACTGAGTAGTCGCGCTCATGTGCGGGCCGCTCCGGCGCGGTGGAATCAGCCTGTGGACAACCTCTCGGCCCGATCCGATCCGTCACCGCGCGACCGCGACGCGTGGAAGTCTCCGCTCGTCGCGACGGTGCTGCTGCCGCTCTGCCAGATCCTCTACTGGTACTTCGTACTGGTACGCGCGGTCGAGGTCGACCAGTGCATGCCACGAGGCGCCTGTGGGCGGGACTGGGGCCCGCCGTACAACGCCGCCCACGGCCTGATGGGCGCACAGTTGGCGCTCCTCACGGCCGCCTGGATCATGCCGCCCCGGATGCGCTGGGCTCCATGGCGCTTCGTCGCAGCCGCCGCGAGCGTGATGTGCGGCCTGGCATGCAGTGTGGTGATCCAGAACTTCGGCTGAGGACGCGGCCGCTGAACACCGGTGGCACGTCAGAAGTGGTCGAACAGGACCCGTGCTGGGGGCCGATCGCCAACCGGGACGCCTGGCTGCGCACAGCCGGGCTGCCCACGGACCGCGGGGAGCTGCGAGCCCTCGTACGGACCGCGGGGGAGCAGACCCTGAAGCGCCGATGAGGAGCGCCCGGCGGCGGTGTTCCGGCGGCCACCGCGCGAGCGCGTCGTTCCGCTGAACGATGCCGCGTCCTCGACCACACGGACCCCGGCCCGGACGCGGCCGCCGGTCAACGCGGGTGGCCGGTCACGGCGTCGTGCGGGCGGGGCCGGGTTCGGCCGCCGCCGTGCGGGCGCCGCACAGGGCGGTCATGGTCACCTTGCGCCAGGCGGCGTTGGCGCTGTCCTGGTCCGAGGTGTCGTAGAACGTGGTGTTCGCGGCGAACTCGCGCTTGCCGTCCGGGGAGGCCAGCATCATCGTGCTGTAGCCGGGGATGCCGCCGGCGTGGCCCCAGAACGGGCCGCAGGGGGTGTCCAGGCGCTGGAGGCCGAGGCCGTACGTGCGGCCCTCGCCGTGGGTGGTCGTCTCCCTCATCGCGGCGAGTTCGGCCGGGCGCAGCAGGCGGCCGGCGAGGAGGGCGTCGAGGAAGGCGGTCAGGTCGGCGGTGGTGGAGATGCCGCCGCCGGCGGGGCCGGCCATGGAGGGGTTGAGCACGGTGACGTCGACGGGCCCTGCGGCCGACTTGACGTAGGCGTGGGCGTGCGGGCCCGGGATGAACGGGAGGTCGCCGGGCATCCGGGTGTGCGTGAGCCGCAGCGGGCGGATGATCCGGCGGGTGACCTCGTCGTTCCAGCTGTGGCCGGTGAGCTTCTCGATGATCATCCCGGTCAGGATGTAGTTGGTGTTGGAGTACTGCCAGTCCTGGCCGGGGGCGAAGGCCGGCGGGTACTTGTTGGCGAGGTCCACCAGGTCCCGCAGGCGGTAGGACGTGTAGCGGCCGTCGGCCAGCCACTGGTCGGAGAACTCGAAGGCCGGGTCCTGGGTGTAGTCGGCGACGCCGCTGGTGTGGTTGAGCAGGTGCCGGATGGTGATCGCGTCGCTGTTCGGGACGATTCCCGGCAGCAGTGACTCCAGGCGGTCGTCGAGGTTCAGCCGGCGCTCGCCGACGAGTTGGAGCAGGGTGGTGGAGACGAAGGTCTTGGTGGCGCTGCCGATCCGGAAGGCGCCGCGCGGGTCGGCGCTTTCGCCGGTGCCGAGTTCGGCGACGCCGGTGGCGTTGCTCCAGACCAGCCGGCCGTCCGCGCGGACGGCGCCGAGGGCGGAGGTCGAGTAACCGGGGCCGGTCATCCCGGCGAGGGCCGCGTCGGCGGCCTGCCAGTCGGCCCGCCGGTCGGCCTGCCGTACCGGGGCGCCGGCGGCGGCCGGGGCGAGCGCGGCGAGCAGGCCCGCGCCGACGGCGGCCGCGACCGCGGCGCGCAGGGCCGCCCTGCGTCGGGCGCCCGGTGCGGTCCGCGTGGTTGGGTCGGCGGTCATGCCGGCCTCCCTGTTCTGGATCGTGTCGACGTCAACCGGCTTATCGGCCCGGGGATCTGACACCCTGCCAGGCTCTCCCGCGACCGTCGCCGCCCGGGGGGAGGAGGCGCCCCCCGGAACGGACCCGGAGCCGTACCCCGAGACCGGTCGGGGTGCGGCTCCGGGGCGGCGGGGGCCGCGGTCGGCTCGCCGTGCACGAGGTCGGCGGCCAGGTCGAACTGCTGCAGTCCGGATCGCGGCCCTCACGGGGCTGATGCGCACCGGTTCCCCCAGGACGTGCTGCCGTTCCTCGACGACCCGTCCGCGCTGGTCCGAGCCCTGGCACGGGAGGCGGCACGCCGCACCGGCACGGACTCGCCGGCGTACTACCGTGCGGCGGTGCAGGCCGCCGAACCGCAGGTCGGAGCGATCGGAGGGCTCGCCGAGACCTCGGCGACTCGCGGTTCTTCCCGCCGACGCCGTCGCCCGTGCCCCCCGGGTGGGCGTCGTGGCCGTCGCCGTGGTCCAGGTGCGTCGGGACGCCGGTCCTGGCGAGGTCGGCCTGCGCCCGTGCGGTGGGGGTGTTCTCGCGGGGGCTCCGGGGCGTGTCGGTGGCGGTTGCGATGCCGTGCCGCATGGACGACGAGACCTTCTGGGCGCTGATGGACGAGTTGAGCCGCCGCCCCGGTGAGCGGCACGAACGGCTGGAGTGGCTGCGCGGACGACTGCGGCGCGGGCGGGCCTCGGGGGCGGTGGAGTTCCAGGCGTGCCTGGAGGCCGCGTGCGCGGCGGTCGACACGGAGGCACTGTGGCGGGCGGTGCGCCGGATCGAGGGCGGCCTGTGCTCCGACGACGGCTTCGACTACTTCGCGCTGTGGCTGGTGGCCCAGGGGCGGGGGACGTACGCGGCGGTGCTGGCCGATCCGGACGCCCTGGCCGACGTTGCCGAGGTGCGGGCCCTGGCGGGACGGCACCTGCGGGAGTGGCGTGACGACGAGTGGCCGGAATGGGAGGAGCTCGACCACGTCGCCCAGGAGGTGTTCGGCGAGCTGACGGGCCAGGACGACGACGGCGGGCAGGAGGCGTTCCACAAGGCCCTGGACGCCGTCCAGGAGGCATCGGCGAAGCCCGAGGAGGACACCGGCACGGCACCGGCCGCGGTGAAGGCCGCAACACCCCGGCTCGACGCCCTCTTCCCCGCGGAAGCCGGCTCCTGACCGGTCGCGCGGGCGCCGCCGGGTTGGCATTTGGTGCCGACGAGCCCTCCGTGCTCGGGCCGACAGGGGAAAGGCCGCCGCCCGAGTCGGGCAGCGGCCTCCTCCGAGACGGTGTCAGGCCCGCAGGCCCAGGGCCCCCGCCTCGAAGCCCGGCCAGGCCGCCAGAACCCCCGCCGCTCGACAAGGTCTTCGCCCCACTCGTGAGCACCCCCGCTGCTCAGTGCTCCGCACTCGCCCGCCCTGCCCTCGCCGAAGGCCCTGCCGTTGCTCAGCGCGGCCACTGTGGTGCGGGGTCGACGGCGAGGAGCGGCCGGATGGCGCCCAGTACGGCGCCGATGCAAACGTCGCGCAGTTCAGCGCGGCTGCAGGTTTCCCGGGTGAGCCAGTCCACGCAGAGCACCTGGACGAACACCAGCCAGCTCTTCAGGACGCCCGACACGGCCGTGCGGGCGGCCTCGTCGGCGAGCGGAAGCACGTTGAGCAGGCGTGAGCGGAGCGCGTCGAGCTCGTTCGTCATGATCGTCTGAATGACCGGGTCGCCGGCGAGTACCCGGTTCGCGGCGAGGACGGCGTTGCGGTTCGCGATGAAGTAGTCGAGATGCGCGTCCATGCCCTCGACGAGCTGTTCGACGAGGGTCTGTGCGGGGTCGAACCGGGTCTTGGCGAGCAGCTGGTCGGCCGCCTGCTGGTAGACCGCGGCAAAGAGGTCGTGCTTGCTCGGGAAGTGACGGTAGAGCAGGGCTCGGGAGACGCCGGCCTGCTCGGCGACGT
This sequence comes from Kitasatospora sp. NPDC008115, assembly GCF_042957205.1. Lineage (NCBI taxonomy): Bacteria > Bacillati > Actinomycetota > Actinomycetes > Kitasatosporales > Streptomycetaceae > Kitasatospora > Kitasatospora sp. NPDC008115. Next base: position 27,050 of record NZ_JBIBHU010000031.1, on the reverse strand, counting down.
CCTCCATCAGCACCTCGGCGTACGGGCGGGCCGCGAAGAGCTGCGCGCCGACAGTCAGGAGCTGGGCGCGGCGGTCGGCGGGGCTGAGTCGTTGGCGGGGAGGCACAGGCGAAGGTTACTTGACACGCGTCTACCAGCGGGCCTTAGCTTAAGTAGACGAATGTCAACTAAGGCGGGGGTGACGACAATGGCCAGGGCCCTCAGGATGCTCGCGCTGACGATGGGGATCGCGTGCGTGGCGATCGGGCTTGCCCACATGCTGCTGGGGAACGCCTCGATCCCGGGCGCGGAGTCGGCCGGCGTGACGATCGACAGCCTGGGCCGCTTCTTCGGCGCGATCTTCGCCGGATACGGGCTGGCGTGGCTGTGGGCCGCCCGGCAGACGCCGATCCCGGCGAGAGCGGTGCGGTGGCTGGCGGCCGTCCTCCTGCTGGGCGGGCTGGGCCGACTGCTGTCACTCGCCGCGCAGGGGCGCCCGCACTGGTTCCAGATGGCGCTGACCGCAGTCGAACTCGCCCTGCCGCCGGTGTACTTCTGGCTGGCGGGCGCGGACGAGCGGGCGCGGGCATAGGACGCCGGCCCTCGACCGCAAGGCCGGCAAGCAGCGCAGCACCGTCGAACGGCGCATCAACCGCCTGAAGAACCGGCAAGGCCCGGCCACCCGCTACGAGAAGACCGCCCACCGCCCTCCAGACAGGAGACTCCGCACCGCAGGAACCCTCATCCGGCCCGCCCGCCGATCCATGGGACAAGGACCTAGTTCCTTCCTCCGAGGCCGCGTGCGACCGGCGACCGATCCGCAGGAGGAACCTCCCCGTCTAGCGTGGCGATCATGAATGGCGCGGTGACGCCGGGACACCTTCCCGGGCGTTCCGGCCGCGTGCGGGCACGGCAGAGCACCCGACACCTCAGGGCGGGACACCGCTCCGGCGTCCGGCCGGCCCGCCCCCGAAGAACGAGGCCGGCGCGAACCCCCGCGCAGTGAAGGAGAGTTCCGCGCATGTCCAGTCGCACCGCCGTGGTCGAAGGCCTGATGGACCGCTTCCCGGACCTGCCCCGGGAAGCGGTGATCAAGGAGGACCTGCTGCGCGGCGGCATCGCCTTCGACGCCGCCGCGCTGAGCGACAACCACGACGGGGACATCAAACCGAAGTCGTACTTCATCTTCTCCTTCGACCACGGCACCCTGCCCGAGCTGGGCCAGGCCGCGCTGCGCCGCCCGCCGGAGGAGATCGTGCTGACCGGCGGGCCCTACGGGCTGCGCCGCACCGTGGTGTCGGTTCGGGTGAACCCCGCCTCGCCCTACCGGGTGGCGCCCTGCGCCGAGGGGAGGCTCGGTCTGTACCTGGACGGGGAGCGGATCGCCGATGTCGGCCTGCCGCCGATGCCGGACTACTACCGGCACACCCTGGCGAGCGGGAAGTCGGTGATGGAGGTCGCCCCGACCATCCAGTGGGGCTATCTCATCTATCTGACGGTGTTCCGCGTCTGCCAGTACTTCGGTGCCAAGCAGGAGTGCCAGTACTGCGACATCAACCACAACTGGCACCAGCACAAGGCCGCGGGCCGCCCCTACACCGGTGTCAAGCCCGTCGAGGAGGTGCTGGAGGCGCTGGAGATCATCGACCGGCACGATGCCGCCGGCGCCTCGACCGCCTACACGCTGACCGGCGGGGCGATCACCTCACGGGTCGGAGGGCTGGACGAAGCCGATTTCTACGGGCGGTACGCCAGGGCGATCGAGGAGCGGTTCCCGGGCCGCTGGATCGGCAAGGTCGTCGCCCAGGCCCTGCCCAGGGACGCCGTGCAGCGCTTCCACGACCACGGGATACGGATCTACCACCCCAACTACGAGGTGTGGGACCGCCGTCTGTTCGAGCTGTACTGCCCCGGCAAGGAACGGCACGTCGGCCGCGACGAGTGGCACCGCCGCATCCTGGACTCCGCCGGGGTCTTCGGGCCGCGCAACGTGATCCCGAACTTCGTCGCGGGGGTCGAGATGGCCGGGCCCTTCGGCTTCACCGATGTCGGCGAGGCCCTCGACTCCACCGTAGAGGGCCTGCGGTTCTTCATGTCGCACGGCATCACCCCGCGCTTCACCACCTGGTGCCCGGAGCCCACCACCCCCCTGGGCAAGGCCAACCCGAACGGCGCGCCGCTGGAGTACCACGTCCGGCTCCTTGAGGCGTACCGGGCGACGATGCAGGAGTTCGGACTGAGCTCGCCGCCCGGCTACGGCCCGGCCGGACCCGGGAACGCCGTCTTCTCCGTCAGCTCCTTCATGGACACCCTCCCCGCACAGCCGCAGGAGGCGACGAAGTGAACTTCCTGACACCGATCCCGGCGCTGTTCCCCGGCGCGTCGGGCCGTCTCGTCACCGCGCTGACCGCCCACCGGGCGACCGGCACCGGGGCGCCCCTGTCACCGGCGGACCTGGCCCGCGACGCGTCCGTGGCCGCCACCCAGGTGGAGGCCACGCTCTTCCGCCTCGGTCTCCTGGGCCTGATCGAGCCACGCGGACGGGGGGAGGATGTGCGGCCGGTGGCCGGGCACGTCGTGTGGAAGGCGCTGGACGGCTTGGCCGACCTGCGGCGGCACGTGGTGGAGGAGGTCCGCGCACGTGCCGCCGCGGACCTCACCCCGGCCCCGGCCCGGCTCGACATCGCCGGTCCCGTCGCCGACGGCACCGCCACCCACCCGGCCGACGTCCTGGAACTGATCGTCGTCCCACCCCCCGCGGCCCCCGAGAACTGGAGCGAGCAGGCGCAGCGCATGACCGCGCGGCTGGCCCGGCACCTGGGCAACGTCGTGACCCTTCGCACAGCGGCGACCGACGCCGACGCCGCCCTTCTCGCCGGCCCCGGGGCGACCCCCGTCATCCCGCCGCACAGCACGCGGTGACCCACCGGCAACCCCCCGGGGGAGGCGAACCGTGCCACCGGGGCGGGTGGCCGCTGACGCCGACATCGACACGCTCGCCCCCACCCTCGTCGGGGCCGGCCACCTGCTGTTCGCCGACCGGGCCGGCGCCCCACCGCAGGGCGCCGCCGTCCGCAGGATGGTGACCACCGTCATCGCCGGCGCCCTGCGGCCACCCCGGACGTAGGCCACCCCAGCCGCAGGCCGGGCCGCAGGCCAGGCACCGGAGGACTGCGCCGCGCCCACGAGGCCGAGCAGGTGCTCCGCTACGTGGACGAGAGCGGGGCCCGTCCGGTACACGACCGATACACGACTGCGCGACGGCGGAAGCCGCACCACGACCGGGCCGAAGCGCCGGTCGCGAAGCCTGTAGGCACACCCGGCGGCCACCGCCCCGGGACCCTGTCCCTCTGGCTCCGGGAGGCCGCCGTCGTGTCAGTCCCCACACCATCCGAAGACCGGGACCCGCGTACCGCGCCCGGCCGCCTTCCCCCGGTGCGCCGCAGGGCACTGTGGGCGGCCCTGGCCGTCGTCCTGATCGCCGGGACCGGAGCCGGCGGCGCCACCCTGGCCACCCGGCAGGGCGGCCACGCGGCCACCGGCAACGACACCCGGGCCGGCGGGGCGCTGGTGCTGCCGGCACCCGAGGCGATCGCCGCCCTCGGCCTCCCGTGGCCCCAGGAAGGACAGTCGGCGGTCGCGGCGGCGAACGTCGGCGTGCTCGGCGTCAAAGGACCGCAGCAGCCGGTGCCGATCGCGAGCGTCACCAAGGTGATGACGGCCTACGTCGTTCTCAGGGACCACCCGCTCAAGGACGGCGAGGACGGGCCGACGATCACGGTCGACGCGCAAGCCGCCGCGGAGGCGGGCTCGGCGGACGAGTCCACCGCCCCCGTCACCGCCGGGCAGCGCCTGACCCAGCGCAAGCTGCTGGAGGTGATGCTGCTGCCCTCCGCCAACAACGTGGCCCGGCTGCTGGCCCGCTGGGACGCGGGCAGCGAGGAGGCGTTCGTGTCCCGGATGAACGCGCAGGCCGCCCGCCTGGGGATGACCGGCACCACCTACACCGGGGCCAGCGGCCTTGAGGCCACGACCGTGTCCACCGCCGCCGACCAGCTCAAACTGGCCCGCGAGGCGATGAAGGACCCGGCGCTGCGGGCCACCGTCGCCCTGCGCGACACCACGCTCCCGGGCCGCGCCGCACCGCTGCACAACACCAACAGGCTGCTCGACCAGCCCGGAGTGGTGGGCCTGAAGACCGGTTCGACCACCTCGGCCGGCGGGAACCTGATGTGGGCGCTGGAGGTCGCCGACGGCAAGAGCGCCTCGGGACGCCGGCTCGTCTACGGCGTGGTGCTCGGCCAGCGCGCCGGCACCACCCCCGCCGACGGCCTGCGGGCCGCCCTGGAGCGCAGCGGCCGACTCGTCGACGCCCTGCGGCAGAAGCTGCCCGGCGTCCTGCCGGCACTCGACGGCGGCCGGCAGGAGTGGGCATGAGCGCGCACACCGGCACGGCCCCGACCACACCCCCGGCCGCGGACACCGCCCCCTCGCCCCACGGGCCCGGCAACGACGACGGGCGCAGACCCCGCCACCGGACGGTTCACCACCGCCTCCTTCGCCGTCCCGCCCGCCGTCCCGCAGGGCGGCGCGGGCGGCTGATCGCGGGGGCCGCCGCCGCGCTCGCCGCCCTGATGGCCCTGAGCCCCCGGCTGCCGAACGACCCGGCCAACCTCGTCAGCCTCTGGCAGACCGTGATGCCCTGGTCGGGCCTGGGCATCACCCTGCTCCTCCTCCTCGCCGCACTACGGCGCTGCGCCCCGGCAGCGGCCGCCGCCCTGCTGCCCGCCCTCGTCTGGACCGTCCTGTTCGCACCCGCCCTGGCCGACAAGCGCACGGACGGCGGGGACCTCACCGTCGTCAGCCACAACGTGAACGAGGACAACCCCGACCCGCGCCGCACGGCACACGCCCTGGCCGGCTCCGGAGCCGACGTCGTGGCGGTGGAGGAACTGGCCACCCGCGCACAGGAGACCTACCGGCACGAACTGGCCGCCACCTACGCCCACTCCCAGGTGCACGGCGGCATCGGCCTGTGGAGCAAGTACCCGCTCCAGGACGTGGAGACGGTGGACATCATGCCCTGGACCCGGGCCCTGCGCGCCACCGTCCTCACCCCCAAGGGCCCCGTCGCCCTCTACACCGCGCACCTCGCCTCGGTCCGGGTGCGCCCGGACGCGGGATTCACCACCGCCGCCCGCAACGAAGCGGCGGCCAAACTCGCCGCGGCCGTACGAAGCGAGCCGCTCGCCAGGATCGTCGTCCTGGGCGACCTCAACGGCTCCTTCGACGACACCGCACTGCACACGCTCACCGGGCCGCTGCGCTCGGCCCAGCAGGAAGCCGGCGACGGCTTCGGCTTCACCTGGCCCGCGCCCCTCCCGGTGGTGCGCATCGACCACATCCTGGTCAAGGGCATCACCGCGCGCTCCGCGTGGACCCTGCCGGACACCGGCAGCGACCACCTCCCCGTCGCCGCGTCCCTGCGGCTGTGACAACCCCGCCCGCCCGCACCGCCCCCGGCGGCGAGAGGCGCGCAGCAGCCCCCGGCCACGGAGAGCGGCCCCGAACGTGCTGGAATGATGACCCGACCCCGAGGCGATGACACCGGAGAACTCTTGTCCGCCACCCGAGTACCCGAAGCGGTCAACGTGCTCCTCGTCGAGGACGACGCGGTCATCCGCCGCTCGGTCCAACTGGCCCTGGAACGCTACGGCTACCGGGTCGACGTCACCGGGGACGGACTCGACGCCCTGGACGCCGTCCGGGCCGGCACGCACGACGTCCTGATCCTGGACGTGATGCTGCCCGGCCTCGACGGCATCAGCCTGTGCCGGCGCGTGCGCGAGGAGACCCTCACCCCCGTCCTGATGATGTCCGCCCGCGGCGACGCCCTCGACGTCGTGGCCGGCCTGGAGGCCGGCGCCGACGACTACGTGGTCAAACCCGTCGACATCCCCGTCCTCGTCGCCCGCATCCGCTCCCTGCTGCGCCGCGCCACCTTCCGCGACCACCAGGCCGCGGAGCCCGTGCGCGAGGAACCGGCCGTGGCAGAGGGGCCGGGCGGCGGCCACCGGCACCTGCCCGCCGGGGCGGCGCCGGACCTGCTCACCTTCGGCACCCTGACCATCGACCTGCGCGGCCTGGACGTCCGTCTGGAGGGCCGTGCCGTTGCCCTCACGCCCACCGAACTGCGCCTGCTGCTGGTCTTCGCGGAGAACCCCGGCACGGTCCTGGACCGCCGCCGCCTGCTGCGCGAGGTCTGGGACTACGGTTGGGAGGGCGACACCCGGGTGGTCGACCTGTGCGTGGTACGGCTGCGCAAGAAGATTGGCGCCGACCGCATCGAAACCGTCCGGGGCTTCGGCTACAAGCTTCTGCGGAGCTGACGCGATGACCGCACGGCGCACCGGCCCGCACCTGCTGGACCCGCGCTCCCTGCGCTGGAAGATCACCGCCCTGGTCGCGCTCGCCTGCGGCGCGGTCGCCGTGGTGATCGGCGTGCTCGTCCACCAGGCGACCGCGGAGCGCGGCGACCGCACCGGGCGCGACCTGGCGATCGCGCAACTGGACGCCGCCGAACGGGAGTTCTCCCGCACCGGCCGCCGCCCCGACAGCGCCTCCCTCGAACCCCGGGCCGACCTGCCCCAGCCGCTGGCCCGGGCCCTCGAAGAATCGAAGGGCCCGGGGGAGTACGTCCTGTGGTACGACGTCAAAGCACCGAACTGGTACTGGATGTGGGCGGCCGTCCCGGTCGGCGACGGCCGGGTGCTCGCCGTCCGGACCGACATGAGCGCCACCGTGCGCAGCCTCCAACTGCTGGACCGCAGCATCGTCAAGGCCGCCCTCGCCGCCCTGGCCGTCGCCGTCCCCGTCACCGTGCTGGCGGCGGAGCGGATGAACCGGCGCCTGCGCCACGGGTCCCGGACCGCCCGCCGGATCGCGGACGGCGACCTCGACGCCCGGATCGGCCGCCGGGGCCGCGCCCGGGACGAGATCACCGAGATGTCCACGGCCGTGGACGAGATGGCCGCGACACTGCAGGGCCGGCTCGCCGCGGAGAAGCGCTTCACCGCCGACGTCGCCCACGAACTGCGCACCCCGCTGATGGGCCTGGTCACCGCCGCCGGTCTGCTGCCCGAGGACGACGAGGCCACCGACCTGGTCCGCGCACAGGTCCGCACCCTGCGCGCCCTGGTGGAGGACCTGCTGGAGGTCTCCCGCCTCGACGCCGGCGCCGAGAGCGCCCGCCTCGACGAGGTCCCCCTGGGGGATCTCGTCGACGAGGTGAGCAGGAAGGGCGACGGCGATGTCCGGCTGCGGCTGTCGACCCCCGCCACCGTCCGCACCGACCCGCGCCGCGTGGAGCGGATCCTCACCAACCTCCTCGCCAACGCCCACCGGCACGGCACCGCCCCCGTCGAGGTCACCGTCACCGGCCCCCGGATCACCGTGCGGGACCACGGACCGGGCTTCCCGGACGCCCTCCTCGCCGACGGGCCGCAGCGCTTCCGCACCGGGGCCGCCGAACGCGGCCAAGGACACGGCCTCGGCCTCACCATCGCCGCCGGCCAGGCGGCGGTCCTCGACGCCCGGCTGACCTTCGCGAACGCCCCCGACGGCGGAGCCGTCGCCACCCTCGACCTCCCCGCCCCCTGACACACGACCACGCTCGCCCCACCAGGGCGGAGAACACCCGGATGGGGCCGTGCTCGGACATCCGGGTGACGCCCTCCCGCTGGAGCCCGTTGGTAGCGGGGCAGCCGTCCACCCCGCCTTCCCGGCCCGCCTGTCCCCAGCGCCCTCAGGGAGCGACAGTTCGTCGCTGGTGGGTAGCCGAGGGCGCCCTTCTCCCGGCCCGTGGCGGCCCGCTTGTCGCGGACGAGGCCCCAGGCGGCGTGGGCGCCGGTGGAAGGGCTCCAGTGGATCGAGCCGCCGTCGAAGTCACTGCTCGGGCTGTGGGGCCGCCCGGGCCGCGTCCCCCGCCCCCGGCGGCCCCCCCAGGGCGCGCGGGTCAGCTGCCGCCCGGGGCGTGGGGCCCGGCGCCGGACAGCGCGTCGGCGTAGATGCCCGTCATCGCCGTCACGGCCCGCCGCCGGTCCAGGTCCGGGTCCAGGCGGTGCTGGATGTTGATGCCCAGGGTGCCGCCGAGCAGCGCCGCCGCGACGCCCTCCGGGTCGGCGACGCGGGCGCCGGCCGCGCGCAGGTGCTCGGCGTACAGGCCGCGGATCAGGGCGTACTGCTGCGCGTACGTCTCGCGCAGGGCCGACTCGCGGCTCACCGCCTCGATCAGGAGCGTCGAGAAGATGCGCGCCTCGGGCCGGGACATCAGCGCGAAGTTCGCCTCGACCAGCGCCTCGACCCCGGCGTGCGGCCCGGCCTCGGCGAGGTGTTCGCGCAGGAACCGCGCACCCCACCCGAACGCCTCCTCCACGACCGCCTTCAGCAGCCCGTCCTTCGAGCCGAAGTGCCAGGCCACCGAGCCCCGGCTGATGCCCGAGCGCTCCGCGACGGCCTGGACGGACGCCGCGGCGGCCCCGCCCTCGGCGGCGAGGTCCCACGCGGCGGCCACCAGCCGGCGCCGGGTCTCGGCGGAGATCTCCTGCTTTCGGGTCCCACCCACGCGGTGTCCTTCCCAAGGTCGCGGCTGTCTGACGCGGCCGATCCTGTCATGCCGACCGGTCGGAACCGCAGCGGCGCCCCCCTTGCCTGTGTCGGGAGTCCAATCCTATGCTGAGCGTCCAATAACCGAGGAGGCCGTCATGGAACTGATCGACCTGACCAGGACGCTGGACCCGGCCGACCGCGAGCTGCTCCCCGAGCAACTGCGCGCGCTCGCCCCGGTGGTCGCGCCGTCCATCGCCTACGCCCACCCGGCCGGCGAGGGCCGCGAGCAGTTCGCCGCCGCCATGCACTGCGGTGTCGGGGACCTGCCGGACGGCGAGGGCTGGGGCGCGGAACTGCTCACCGACTTCAACTCCCACCTCGGCACCCACGTCGACGCCCCGCTGCACTACGGCTCGACCTGCGAGGGCAGGCCGGCCCGCACCATCACCGACATCGCCCTCGACGAGCTGTGGTGCGAGGCCCTGGTGCTGGACCTGCGCGAGTGGTGCGAGCCCGACACCCCGATCACCGTCGAGGCCCTGGAGTCCGCCCTCGCCGCCAACGGCGCCCCGGTCCCGGCCGGCGGCGCCGTCCTCCTGCGCACCGGCCAGGAGCGGTACGGACTGTCCGACCCGGAGTTCTTCCGCTACCCCGGGATGAGCCGCGCCTCGACGCTGTTCCTGGCCGGCCTCGGGGCCAAGGTCCTGGGCACCGACGCCGCGGGCTGGGACCTGAGCTTCCCCGTGATGGCCGCCCGGTTCCGCGAGGGCGGGGACAACGCCGTGCTGTGGGACGGCCACCGGGCCGGCCGCGAGCGGGAGGTCTTCATCGTCCAGCAGCTGACGAACCTCGCCGCGCTGCCCCCGTCGGGATTCCGGGTGGCGTTCTTCCCGATCAAGCTCGCCCGCGCGAGCGCCGCCCCGGCCCGCGTCGTGGCGTTCGTCTGACCCCACCCCCCGCAGGCCCGCCTCCCACCCCGCCCGGCCGGCCTCTCCCGAGCCGGCCGAACCCTCCCGAGAAGGGGAACCGACCGTGAAACTCGCAACCGTGGAGCACGAGGGCGCCGAGCACACCGCACTCGTCCTCGACCAGGGCGAGCGCCTCCTGCTGCTCGACCGCGCCCACCACCTGACCACCGGCGGACACGACCCCGCGCTGGCCACCATGCAGGCCCTCATCGAGGGCGGGGAGCCCGTGCGGCGGACCCTGGAGCGGCTCGCCGAACAGGCACCGCCGCAAGCGGTCGCCGCCGCGTGCGAGGTGCGATGGCTGTCCCCGCTGCCCAGGCCCGTGCAGATCCGCGACTTCGGCGCCTTCCTGGACCACTTCCGCAACGCCCGCTCCCGGATCCAGGGCATCCCGGCCGACCGGGTCGAGCTGCCCGCCGTCATGCTCGAACGGCCGCTCTACTACCTGACCAACCGGCTCGCGGTGACCGGCCACGACAGCGACGTCCACTGGCCCGCGTACTCCTCGGTGCGGGACTACGAACTGGAGTTCGCCTGCGTCCTGGGCCGCGGCGGCACGGACATCCCCGCCGCCGACGCCCCCTCCCACGTCTTCGGCTACACGATCTTCAACGACTTCAGCGCCCGCGACACCCAGCTGGAGGAGATCGCCACCGGGCTGGGCCTGAGCAAGAGCAAGGACTTCACCGGCTCGAACGCCCTCGGCCCGTGGATCGTCACCGCCGACGAGGTCGGCGACCCCTACCGGCTCACCATGACCGCCCGCATCAACGGCGAGGAGGTCAGCCGGGGCACCTCCGCCGACATGCACCACAGCTTCGCCGACATGATCGCCTTCGCCTCCCGCTCGACCCGGCTGCACCCGGGAGAGGTCCTGGGCTCGGGCACCGTAGCGAGCGGCTGCGGGCTGGAACACGGCCGCTTCCTGGAACCCGGCGACACCGTCGAACTCGAGGTCTCCGGCCTGGGCGTCCTGCGCAACCGGGTGGTGTCATGAACCGCGAAGCACTCGTCCTCGGCGTCGGCGCCACCCGCTTCGGCCGCCTCGACCACAGCGCCGGCGACCTCGCCGGATCCGCCGCGCACGAGGCGCTGCGCGACGCCGGACTCACCCCGGCCGACGTCGGCGCCGTCTTCCACGCCACCGTCAGCCAGAAGGCCATCGACGGCCAGCACATGATCCCCGGCCAGGTCGCCCTGCGCCCGCACGGCTTCGCCGGCGTGCCCGTGGTGAACGTGGAGAACGCCTGCGCGGGCGGCGCCACCGCCCTGTGGCTGGCGATCGCCCACGTCCGGGCGGGCCTGTCGGACGTCGCCCTCGCCGTCGGCGTGGACAAACTCGTCTGCGCCGACCCCGCCCGGTCACTGGCCGTGTTCGACGGCGCCATGGACATCGCCCACCGCGAGCCCACCCTCGCCGCCCTGGCCGCCCTGTCCGGCCCGCTGCCGCCCGAACTCGCCGTCGACGGCGACCGGTCGGTGTTCATGGAGATCTACGCCTCCCTGGCCCGCGCCCACATGCAGCGCTTCGCCACCACCGAGGCCCACCTGGCCGCGGTCGCGGCGAAGAACCACGCCCACTCCGTCCACAACCCCCGGGCCCACTTCCGCCGGCCCTTCACCGCCGAGGAGGTCCTGGCGGCACGCCGGGTGGCATGGCCGCTGACGGTGCCGATGTGCTCACCGGTCAGCGACGGGGCCGCCGCCGCCGTCGTGACCAGAGCCGACTTCCCCCACGAAGAATCGGCCGTGGCGGTCCTGGGCAGCGCCCTGCTGTCCGGCACCGACCGGGCGGCACACGACGCCGAACAGCACATCGGACGCCGCGCCGCGCTCGCCGCCTACGAGAGGGCCGGCCTCGGCCCGCGCGACGTCGACGTGGCGGAGGTCCACGACGCCACCGCCTTCGGCGAGATCCAGCAGGCGGAGAACCTGGGATTCTGCCCGATCGGCGACGGCGGCCCGTGGTCGGCCTCGGGCGCGAGCACACTCGGCGGCGCCCTCCCGGTGAACCCGTCGGGAGGACTCGAATCCCGCGGCCACCCGGTGTCCGCCACCGGACTGGCCCAGATCTTCGAACTGGTCACGCAACTGCGCGGCCGGGCGGGCGCGCGCCAGGTCCCCGGCGCGCGCATCGCCGTCGCCGAGAACGGCGGCGGCCTCTACGGAATCGAGGAGGCGGTGGCCGCCGTGACCATCCTGGGGAGGAGCCGATGAGACCCGGCTACGCGGACCTGATCCTCACCGCGCTGCGCAGAGCGCCCGAACGCACCGCCTTCCGCTTCACCGGCGACGACGGGACGAGGCACACCTGGACCTACCGCGAGACCGCGGAGCGGATCGAACGCACCGCGGCCGTGTTCGGGCGGCTGGGCCTGGCACCCGGCGACGGCATCGCCCTGCTGTGCGGCCCGGACCCGCGGGCGTTCACCGTCATGGCCGCCGCCTGCCTGGCCGGACTGCGCTACACGGCCCTGCACCCGCTGGCCACCGCGGACACCGACCGCACCGTCCTGCGCGACAGCGCCTCCCGCTGCCTGGTCGTGGACGACACCCGCTTCGCCTCCCGGGCCCGCCCCGAGCACACCAGGACGCTCACCCTCACCGAACTCGACCGCCTCGCCGCCGACACGCCCCCCGGCCCCGACGACCCGCGCGGCCCCGCCCTGTACCTCTTCTACACCGGCGGCACCACCGGCGAGCCCAAGGGCGTGATGCTGAGCGACCGCTCCCTGCTCGCCAACGCCTGGGCCTGCTCCACCTGGGCCTGGCCGCCGGACACCCGCTTCCTGATCACCACCCCCATGTCGCACGCCGCCGGCCTCCTCGTCGCCCCCGGCCTGCTGCGCGGCGCCGGCTTCGAACTGCACCCCTCCTTCGACCCCGACCGCGTCATCGATGCGATCGAACACGACGGCGTCAGCGCCACGTTCGTCGTCCCCACCATGCTCTACGCCCTGCTCGACCACCCCCGCCTCCCCACCGCCGACCTGTCGGGACTGGACTGGGTGCTGTACGGCGCCGCACCCGCCGACCCGGCCCGCCTCGCCCAGGCCCGCCGGCTCCTCGGCCCCGTGCTCAGCCAGCACTACGGCCAGGCCGAGGCCCCCAACGCGCTGACCGTCCTGGACCCCGCCGAACACCACGACGACCCGGCCGTCCTGGGCAGCTGCGGCCGGCCGATGCCCGGCGTGGAGATCACCCTGCGCGACCCCGACGGCCGGGAGGTGCCCACCGGCGAGAGCGGCGAACTGTGCGTGCGGGGACCACTCGTGATGGACGGCTACTGGAACAGGCCCGAGCAGACCATCGCCGCCCTCGAAGACGGCTGGCTGCACACCGGGGACATCGCCCGCAGAAGCCACGACGGCCTGATCACGATCATCGACCGGATCAAGGACACCATCATCACCGGCGGATTCAACGTCTACCCGCGCGAGGTCGAGGACGCCCTCACCACCCACCCGGCCGTCGCCGCCGCCGCCGTCTACGGCACCCCCGACCCGCACTGGGGCGAAGCCGTCACCGCCACCGTCGTCCTGCACCGCGGACAGCACACCACCCCCGCCGAGCTGACGGAGCACGTCCGCGCCCGCAAGGGCACCCTCTGGGCCCCGAAGCGGATCCACCTCGCCGACACCCTGCCCCTCACCGCCCTCGGCAAGATCGACAAGAAGCAACTCCGCACCCGGCCCCCCGGCACCAGGACCACCCCCACCCCATGAGACGGCCGCCCCGGCCGCCCCGGCCCACAGGATTGGGACAGCAGCCGGCTGCCCGGCGGGCCCCACCGACTCGGCGCCGGCGTGGCCGGGCGCAGCGAAGACCCGTCGCCCGACGGCTCGCCAGGACAATCGACCAGCCACCCGGCGCCCACCCGCCGCGGCCCCCGAAACCGGCAGCCGCCCGGTCCCGGGCGGGACCGGGCGGCTGCGTCGGTGCCGTCAGTCGGCGAGGGTCTCCAGGTGCATCTCGCCGTTGGGCATGCCGGCCGCGGCGATGCCGACCCGGCGACGGCCTGGTCCACCTCGCCTGGCCCGGACACCCCGACCTCCAGGCCCTCGAACAGCGAGGCCGACCGGTGGGCTGGACCGGGGTCCACGACAGCCTCGGCAACCGGGCCGCCCTCATCGCCGGCCGCCCGACCGCCCGGTCGCCGCCGCCGCCGACGGCGTCCCGCCGCTGCGCCCGGCACTCGGCCGGGGCCTCGGGAACAGGTGGCCCGCAGGAACCTGGTGCATCACCCCCGCAAGGCGGCGGCTCCGGTGATGAGGATCCGCGAGAACGGTTCTGACCGTGATTCCGTGAATGATCGTGATGTGCCGCGCGGCGGAGCCGGACGGTGTGGTCCGCGACGGGTTCCTGCTCGACGGAGGTCTGCGATCAGGACGCGGACCCTGTCCGGGGCGCGGCCCGGCGGGGGCGGCCCGCTCGCGGCGCAGCCCGCCCCGCCCAGCCCCGCCCCGCGCGCCACGCCACCGGCCGGACGGCCGTGCCGCCCGGCGCCACAAGGGGTGCCGGGCGGGCCGGTTCAGCGCAGCACCTCCAGCTCCGGCCAGTCGTCGCCGGGCCGGTCGAGGAAGCCGGTGGGCCGCCCCGTCAGGTACCGCGCGAAGAAGGCGGCGACGGCGGTGCGCTGGGCGGCCAGGGAGCGCCAGGGGTCGACGGTGCCGATGAGTCCGGCCGTGTCGGGGACCGGGAGGCGGCGGACGAGCTGGGGCAGGAGGACCTGGAGGTCGGTGTACGAGCCGTGGGCGGCGTTCCGCAGCCGCAGGGCGTGCCGGGGGCCGGTGGACGCCGCCCAGCAGGAGGCCCAGCTCGGTTCGCTGCGCAGGGTCTTCGTACCGGAGGCCATCAGCAGGAAGGGCTTGGCGAGGCCGCCGGCGGCGACGGGTCCGAGGAGGGCGCCGTCGAGGTCGGCCGCCGCGCGGACGCGGGGCTCGTCGTGGGCGAGCTGGGCGGCGACGCAGCCGCCGAGGGACTGCCCGAGCACGCCGGTCCTGGCCGGGTCGGTGGCTTCGGCGAGCCCGTCCGGGAGCGGGCCGGTGCCGGTGCCGGTGTCGGGGCGGTCCCCGCGGGCGAGCCGGTCGAGTGCGCCGAGGACGAAGCGGGCGTCGGCGAGGCGGGCCCGGCAGTGCCCGGCGAGGAGGGCGGCGATGACCTCCGGGGTGAGGTCGTCGGGGAGCGGGAGGGCGCGTTCGACCCGGCCGCCGGGGAACTCGACCTGTTCGGCCTCGTACGTGGAGTCGAGGGCGACGACGAGGTGGCCGCGGCTCGCCAGCTCCTCGACCAGGGTGGTGCCGAGGGCGCGCGAGCCGCCGTCGCCGGAGGAGAACAGCACCACGGGCAGCCGGCCGGCGCGGCGGGCGACGGGCGCGCCGGTGCGGGCGTGGGTCCTGATCCCCCGCCAGTCGGCGGCGCCGGCGGGGACACCGAGGGCCGGTGCGGAGTGCGCGTCCCAGTCGGCCGCCGCGGCCGGGGGCAGCCAGGGGGCCGTCGGGTGCCCGGCGCCGGGTTCCGCCGGGTACCAGAGGCCGGCCATGAGCTCCCGGTAGGGCTTGGCGGGCAGGAGGGGGTCGGGGCGGCTGTCGTCGACCAGGTGCAGCGCGACGGTGCCCACGGGCCAGGGCCCGGTGGGCGCGGGCAGGTGCAGCGGGAGGGGGGTGCCGGGCGCGTGCGCGGGGCGGCTTCCCCGGGCGGCGGCCGTGCGGTGCCCGGGGGCGGGGGCGGCGGCCACGGCGGCGAGCGCGGCGGCGCCGAGCGTGCCGAGCAGGGCGCGGCGGGTCGGGGGCATGGGCGGGCTCCTCGGGCGGTGCGGTTGCGCGGTCGCCACCAGGGTTGCGCCGCCAGGGCGTGCGGGGCGCCCTGCCGGTGGACGATCCCGCGGGTGGGCGCGGGTCGCCCCGGGGCGCGTCCGCTCCTCCGCACGGAGGAGACCCCGGTGTCCCGGGGTCTCCTCCGGTCTCCGCCGGTGGGCGGACGCCTCAGCGGGCGCGGGGGCCCTACCGTGGGGCTCCGGCGAGGACGCCGGACGACGCGGACGCGAGGACGGACACGATGACCGGGACCGGCGCGGTACGGACGGGCCCGCCGGGCGCCCCCGCCTGGCTGCCGGGGCGGGTGCCGCCCCTGGTGGCGGACGCCGCGCTCGCGGCGGCCCTGTTCCTGGTGACACTCGGGCCGGGGCGGGTGGCGGACGGTACGGGCCTCGCGCTGCAGACCGCTCTGGTGCTGCCGTTGGTGTGGCGGCGGCGGGCACCCCGGGCCGCGTTCGGGGTGATCGCCGCCGCGGCGCTCGCGCAGTGGCTGCTGGGCGTTCAGCTGCCGGCCGACGCGGCGTTGCTGGTCGCCCTCGGGACGGTGAGCGCGCGGGCGTCGTACCGGTCGGCGTGGGCGGCGGGTCTGGTGGCGGTGGCCGGGGCGGTGCTGGCGGCGGCGCGCTGGGCGCCCGAGGGCCGGTTCCTCGCCTCGGCCGCCGCGATGACGGCGGCGGTCGCCGCGAGCGCGCTGCTCGGGGCGAACGCCCGGATCCGGCGGGCCGCGCGGGCCGAGCGGCTGGCGTGGCTGGAACGGGACCGCGACGAGCGGGAGCGTCGCGCGGTGGAGGAGGAACGCGCCCGGATCGCGCGGGAGTTGCACGACAGCGTGACGCACGGCCTGTCGGTGGTGGTGGCGCTGGCGGACGCGCTCGGGCACGCGCAGCCGGCCGACGCCTCCGCCGTGACGGCCCGGATCGCGGAGACCGGACGGCAGGCGCTGAGCGACATGCGGCGGGCGCTGGGCCTGCTCCAGGACGCCGGTCCCGACGCGGGGCCCGGGGACGAGCGGCGCTCGCCGCCGGGGATCGGGCAGCTCGGGGCGCTGTGCGAGCGGATGGAGGCGGCGGGCCTCGTGACCCGGCTGCGGGTGGACGGCGAGGCCGCCGGGGTGCCGGCCGCGGCGCAGCTGACGGTGCACCGGCTCGTCCAGGAGTCGCTGACCAACGCGCTGCGCCACGCGCCGCAGGGGTCGCGCG
Source organism: Kitasatospora sp. NPDC008115 (assembly GCF_042957205.1). NCBI lineage: Bacteria > Bacillati > Actinomycetota > Actinomycetes > Kitasatosporales > Streptomycetaceae > Kitasatospora > Kitasatospora sp. NPDC008115. The sequence goes on along the minus strand of NZ_JBIBHU010000031.1, from coordinate 10,481 downwards.
CCGAGGTGCGGGTGTCCTGCGCGCCGGGGGCGGTCACGGTCGAGGTGACCGACGACGGGCGGGCCGCAGGGACCGGGCGGCCGGGGTCCGCCGGGTCCGGGCGGGGTCTCACGGGGATGGGGGAGCGCGCCGCGGCCTTCGGCGGGGTGCTGGAGGCGGGCCCGCGGCCGGGCGGCGGCTGGCGGGTCTTCGTTCGGCTGGACCCCGGGGGCGCGCCGTGAGCGTCCGGGTGCTGCTGGTGGACGACGAGGAACTGCTGCGGCTGGCGTTCGGCATGATCCTGCGCGCGGAGCCGGACATGGAGCCGGTCGGGGAGGCAGCCGACGGGGCGGCGGCGGTGGAGCTGGCGCGGCGGCTGCGGCCGGACGTGGTGCTGATGGACGTGCGGATGCCGGGCACCGACGGCATCGAGGCAACCCGGCGGCTGCTGCGCGAGGTGCCCGGGACGCGGGTGCTGGTGCTCACGACCTTCGACCTGGACGCGTACGCCTTCGAGGCGCTGCGCGCCGGGGCCTCCGGCTTCCTGCTGAAGAACAGCCGGCCGGAGGAACTGCTGGCGGCGATCCGCGACGTGGCCCGGGGGGACGCCGTGGTCTCCCCCCGGGTGACCCGGCGGCTGCTGGACCGCTTCGCGCACCGGCTCCCCGCCGCCGGGGGCGACGACGGCGGGGGCGATGCGGAGCGGCTGCGCGTGCTGACCGCGCGCGAGCGGGAGGTCCTGCTGGGGGCCGCCCGCGGCCTGACCAACACGGAACTCGCCGCCGCCCTCGCTCTCGCCGAGCCCACGGTCAAGAAGCATCTCGGCCGGGTCATGGCCAAGCTGGGTCTGCGGGACCGGGTGCAGGCGGTGATCTTCGCGTATGAGTGCGGGCTGGTCGGCCCTGCGCCACGGTAGTGCGCCGCGCCGTCCACGCCGGCCGGGTGCGGACCGCCATGCCGCAGCGGGTCGTCGACGACACCGGCCACGCTCTCACCCCGGCCTACCGGCCGGGGACCGAGAACCTCGCCCCGACGACCCGGATCACCCCGCCCGCCACCGGCGACGACACCACCCGCAAGCACGGCCCCGCCGGCCTCGCGGCCGGCAACCCAGGTCACCCCGGTTGTGTCGCACTTCCTGGTGGCTGGAAGGACTTGAGCGCGAGCTGAGGCCCGTGGCTGTGCCAGCCACGGCAGAGCGGGTCAGCCGGAGAAGTCGGCTCCCTTGACGTTCTCGAGTGCCTACAGCCCCGGCCCCTACAGCTCCGTCCACCTGCCTGCCCGTCGGTCCCGGTCGCCGAGCGGCTGCCAGATCGGCGCGGCCGGGCCGATCTGGACCAGGTCCTCGATCCGGGCGGCGCCGACCGGGACGGCGGTGAGCATCTCGGCGACGGCCGGGCTCTCCTCGGCGGCCAGGCGCAGGTCCGCCACCGCCGAGTGCACCGCTGAGGCCGCCGTGCCGACCAGGACCACCAGCAGTCGGCGTGGGAGCGCCAGCGCCGCTCCCACGCCCTCCCTGCCCCGTCCTCGCCCCCGCCTGCTCCCACACCCGGGCGCAGGCTGCCAGCTGCGCCGCGGTCTGCTCGTCGCCGGCCCCGAGGCGGTGGCGTTCGATGAAGGCGCGCAGCCGGTGCCGCTCGTCACCGGTGCCGGCGGTGTAGGCGAGGTGGGCGGCGGCCCGGTACACCCCGCCTTGGCCGGCGGGCAGCTCCGGGTGGGGGAGAAGGTCGGGCGGGCCGCAGGCCTCACCTCGGGCGCGGGCGTCGGTGACGAAGGCTGCGTGGATCCGCCCGACGTCCGGCAGGTGCTGAGCGCTACGACCCCCGCCCCGTCACCGGCGGGACGTCTCCGAACGCGCCGCCCGCGAGGCCGCCCACCAAGCCCGGCCTGGATGCGCCAAAGGGCTGGAGCCGTGGGGCCCAGCCCTTCCTGAGTCAGCGGCTACAGACCCGCCCGGTTCAGCAGCCACTCCCTGTGCTCACCCGGAAGGAACGGTGAGGCGCTCGCTGCTGCCTTGAGCCGACTGTCTCACCGTCTCCGCGCTCCCGTGCCCGGGCACGGGAGAAGTGGACCCGGCGCCGTCTCACCGGAACTGCGCTGAGCGCCGTGAACACCACCGTGGTGTTGGGCGGTAGACCCACCTGTCGATCGGTCAGGGTCACCCGTCAAAGGTCAGGCGGCTACCGCCCCGGGGCGGCACCGTCGATCGCGGCGAGCAGCCGGGCGTGGACGGCGGCGGCCGCTTCCCGGGTCGCCGGGTCCTCGCTCGTCAGCTGGGGCGCGATCAGCTCGGCGGCCGCGGCGAGGACCGGCACCGGGACGGTCGCCTCGCGCAGGTGGAGGAGTTGGGAGGCGGCACGCTCGCCGGGGGTGGCCTGGGCGCGGGCGTCGGGGATCAGGGAGGTGAGTCCCCGTGGGAGGGGTTGGCTGCTGGTCACCCGCCTCATTCTTCCGTGCTCCGGGCACGGGTGGTCACCACGGCCGGTCGTCGGGTTCCCCGTCAGGCAGGAGGCCGTGGTGGTGGCGGGCGATGGCCTCCAGCAGCGCCTGGCGGGCCTGGTGCCAGCGGATGTCCTTGGCGCGGCCGGCGTCGGCGGCCCATTTGGGCAGTGGCCGGTCCTGCGCGGCTGCGGCGAGGTCGCGGCCGAGTGCGCCGATCGCCTGCTGCCAGTCGGTCAGCTGGCGCAGCAGGCCGCGCACCAGGGTGTCGACCGCGGCCGCCGGGTCGGTGTTGAAGGTCCGTGCTTCGGCGGCGGCCTCCGCCAGGACGTCCTCGTCCAGGTCCTCGAAGGCCTCGCGCCAGGGCGCGGCCGCCTCGGTGAAGGAGGACAGGACGGTGCGCAGCCTGGTGTCGAGCGCGGTGGGCGACCATGGCGGCGGGGTGCGCGGTGGGTGGATGGTGGCGGACAGCATCCGTCCGGCACCTGGGGCGGCGAGCCCGCGCCGCACGGTCCCGCTCACCCGGCGGCCGGCCCGACCGGGCGGTCGAGGGCGCCGGTGCCCTCGCCGTTCGCGCCGCCGAGGTTTTTGACCACCCGCAGGTTCAGCTCGGCGGCGAGCGCGGTGTGCAGGGCCTGCGCGCATGCCTCCTCGTCGCGGCCGTCCTGGTGGTGCAGGGCGGTCTCGAAGGCCTCGGCGGCGCTGTCGACGACACCCCGGTAGGCGAGGCGGTCGAGCGGATCGCCGTGGTCGGAGCCGAGGGCCCGAGGCCGCCGGACGGGCAGCGCGCGGGCATCGCCGGCGGCGGCCAGATCGCCGGCGAGTGCGGTGAGCCCGCAGGACGGGAGGGCGGCGGCGACCGCGCAGACGGTGATCAGCGGCATCCGCTCGCCCGGGTGAAGCTCGGGCAGGGCGACGGTGGTGTGCGAGGCGCCGAGCACCACGTCCGCCGCCAGCGTGTAGCGCAACTCCTCGGCCGGCACGCCGTCGCCGCCGGGGACGATCTCGCGCCCGCTCGCCCGGACGCCCGCCTCGGCCACCCGCTCCAACGCCCGGGCGTGGCCCTCCTCGCCCTGGCGGCCGGCCGGCTCACGCACCCACACGGCCGCCGCCTTCCCCGCGCCGGCGGCCCGCCGCAGCGCGGTCGACGCGGCCGCGCGCTGCGCCTGGCCCTCGCCGTTGGGGGCCTCGAACCTGTCGAAGGGGCCGGAGTGCAGCGGCGGCGCGGACAGCGGAGAGGACGTCATACCAGTGCAACGTTGCGGGGCCCGGCCGGTCACGGGCAGCAGCGGGTGCAGCAAGGCCACCCCTGCTGCACCCCGGGCGTGCTGCTGCCCCCGTGCAGCTCGCGGTGATGCTGCGACGGCGGCGGCCGGCGCAACCAGCGGGTGCGCGGGGCCGGGCCGGGTGCGACGCCGCAGGTCGGTGCGGTGCGATGGGGACGCAGACGCGACCGCCGCAGGCCTCGGCCAGGCGGCTCCTGGGGCCGGTTGCGCGCACCGGCCCGGCAGGACGCGCACGCACCGCGTACAGCGCCGGGCAGTACGCCCCCTTCCCTGTGCAGCACGCCGTGCGCCTGCGCAGTGCGGGACAACCTGCTGCACAGCGGGGACAATCGTGCTGCGCACGGCTCCGGCGCTGCGCAGCAGGCGCTGAGGTCCTGCTCACCCGGCAGCAGTTCGAGCACGCCAACGAGGTGCGCACCGCCCACGGCGCCACCCCCTTCGCCGACCCGCGCAACGGCGCCGCCGACACCCTGCGCGCCAAGGACCGCCCGTACCGCATCGAGCCGACCTTCTTCGCCTACGCCGCCATCGGCGCCGACGACCTCGACCACGCCGCCCCGCTGGAGCGCCCGCCCGCGCTGAGGGCCACCACCGCCGCCGCCCACCCGGTGCGCTGCGCCACGCCGGAGGAGGCCCAGCAGCGGATCGAGGAGATCGCCGCGCTGCGCTCCGCCCTGCCGTCCGGCATCGACGGCGTGGTGGTCAAGGCCGACTCCGCAGCCGACCAGCTCCGGGACGTGATGATCCGGGCAGCAGTCGCCGAGCCCCGCGTGCACAACACGCGCCGCCACCCCGCCGGCCGGCTGGGAAACCTCGGAGTGCTCACCGACCAGCGGATCTTCGCCTACCTCGGCGTGGCCGGGTTCGGCAGCGCAGGACTCCCCGACGGCTGGGACACGGAGATCGCCGACCTGATCGCCACGCACCTCGTTCCCCCCGCCGCATCCGAAGTAGCCGCCCCTGGCCGGCACCCGCCCGGCCCGGCGCGGGCAGGGTGAACTCCCTCCACGCCGTCCCGTACGACTGTTCACGAGTCCGGCTCGTGAACGGTCACGAGATCCCGCCCGATCCCTGTGATCGGGCGGGATCTCTGCCTCATGGAGGCCGGGCTGTCCCTCAGTTGTCCGACCAGGGTCTGATGTGTGGTGGGTGGGACGGTGTCGGGTCGGACTTGTGGCCGATGCCGGAAACCGGGCTCCGCTCCGACGCGGGGGTGGGCCCCGTCCCGGGATCGTCTACGGCATGACGACAACGCAGAGCGCATCTCCCATGCGCAAGACCGTGTCCGTTCTGCCGGTGGAGTGGGCCGGTGAAGCGCCGTTTCCCGGGCGGTGGGTCGGCGGGGTCTCCCTTGTGCTGGGCCCGCTGCTGCTGACCACCGGCGTACTGCTGCGGTGGCCCTTCGACTTCTTCTTTCCCGGGCAACTCGCCGCCCGCGCCGAGCACCCTGGGCTGATGGCCGCTTCCTACGGTGCCTTCGCCGCCGGCACCGTACTGCTGTGGCCAGGTGTCGCCGTGCTCGCGGCCCGGATCGGGGGGATCCGGCCGGGACTGGCGCTGTGGGGTGGAGTGTTCGCGATTCTCGGGCTGTTCGCCCGGACGTTCCACGCGGGAGTGGACCACCTGGCCTTCCAGTTCGCGGACCGGCAGGGCGCCGAGGCGGCCACCCGCTTCGTGGACGAGGTCTACGGTGCCTTCCACGTCTTCAGCGTCCTCAATGCCGCGATCATGGGAGGCTGGATCCTGCTGGCAGCCGGCGCCTGGCGGGCCCGCGTGCTCGGCCCGGTCCGGGCTGTCGCTCTCGCGGCGGCCACCGCGCTGCCGCTCGGCGTACTCAAGGGCACCACGCCCCTGTCGGTCGTCGCGGTCGCCGGGCTGTGCCTCGCGCTCGTCCCGCTGGGCGTCAGCGTCCTGCGGGACGGCCCGGCGCCCCGCCGCGCCGCGGCCCTGTGCTGGAGCGGCCTGGTCGCCGGCGCGGTGGCGGCGATGGCCCTCCTCGGCCAGGCGGGTTGACCTTGTATGGTCGGGCCCATGAGTTTCCCGCGGTGGGTGCGCGGCGGTCGGCTGCTCGCGCTCGATCTGGCCGCGGCGATCCTCCTGGCGGCCGCCTACCTCGGCTTCGCCCGCATGGCGGGCAGTGACACCCAGCCCGCCTACACCGGTCCGGTGTGGGCGGGCTGGGTGGTGGCCGTGGCGGTCGGAGCGCCGGTCGCGGTACGGCGGCGGTGGCCGATCCCGGCCGCTGCCGCCGCGCTCGTCGCAGTCGCGGCCGCCACGCTCCTCGACCTCACCCGCGAGCCCTACCTCGCCGTCGGCCTCACCCTGTACCTGGTCGCCCTCGCCGAGCCGCCGCGTCGCTCTGCACCCGTACTGGCCCTGGCACTTGCCGGATCGGCGGCCGCTGTCCTGACCGGGGAAGCCGTGCTCACGCCCGCTGAGACCTGGAGCGGTGCGACCGGTGTCGCCGCCATGGTGTGGCTGATCCTGGGCAGCGGCTGGGCAGCGGGCTTCTCCGTACGCCAGGGCCGGGCCCGGGACCAGGAGCGGGCCAGGCGCCGAACCGAACAGGTCGTTGTCGACGAACGGCTGCGCATCGCGCGGGAGTTGCACGACATCGTGTCGCACAGCCTCAGCCTGATCGCGGTCAAGGCGGGCGTCGCCGGGCACGTCGCCCCGACCCGCCCGCAGGAGGCGCTCGACGCGCTGCGGGTCATCGAGCGGACGAGCCGCGCGGCCATGACCGAGATGCGCCGCACGCTCGGCCTGCTGCGCGCCGACACCGCCGCGAGGCCGGGGGATGCCGCACTCGGCCCCGCGCCCGGTGTGGACGAACTTCCGCTCCTCGCCGAGCAGGCCCAGCAGTCGGGCCTGTCCGTGGAGTTGACGCTCCGGGTGTCGGGCGAGCTGCCCGCAGGTATCGCCCTCGCCGTGCACCGCATCGTCCAGGAGAGCCTCACCAACGCGGTCAAGCACGCGGCGCCCGCCCGTTGCTGGGTGGACGTCGAGGCGAACCCGCGCGAGGTGCGGATAGACGTCACCGACGACGGCCGCGGCGGTGGCGGGCTGCCGGTGGGCGGCCACGGCTTGGTCGGCATGCGGGAACGGGTGATGATGTACGGCGGAACGTTCAGGGCGGGCCCGCGCCCCGAAGGGGGGTTCGCGGTCGCTGTCCGCCTGCCACGGGACGGCGCCAGGGGGAGCAAGTGAACGATGCCGCGATCCGCGTACTCGTCGTCGACGACCAGGTGTTGCTGCGGGGCAGCTTCCGCATCCTCGTCGAGAACGAGCCCGGCCTCACCGCGGTCGGTGAGGCCGGCGACGGCGCCGAGGCGGTGGAGCTGGCCCGGATCCACCGCCCGGACGTGGTGCTGATGGACGTCCGGATGCCCGTCATGGACGGCATCGAGGCGACCCGGCGGATCTGCGGCTCCCCGGAGACCGCCGGCGTACGGGTGCTGATGCTGACCACCTTCGACCTCGACGAATACGTCTACGCCGCGCTGCGGGCGGGCGCGGCAGGCTTCCTCCTCAAGGACGCACCGCCCGCCGACGTGCTGGCAGCCATCCACGTGGTGGCCTCCGGGGAGTCGCTCCTCGCGCCCTCGGTGACCCGTCGGCTGATCGAGGAGTTCACGCGCCGCCCCGAACCCGCCCAACGGGCCGCCAACACCCTGATCGGGGTGACGGAGCGGGAACGGGAGGTTCTCGAACTGATCGCCCGTGGGCTGGCGAACGACGAGATCGCGACGCATCTCCACCTGAGCATGGGCACGGTGAAGACCCACATCGGCCGCCTCCTGGCCAAATTGGGGGCCAGGGACCGAGCCCAACTGGTGATCGCGGCGTACGAGGCGGGGGTCGTGGCGGTGTAGGGCTCCGGCCGGCCGGGGCGGATGCCCTGGGCTTGAGAAACGACCCCCAACGTGACGCAACCACACCCGGGAGGGCGACCACGTCCAGGCCCCGCTGCGCGTCGTCGCCGACGGCCGGCTGGTACGCCCGTACGTCACCTGGCTCATCGACTGCGCGACCAAGGTGATCACCGGGGTGGCGGCCACCCCGGGCTGCCCCTCACACGCCTTGATCCTGGCGGCGCTGCGCTCCGCGGTGCTGCCGACTGTGGCAGCACCTCAAGGACATCGTCGCCCGACGCGGCGAGCGCGACGTGCCCCGCGCGCCGGTCGAGGCGTCCGTGCGGGCGGGAACGCCCCCACGGCCTGCTTCTCCGGGATGCCGATGGCGGGCTGCTGCGTGCCGGCCTGCCCGCCGTGCTGCGCAGTGCTGAGCGGGCCGGGGTGTGGGTCACCGGTCCGGCGTGGGGGTGTGATGAGGAGTGTCGGGGCGGACGTGGTGGCCGAAGCCGGTGAGGGCGCTGGCGACGGCGGCGGTGAGCGCGTGTGCGGCGTGCTGGACGACGGCGGGTTCGTTCTCGTCGTAGGGGTCGGTGGCGTCGGGTCCGACGCGTTCTTGCTCGGGCCGGTCCCGGCAGAGGATGAGGTTCTTCTCGCTGACGTCGGCGCCCATGCCGCCGGGGTGGGTGTCGCGGCCGTCGCCGTGGTCGAGGTGCATGGGGATGCCGATCCTGGCGAGGTCGGCCTGCACCTGTGTGGTGAGGTCGGCAGACGGTTGTCCGTCGAGCGCGCGCGGATCCCGGGATGGAGCGTCACGGGGTGGTCAGGGGTGGTAGTTCTTCGCCTGTTCGGGGTTGGCGTCGTTCGGTGGTTCCCTGGCCCGCCCGGCCTCCGCCTGCCCGCTGCTGCGCCCGCACCGTGTCGGCGTCCTGGCCCCCGGGTCCGTCGAGGGCGCGGTGCCGTGCCTCCCCCCACCGCACCGCTGCGCCCTGGCGGCCCAGTCGGTGCCCACGTGCCGGTCACGCTGTTCGGGCGGCTTCCGGGCCCCTGACAGCCGTCCTTCGGCCCGACCGTCCTGATCGGCCGCCAGGCCGGTCCCGCCGCGCCCGGCTCGGCGGTCCTGTCCGGGCGGTACGCGTGTCTGCCTGGGTGGCCGCCTCGCCGCGGTCCGGGCCGCCCTGGCCGTCGCCGCGTCCGGCTCTGCTGGGGCCGTGTTCAGGTGAAGAGGTCGGGACGGGGACAGGCTTCGAGGGCGAGATGAGGGCGGTCGGCCCATTGCCACCAGACGTGGCCCAGGGGACAGCCCCAGACAGCGCGGCATGTGCGCTTGCCGTCGTCGTCCCGCTTGAAGAGAGCCATGGCGAGCCCCGTGAGGGGCCGGTCGCACGTGGGGCAGGTTGGCGTCTTCTTCTCGGCGGGCACGGCAAGCACGCTACCGGCCGCACATGCCGAGGGCCATGACGATCTGGTACTGGGTCTCCCATGTACGGGCGTCGCGAACCTCCCGTCGGAGGGCCTCCAGCAGCGCCGGGCCCGCGGCCGGGTCGGCGAGCCGGCGCAAGCGCGAGGCGGCGGAACGCCGCTTGGGGGATAGCCGGTGACCGAGCTGCGCCGCGGCTTCATCCAGCGTCAGTGCCATCCTGGCCCCCTTCTCGCCGACTGCGTCTTCGACGGCAGCGTATGCCCCGGTTCTGACAGGCGATTCGGCTCCCTGCGGCTGACCACCCCCGCTGCCGATCAAGATCGAGTGGCAGAAGCGCCCGCCCGTCAAGATCGTTTGGTCGGGTGGCCCCGGGGAATCTCACCCCGGGGCTCCCACAGATCCCGGCGTGAACCTCTCGGTTCACCGGGCTCTTGTCGTCCTGGTCACCTGGACCGCGGAACCGTGTTCATCCAGACCCAGTGTGCGAAGAAGCGGGGCCGCAGTTTCACGGCCTGCTCCCAGGCGATCTGAGCCTTCTTCCGGCCCCGCAACCGTTTGTACTTGCTCTGCGACCACCGCATCACGTAGGCATTGATGCGGGCCAGGAGGGGATACAGCGCCGACCGGTAGAAGGCGCCGTAGTAGTTCATCCAACCCCACACGACCGGGTTGATCCACCGTGCGAGATCCGTTTCGGAAAGGTTGACGTGCTGGTGAAGTCGCCAGGACCGCACCCGCGCACTCATCATCTTCATGGCGTCCTTGCTGACCGCCGGGTTGAAGCCGAGGAACATGTTCCCCGTCTTCATCCGCACCCCGCGCGCCCGGAACGTGAACCCCAGGAACGTGAACGCCGTGTGCTCATACGAGCCCCGTCGTGTTCCGTCCTTGCAGTAGACGATCCGAGTCTTGTCCGGGTGCAGTTCCAGGCCGACCTCGGCCATCCGTTCCTCGATCGCCGTCAGCACCATTCGCGCCTGGGCCTCGGAGACGCAGTGAACCACCGCATCGTCCACGTATCGCTCGAACCCGATGGCGGGGAACTCCCGGACCATCCAGGCGTCGAACGCATAGTGCAGAAACAGATTGGCCAGGACGGGCGACACCGATGATCCTTGCGGGGTTCCTCGGTCTCGCCGCTGAAAGGTCCCGTTGGGCAGTGCCAGCGGCGCACTGAGCCACCGCTTCACATACAGCACCACCCACGGCCGGTCGGTGTTCGCCTGCACCGCCTTGACGATCAGGTCCCAGGGCACGGAGTCGAAGAACTTCCGGATGTCCAGATCGATCACCCAGTCGTTCTTCCAACAGCGCTGCCGACAGGCCCCTACCGCGTCCAGCGCAGACCGCTTCGGCCGGTAGCCGTAGGAGTCCGGATGGAAGATCGGCTCGACCTTCTGTTCCAGCTCCTTAGCCACGACCGTTTGCGCGATCCGGTCGGCGACGGTCGGCACGCCCAAAACTCTCGTGCCCCCGCCATGCGACTTGGGGATCTCCACCGCG
>NZ_JBIBHU010000030.1:0-107281 GCF_042957205.1 Kitasatospora sp. NPDC008115 | reverse complement strand
ACGCCCGGTTACATTCCGAACCCGGAAGCTAAGCCTCACAGCGCCGATGGTACTGCAGGGGGGACCCTGTGGGAGAGTAGGACGCCGCCGAACAAATTTTGAGAAGAACCCCCGCCGGTATTCCGGCGGGGGTTCTTTGCGTTCACCGCTGACGTATCGTCGGGGCATGGACGATGGAACGGCAACAACGGGCGACGCGATCACGGTCCTCGCCTCCGACGTACTGCGGCCGGCACAGCGGGACGCGGCCCTGCGGGTCCTGGCGGACGCCCAGGCCGCGGACGGCCGGGAGGCCGTGTCCGAGCAGGGGCGGCTTCGCCTGCGCTCCTCGGAGACGGCGCGGACCGGGGTGACCCACTTCCTCGCAGCGACCGGCACCGGCACTGGCACCGGTACCGACACCGTCGGCTACGGCCAGCTGGAGGTCCCGGCGAGCGGCGACGCCAACCCGGCCGCCGAACTCGTCGTGGCGCCGGCCGCCCGCGGGCGGGGCTTCGGGCGGCCCCTCGTGGACGCCGTGCTCGCCGAGGCCGGCCGGGCCGGCCGACCGCACGTCGACTTCTGGGTGCACGGCGGACATCCGGCGGCCCGGCACCTGGCCGAGCGGTACGGGGCCGAGTTGGTCCGCGAGCTGCGGCAGATGCGCCGCACCGGGCCACAGACCGAGGCAGTCCCGCTCCCGGACGGGATCGAACTGCGGACGTTCCGGCCCGGAGAGGACGACGCGGAGTGGCTCCGGCTGAACTCTCTCGCCTTCGCCCACCACCCGGAGCAGGGCTCCTGGACCGAGCGTGATCTCGCGGACCGGTTGGCCGAGCCGTGGTTCGACCCGGCCGGCTTCTTCATCGCCACCCGGGACGGCAAGCCGGTCGGCTTCCACTGGACCAAGGTGCACCCGGCGACCGCGGCCGAGCCGGCGCTCGGCGAGGTGTACGTGGTGGGCGTCGATCCGGCGGAGCAGGGCAGCGGCCTCGGCCGGGCGTTGACCGCGGCCGGCCTGCACCACCTGACGGGCGGTGACACCGCCGCCGGCGAGCGCGGTCTGGACACCGTTCTGCTGTACGTCGACGCGGACAATCCGGCGGCGGTGCGGGTGTACGAAAGGCTCGGATTCACCGTCCACGAAGTCGATCTGATGTATCGCGCGGACGTCGAGGGGAAGAATTCCCGGTGACCGGGTCCCGGTGACCGAGGGTGACCATGAGAACAGCACGCTCCGGCGCCGCCTAGCGGAGGAAACGGGGCCGGGGCAACGGGCGTGCGCCTGTCGCCCCGGCCCTGACCGCCTCAGCTTTCCTCCTGGCCATGCGGTGTTTACCGTGGATTCAATTAATGCCGCGAAGATCACAGGATGAAGTCCGTAGTGTCTCGCTCGTGCAGCATCGGTCGGCACGTGCCGACCGGTTCTGTGACGACCGCGCCGGGTGGTTGGGCGTTGGTGATGGGCGAGGGCGACGGCCCGAAAAGCATTTCGCGTCCGGACGCCGTCCTGCTGGAGGAGCTGGAGCCCATGAGCATCCCCCGCCCCGTCCCTGCCCCGCTGTCCCCGCCCGCGCGGATGTCCAGCGCGCTCGGGATACCGCCGGAGTTGACGGTCACCGATGAGCAGGACCTTGAGGAGCTGCCGCAGGGCCGTTTCCTGGACCGCGAGCGCAGCTGGCTGGCGTTCAACGAACGCGTGCTCGAACTGGCGGAGGATCCGGGGATACCGCTCCTGGAACGCGCCAAGTTCCTGGCGATCTTCGCGAGCAACCTCGACGAGTTCTTCATGGTCCGGGTGGCCGGCCTCAAGCGGCGGATCGCCACCGGTGTCGCCCAGCGCAGCGCGTCCGGGCTCCAGCCCCGCGAGGTGCTGGACCTCATCTGGACCCGCTCGCGCGAGCTGATGGCCCGCCACGCCGCCGCGTTCCAGCAGGAGGTGCTGCCGGACCTCGCCGCCGAGGGGATCGAGGTGGTCCGCTGGTCCGAGCTGGCGGAGAAGGAGCAGGCGCGGCTGCACACCCTGTTCCGGCAGAAGATCTTCCCGGTCCTCACCCCGCTGGCGGTGGACCCGGCGCACCCCTTCCCCTACATATCGGGACTCTCCCTCAACCTGGCGGTCGTGGTGCGCAACCCGGTCTCCGGGCACAAGCACTTCGCCAGAGTGAAGGTGCCGCAGTCGCTGGCGCGCTTCCTGGAGGCCTCCCCGCAGCGGTACGTGCCGCTGGAGGACGTCATGGGGGCGCATCTGGAGGAGCTCTTCCCGGGCATGGAGGTGCTCGCCCACCACGCCTTCCGGGTCACCCGCAACGAGGACCTGGAGGTGGAGGAGGACGACACCGAGAACATCCTCAAGGCCCTGGAGAAGGAGCTGATGCGGCGGCGCTTCGGCCCGCCGGTGCGGCTGGAGGTCGAGGAGTCGATCGACCCCTACATCCTGGACCTGCTGGTGCGGGAGCTGAACATCACCGAGGCGGAGGTCTTCCCGCTGCCCGGCCCGCTGGACCTCACGGGGCTGTTCGGCATCGCCGGGCTGGACCGGCCGGAGCTGAAGTACCCGAAGTTCGTGGCGGGCACCGCGCGCGGCCTGACCGACGTCGAGTCGGCGTCGCAGCCGGACATCTTCGCCGCGATGCGCGAGCGGGACGTGCTGCTGCACCACCCGTACGACAGCTTCTCCACCTCGGTGCAGGCCTTCCTGGAGCAGGCCGCGGCCGATCCCGACGTGCTGGCGATCAAGCAGACGCTGTACCGGACCTCAGGCGATTCGCCCATCGTCGACGCGCTGATCGACGCGGCGGAGTCCGGCAAGCAGGTGCTGGTGCTGGTCGAGATCAAGGCGCGTTTCGACGAGCAGGCCAACATCAAGTGGGCCCGCAAGCTGGAGGAGGCCGGCTGCCACGTGGTCTACGGCCTGGTCGGGCTGAAGACGCACTGCAAGCTGTCGCTGGTGGTCCGGCAGGAGGGCGACACCCTGCGCCGGTACTCGCACGTCGGCACCGGCAACTACCACCCGAAGACGGCCCGGCTGTACGAGGACCTCGGCCTGCTGACCTCGGACCCGCAGGTCGGCGCGGACCTCTCGGACCTCTTCAACCGGCTCTCCGGCTACTCGCGCCGGGAGTCCTACCGCCGGCTGCTGACCGCCCCGCGCGGACTGCGCGACGGCCTGGTGGCGCGGATCCACAACGAGATCGCCAACCACCGGGCCGGCCGTGCGGCGCACGTGAAGCTCAAGGTCAACTCGATCGTCGACGAGGCCGTGATCGACGCGCTGTACCGGGCCTCGCAGGCCGGGGTGCCGGTGGACGTGTGGGTGCGCGGCATCTGCGCGATCCGGCCGGGGGTGCCGGGGCTGAGCGAGAACATCCGGGTGCGCAGCATCCTGGGGCGCTTCCTGGAGCACTCGCGGATCTTCGTCTTCGGCAACAACGGCGATCCGGAGGTGTGGATCGGCAGCGCCGACATGATGCACCGCAACCTGGACCGCCGGATCGAGGCGCTGCTGCGGATCACCGACCCGGCGCACCGGGCCGAGCTGTCCGGGCTGCTCGACCTCGGGATGTCGGACGAGACGGAGTCCTGGCACCTGGGGGCGGAGGGGGCCTGGACCCGGCACGCCCAGGGCGGCGACGGCAAGGCGTTGCGCCACGTCCAGGACCTGCTCATCGACTCGCGTCAGCGCCGTCGGGCCGCCACCGCCCGATGACCGCCGGTCGCCGCCACGACCCCGCTGACGCCAGACGTGACGACGCCAGACGTGCCGACGTGAGCCGCGACGCCGCGCGGCGGGCCCGCACCGTACCGACCGGTGCGGGCCCCGCCGCCGGGGGACACGACGGGACGAGACTCGACGACGCGACCGCGCGACCCACCGACGCGAGCCGCTGAGCGGTAGGGACCCGCTGAGCGGTCGGCCACCAGCCCCGGGGACGGCCCCGGGGGAACGGGGATCTACCTAGCCATGACCGATGCGCCGATGACGGCCCAGGCGGCCTCCACCGCGACCGCCGGGGACATCCTCTCCAGCCATCTCACCGCCCTGGCGGGCGCGTTCCTGCGCGCTCTGCCGCTGGCGGTGGGCGAGGTCGGTGCGAGACCGGGTGCGTCCGTGGTCCCGTCGGAGGGCACGGCGGACCTGCTGCGGGCGGTGCGGCGGATCAGCGGGCTGCTGACCACCTTCTCCGCCTCGTTCGAGCCGGTCTGGGCGCAGGAGTCGCGGACCGAGCTGGCGTGGCTGCTGAACCTGCTGGCGCTGGAGCCGGGGTACGTGCGGCGGTCGGCCCGGTTGCTGGGGGCGCTGGACGGGCTGAGCGGCAGCGAGGCGGAGGGGCCGGGCATGCTGGCCGGCCACGCGGGGGCGCCGAAGGCGCGGGCGCTGCTCGACCGGCAGCTGACCCTGGCCCGGACCAGGGCGCACTCGACGGTGCTGCAGGAGCTGCGCTCGGCTCGGCTGCACGCGCTGGCGGACCGGATGACGCTGCTGGTGGCGGAGGCGCCGCTGGCGGAGTCGGCGGACGGCCGGGCGGGGGCGGTGCTGGTGCCGCAGGCGGCGGCCGCGTTCGGGGCGCTGGCGGCGAGCGCCCAGCAACTGCCGTTGCAGCGGGCGTCGACGCCGTACGGCGGGGACGGGCTGCGCCGGCTGGGGTCGGTGCCGAGTGCGCGGGGCGCGCTGGACGCGGACGCGGCGCTGGCGGCGGACGACGCGCCGTGGCACCGGACGAGGGGGCTGGTGAAGCGGGCCCGGTACGCGCTGGAGGTGTGCGGGCGGCCGTCGGCGGTGCTGGACGAGCTGGACCGGGTGCTGCTGCGGCACCAGGAGGCGTCGGAGGCTGCGGTGACGGCGGCGACGGCGGCGCGCACGCCGCGGATCACCCCGGCGACGGCGTACGTGCTGGGCGTGGTGCATGCGGACCAGCGGCTGGAGGTGGAGGCGGCGCGGTACGCCTTCGGGCGGCGGTGGCCGGAGCTGCCGCCGGGTACGGAGGCGTGGCTGGAGCTGCCCCCGGCCGAGGGCTGGGGGGCGGCGGCGGAATCGCGGACGGTCTGAGGTGGGCGGGCGGCCGCTGCCGGAGGACGGCCGGCGCGCGGGGGAGCGGCCGGTCGGCCGGGCGGCGTCCGGCCGGGCGGGGTCCGACCGGACGGTGTACGGCGGGCCGGTGGTGCTGGCGGCAGGGGCGGTGCTCTGGCTGCCGGGGCGCCCGAAGAAGAGCGGTGCGCTGGGCCGGCCGCGGATCGCGGTGATCCACCGGCCGAAGTACGACGACTGGAGCCTGCCGAAGGGGAAGCTGCACCCCGGCGAGGACGTGGTCGGGGCGGCGCTGCGCGAGGTGCGGGAGGAAACGGGGTTCTGCTGCGTGCTGGGGCCCGAGCTGCCGACCCAGCACTACGTGGCGCAGGGGCGCCCGAAGGAGGTCCGGTACTGGGCGGCGGTGCCGACGACCGGCGGGTTCCGGCCGAGCCGGGAGGTGGACCGCCTGGAGTGGCTGCCGGCGGGGAAGGCGCGGGCGCGGTTGAGCCGGGAGCAGGACCGGCTGCTGGTCGACGCGCTGCTCGAACTGCTGGGCGCCAGGCCGGTGCGGTTGCGGGGCCGGGAGACGTGAAGGAACAGTGGAAGTGATCTCCCTGCGCTCTTGCCGTGACGCAACCGTTACTACCTGACGTAGTTTCCTGTCATCCGTTCGAGGTTCACTCCCCGTTCACTTCCGACCGGCTGACGCGTCACCTACCCGGCCTAACTTCGGTAGCACCGGCGGGCCGAACGGGCCCCGGACCTCAGCAAAACCCGTGCTTCGCCCTGCTCGGCAGGGCTCGTGCCGGGCAATGCCACAGAAAGGGACACCCTGTGAAGCTCCAGCGGAACGGCCGCTCCAAGGCCCTCGCGATCGGTGCCATGGCGCTCGTTGGCTCGCTGTCGCTCGCCGCGTGCGGCTCGGACGAGAACAACACCAACGCCGCCCCGGCGGGTTCCAGCGGCGCCGCGGCCCCCGCCGCGATCAACTGTGGCTCGAAGCCCACCGCGCTGGTCGCCGCAGGCTCCACCGCGCAGGGCAACGCGATCGACGTCCTGAAGAACAACTTCGAGGCGGCCTGCAAGGGTGCCACCGTCAACTACGGCGGCGGCGGCTCCGGTGCCGGTGTCCAGCAGTTCAACCAGGGCAAGATCCAGTTCGCCGGCTCGGACTCGGCGCTGAAGCCGGCCGAGGTCGAGGCCAGCAAGGCCGTCTGCACCGGTGGCCAGGGCATCAACCTGCCGCTCGTCGCGGGCCTGATCTCGATCGTCTACAACGTGGACGGCGTGGACAACCTGGTCCTGGACGCCCCGACCATCGCGAAGATCTTCGACTCGCAGATCATCAAGTGGAACGACCCGGCCATCGCCGCCCTGAACCCGGGCGCCAAGCTGCCGGACGCCGACATCCAGGCCTTCCACCGCACCGACGACTCGGGCACCACCGAGAACCTGACCAAGTACTTCGCCAAGACCTCGGGCGGCGCCTGGGCCTACCCGGCCAGCAAGGCCTGGGCGGGCAAGGGCGGCCAGGGCGCCAACGGCTCGGCCGGTGTCGCGGCCCAGGTGAAGCAGGTCAAGAACTCGATCAGCTACGCCGAGCTGTCCTTCGCCCAGACCAACAACCTGAAGAGCGCCGCCATCAACACCGGCGCCGCCAAGCCGGTCGAGGCCACCGCCGCCAACGCCGCCAACACCTTCGCCAAGGCGCAGATCGCCGGCACCAACAGCAGCGACCTCGCGCTGACCCTCGACTACGCGACCAAGGAAGAGGGCTCCTACCCGCTGGTCCTGGTCACCTACGAGATCGCCTGCGACAAGGGCAACAAGGCCGACACCCTCGACACCCTGAAGGCCTTCCTGGCGTACACCGCCAGCGACGCGGGCCAGAAGGCGATCGGCGAGGCGGGCTACGTTCCGCTGCCGAAGTCGCTGACCGACAAGGTGAACACCGTCATCGGCTCGCTCGCCTGACCCAGTAGGACCTCCGCTGGGGCGGCCCCGTGAACGAGGGGGGCCGGGGCCGCCCCAGTGGGAAGTACCGACGAAAAAGCACCACGTCCGGGGCACCGCCGCCAGGGTGCCGCCCCCTCGGGGCAGCGGCACCACCAGACCGGAGTAGACCAATGACTTCATCCACCCCTGCCGCCCCGCGGGGCAGGGAACGCCGCCCGCGCGACAGCCGGGTCGGCGACAAGATCTTCATGAACCTGTCCCGCGGGTCGGGCATCCTGCTGCTGGTGGTCATGGCCGCCATCGCGGGCTTCCTGACCTGGCGCTCGGCCATCGCGCTGAGCAAGAACGAGGGCAACTTCCTCACCACCTTCGAGTGGACGCCGGACGCCCCGGAGCCGGTCTTCGGCATCGCCGTCCTGGCGTTCGGCACCATCGTCAGCGCGCTGATCGCGATGCTGATCGCCGTCCCGGTGGCCATCGGGATCGCGCTGTTCATCTCCCACTACGCGCCGCGCCGGATCGCCCAGCCGTTCGCCTACCTGGTGGACCTGCTGGCGGCCGTGCCCAGCATCATCTACGGCCTGTGGGGCGCGCTCTTCCTGGTGCCGCACCTCAGCGGCCTGAACAGCTGGCTGGACGAGTACCTCGGCTGGACGTACATCTTCGACCAGTCCCGCACCGGCACCACGCCGCGCAACCTGTTCACCGTCGGCATCCTGCTGGCGATCATGGTCCTGCCGATCATCACCGCGGTCAGCCGTGAGGTCTTCCGGCAGGTGCCGCGGATGCACGAGGAGGCGGCGCTCGCCCTCGGCGCGACCCGCTGGGAGATGATCCGCACTGCGGTGCTGCCGTTCGGCCGCCCCGGCATCATCTCGGCCTCGATGCTCGGCCTCGGCCGCGCGCTCGGCGAGACCATCGCGGTCGCCGTCGTGCTCTCCTCCAGCAACGTGCTCTCGCTGCACCTGCTGGACCCGGGCGGCGGCACCTTCGCGCAGAACATCGCGCTGAAGTTCAACGAGGCCCAGCCCTTCGGCCGGGACGCGCTGATGGCCTCCGGCCTCGTCCTGTTCGTGATCACCCTGCTGGTGAACGGTGCCGCGCGGCTGATCGTCGCCCGCCGCAAGGAGTACTCGGGGGCCAACGCATGAGCGCCGCTACGACCTCGGTTCCGGCGGACGCCCGTCCGGTGGGCCGTCCGCTGACCGCCAACCGGCTGCCGAAGTGGACCCCGGCCGCGGTGGCCGCCGGCTCGATCGTCCTCGGCGTCGGCATCGGCATGGTCGGCGGGCTGGAGAGCAAGCTCCAGTGGGGCCTGATCTCCGCGATCCTCTTCGTCGTCATCAGCTACGTGCTCTCGGCCCAGGTCGAGGGCCGCCGCCAGGCCAAGGACCGGCTCGCCACCTCGGTGGTCTGGGTCGCCTTCATCCTGGCCGTCGTGCCGCTGCTCTCGCTGACCGTCTACACGATCCAGCAGGGCGCGAGCGTCGTGGACGGAAACTTCCTGACGCACTCGATGATGGGCGTGCGGTCGGCCGGCCCCGGCGGCGGCATCTACCACGCGCTGATCGGCACGCTGGAGCAGGTCGGCCTGGCCACCCTGATGGCGGCCCCGATCGGTCTGCTGACCGCCGTCTACCTGGTCGAGTACGGTCGCGGCACGCTCGCCAAGGCGGTCACCTTCTTCGTCGACGTCATGACGGGTGTCCCGTCGATCGTCGCCGGTCTGTTCATCCTGTCCTTGTGGAACATCGCCCTCGGCTTCAACTACTCCGGTTTCTCGGGCAGCCTCGCGCTGGCGATCCTGATGATGCCGGTCGTGGTCCGCTCCACCGAGGAGATGCTCAAGCTCGTCCCGAACGAGCTCCGCGAGGCGTCGTACGCGCTCGGCGTGCCGAAGTGGAAGACCATCCTGCGGATCGTCCTCCCCACCGCCATCGGCGGCATCACCACCGGTGTGATGCTCGCGGTCGCCCGCATCACGGGTGAGACCGCCCCGGTGATGATGCTGGTCTTCGGCGCCGCCTACATCAACAACAACCCGTTCGACGGACCGCAGCAGTCGCTGCCGATGTACATCTGGCAGCAGTACGCCGTGGTGAACAACGACTTCGGCTACGCCCGCGCCTGGGGTGCCGCGCTCGTGCTGATCGCCTTCGTGATGGGGCTCAACCTCATCGCCCGGGGCATCGCCCGCTGGCGCTCGCCCAAGGCCGGACACTGAGCGACCGACTGACGTACGACGAAGACTGAGAGAAGACGAACGATCATGGCCAAGCGCATCGACGTCAGCGGACTGTCCGCCTACTACGGCTCCACCAAGGCCATCGAGGACATCTCGATGGCCATCGAACCCCGCTCGGTGACGGCCTTCATCGGTCCCTCCGGCTGCGGCAAGTCCACCTTCCTGCGGACCCTCAACCGGATGCACGAGGTGATCCCGGGCGCCCGCGTCGAGGGCAAGGTGCTCCTGGACGACGAGAACCTGTACGGCTCCAGCGTCGACCCGGTCGCCGTCCGCCGCGCGGTCGGCATGGTCTTCCAGCGCCCCAACCCGTTCCCGACCATGTCGATCTACGACAACGTGGTCGCCGGCCTGAAGCTCGCGGGCGTGCGCAAGAAGTCCCTGCTGGACGGCGTGGTGGAGAAGTCGCTCAAGGGCGCCAACCTCTGGAACGAGGTCAAGGACCGGCTGAGCAAGCCGGGCGCCGGCCTCTCCGGCGGCCAGCAGCAGCGTCTGTGCATCGCCCGCGCCATCGCGGTCGAGCCGCAGGTCCTGCTGATGGACGAGCCCTGCTCCGCCCTCGACCCGATCTCCACCCTCGCCATCGAGGACCTGATCGGCGAGCTGAAGGCCCAGTTCACCATCGTCATCGTGACGCACAACATGCAGCAGGCGGCCCGCGTCAGCGACCGCACCGCCTTCTTCAACCTGGCCGGCGTCGGCCAGCCGGGCAAGCTGGTCGAGCTCGACGACACCCAGCGGATCTTCTCCAACCCGTCCGTGCAGGCGACCGAGGACTACATCTCCGGCCGCTTCGGGTGACCGGTCCGCCCGGTGTCCGGGCGGTGCTCCACAAGCTGCTCCGTGGTGCTGCATGGCGGTGCCGCCGCGGGGCATGAAAAGGGCCCGCCCCCCGAGATGTGGGGGGCGGGCCCTGTCGCGTCCGGCGCCGTCGCGTCCGGCGCCGTCGCGTCCGGCGCCGTCGCGTCCGACACCGTCGCGGGCGTGCCGCGCGGTCAGCCCCAGAACAGGTGGACGAACCAGTACATCAGCGCGGCGACGACGGCGGCCGCCGGCATGGTGATGAACCAGCCGAGCACGATGTTCTTGGCGACGCCCCAGCGCACCGCGCGGATCCGCTTGGTGGCGCCGGCGCCCATGATCGCGGAGGTGATCACATGGGTGGTGGAGATCGGCGCCTTGAAGACGAACGAGGTGATGTACATGACCGTCGAGGCCGTCGCCTCGGCCGCGAAGCCCTGCGGCGGGTCCAGCTCGATGATCTTCCGGCCCAGGGTCCGCATGATCCGCCAGCCGCCGGCGTAGGTGCCCAGCGAGAGCATCGTCGCGCAGGAGATCTTCACCCAGACCGGGATCGGGTCGCCCTGGGTCTGGTGGCCGGAGATGACCAGGGCCATCACCACGATGCCCATGGTCTTCTGCGCGTCCTGCAGACCGTGCGCGAGCGCCATCGCGGCGGCCGAGGCCGTCTGGGCGACCCGGAAGTTGCGCTTTGCCCGGTGCGGGTTGGCCCGCCGGAAGAGCCAGAGGATCGCCAGCATCACCAGGAAGCCGCCGACCAGGCCGACCACGGGCGACACGATCATCGGGATGACGATCTTGTCGATGACGCCGCTCCAGATCACCTCGGTGCCGCCGGCCAGCGCCGCGCCCACCATGCCGCCGAACAGCGCGTGCGAGGAGGAGGACGGCAGGCCGAAGTACCAGGTGACCAGGTTCCAGGCGATGGCGCCGACCAGCGCGGCGAACAGGATCGCCATGCCGCGGTCGCCGGTGGGGGTCTCGATGATGCCCTGCGAGACGGTGTGCGCCACCCCGCTGCCCAGGAAGGCGCCCGCCAGGTTCATCACCGCGGCCATCGCCAGGGCCGCCCGGGGCGTCAGCGCCCGGGTGGAGACCGAGGTCGCGATCGCGTTGGCCGAGTCGTGGAAGCCGTTGGTGTAGGTGAAGAAGAACGCGACACCGACGACGGCGATGAGTGCTGCCATGTCCACGGGGGTCAGGACTCCTTGACCGCGATGGTCTCCACCGTGTTGGCGACGTGCTCGAACGCGTCCGCGGCCTGTTCGAGGACGTCCACGACCTGCTTCAGCTTGAGCACCTCGATGGCCTCGTACTGGCCGGAGAAGAGGTGGGCGAGCAGCTTGCGGTGGATCTGGTCGGCCTGGTTCTCCAGCCGGTTGACCTCGATCCAGTACTCGGTCAGGTTGGACATGCTCCGCAGGTTCGGCATCGCCTCGGCGGTCAGCTCGGCGGCGCGCGCCAGGACCTCGATCTGCTGCTCGATGCCCTTCGGCAGGGTCTGGATGTCGTAGAGGACGACCAGGTCGACGGCCTCCTCCATGAAGTCCATGATGTCGTCCAGCGACGAGGCGAGGTTGTAGATGTCCTCGCGGTCGAAGGGCGTGATGAAGGACGAGTTCAGCTGGTGGAAGATCGCATGGGTGGTGTCGTCTCCGGCGTGCTCGGCGGCGCGCATGCGCTCGACGATCTCCGCGCGGGCCGACACGTCTGATCCCAGCAGTTCCAGCAGGAGCTTGGAGCCGACGACCAGGTTCTCCGCGGCTGCGGCGAACATGTCGTAGAAACTCGTCTCCTTCGGGGTCAGGCTAAAACGCACGGAAATCTCCGATGTGCGGGGTAGGGGACTGAACGATGCTAGGTGCAACCGAGCGCCATCACGCAAACGGGGTGCTCGAAGAGGAGCCGGAACCTCCCCTTCCGTTCGGCTGCCGCAGCAGTGGATCCGATCCGCACCACAGGTGCGGGCATGAGCCCCCAGTCTGACGGAACCTCGCCCGGATTGCCCCTGCCGTGCGGCGGGAAGAGCGGGGTGTTCCCCGGACGGGGGAACCGCGCCGGACGCGTCCGCTCGCGGTCGGCCGTGCCGGAGGAACACCACGAAGGGCCCCGGTGTTGGACACTGGAGGCCGACGCAGCCACCAGGCACTCAGACGAAGGCGGGCCGATGACCACCACGCAAGCGCGCACCGAGCCGGAGCAGGCGCCCGGGGCGGAACCGCACGGCGAGCACGTTGCACTCCCGACGGCGCCGGACGCCGAGGCCGGCCCCGGGGCCCACGGCGGCCACGGCCCGCACGGGTACAGCGCCCAGAAGGACGCGCACCTCAAGCGACTGCGCCGGATCGAGGGCCAGATCCGCGGCCTGCAGCGGATGGTCGACGAGGACGTCTACTGCATCGACGTGCTCACCCAGGTCTCGGCCAGCACCAAGGCGCTGCAGTCCTTCGCGCTCTCGCTGCTGGAGGAGCACCTGCGGCACTGCGTCGCGGCCGCGGCCGAGGAGGGCGGCACCGAGCTGGACGCCAAGGTCGCCGAGGCCACCGCGGCGATCGGCCGACTGCTGCGCAGCTGACCCCGGTCTAGGCCTCGCGGTCCTGCGGGCGCTCCAGGCCTTGCTGGACCTGCGAGGCCTGCGGGACCCGGACCGGCCCGGCGACCGGACCGCCGTCGGGCCGGTCGAGCAGCACCTCGTCGATCCGCTCGGTCGGCAGCCGGTCGCCGCTGCTGGCCGTAGCGGCGATCATCAGCTCGCCGGCCAGCTCGATCTCGTCGAGGGCCGCGTCGTCGTGGCCGCCGCTGCGACCGCCCGTGGACGCCATCACCTGCACCACCCCTTCAGCGCCTCGCCAGCCCGGGCGGCAGCCACCCGACGTCCAGCCTAGGCACTTCGGAGCCCGTCCACATGGCACGGACGGGCCATCTCGGCGCCGCCGAAACGGGTGGGCCCGGGGGCTTCCGGGCCCACCCGGAGCGGCGGCCTCCCCTCGCGCCCGCGCCCGCGGCGCCCGCGCCAGCCCCTCGGCGCGCTGCTTCGGCGCGCTACTTCGGGCTCTCTCCGGGCTTCATCGCGAAGATGTCCGCGGCCGGCGGCTCGGCCGCCTCCACCGGCGCGCCGAAGTCGCTCAGCGTGGTGGTCGAGACCACCTTCACCTGGTCCTTCGCCTCCTTGGAGCCGGCCACCCCGGCGAAGGTGAAGACCTCGACCACCTTGTGCAGCCGGCCCTGGTCGTCCAGCCAGACGTCGTAGGGGACCTCCTTCACGGTGAAGGTCTGCGCCCCCATCCGCAGGCCGTCGCCGCCGCGCCCGCCGGTGGCGTCGGCCGCCTTGGCGAGGTCCAGGGTGCCGCGGTAGTGCTTCAGCGCCGTCCCGCCGACCGTCTCGGTGCCGACCAGTTCGGCCTTCTGGGCGCCGCGCAGCGCGCCCGCGGCGGAGGACGGGTCGGTGGCGCCGCCGCTGACCAGGTTGCCGTCGGGCAGCTGACGGACGTCCAGCTTGACCCACTTGCCCTCCGGCACCTTGGCGCCGCTGTTCTGCAGGTAGACCGTGCCGGGCAGGAGCACCTCGACGATCTTGCCGGTGGTCGCGGCGCCCGGCGGCACCTGCACCTCCAGACGGCCGATCCGCTTCACGTAGTCGTAGCCGCCGGTGCCGGTGAAGACGGCCTTCTTCTCCGCGGACTCGGTCACCAGTTCGGTGGCGGCGTGTGCGGAGCCCGACCGGCCGGTGATGTCGGCGGCTCCGCGGACCGCGGTCAGCGGGTCGGCGGAGAGCCGGTCGGCGGACTGCTGGTCGGGGGCGGCGCTCACCTGCTGCTCGGCCGCGGCGTCGCCCGCACCGTCCACGGCGGCGTCCGGTGAACAGCCGGTCAGGGCGGCGGCCCCGGCCAGTACGGCGGCGAGCAGGGCGGCACCCGCCGCCGGACGCACCCGCCGCCCGGGGCGGCCGCCCGTCCGGCCGGTGCGCTGCTGGTCGGTCATCTTCATCCTCGCGACAACCCCCTCGGGCCCGACTGCCCCGCCGGCCACCGTCAGCGGGTGGGCAGAGCTCTTTCCGGGCAAACGAGTTGGCGGGCGAGGGGTTACGCGCGGTCCGGCGCGGTCCCGTGCGTCACACCCGTCGCGCGCGGGCGGTCCGGCGCGTTACGGTGAAGCACGTGCACAGTGAGCTGCCGGCGGGTCCCGGCACCTGCATGCCCGAGCACCGCGTCGCGATCAGCGAACGCGGCTCCTTCTGCTACGCGACCTGCTCCTGCGGCTGGTACTCCCCGGCCCGGCGCTCGCGCGACCTCACCCGGCGCGAGGCGGACGACCACCTCGCCGCCGGCGAGGCGGTGGATCCGGGGTAGGCCGCCGTCCGCGCTCGCGCTCGCGCTCATGCGGCGAGGTCGGACTCCCGCGGCTGCTCCTCGGAGCGGACCGCCTTCCTGGCCCGGCCCCCGCGCCGGCCCCGCCCGTCCGGACGACCGCCGCCCCGCCCGGCGTCCCGTCCGGGGCCGCGCTCGGCGCGGATCAGCGGGGCCAGCGGCGTACGGGCGAGCGCGTGGCAGAGGGGCACCAGCACCGCCATCGCGATCGGCGCCAGCAGCAGCACCACCGCGGTGGCGAGCGCGAAGCCGCCGATCACGTCGGTCGGGTAGTGGACGCCCATGTACATCCGGCAGAAGCCCTGCAGCAGGGCCAGGCCACCGGCGATCCAGCCGAGCCGCCGGTTCACCAGGAACAGCGCCACCGCGATGCCCATCGACATCGTGGAGTGGTCGCTGACGAAGGAGTGGGTGCCGGCCTTGCCCTCGACCAGCACCTCCAGGCCGGCGTGGTCCACGAAGGGTCGCGGGCGGTCCACGATCGCCGAGATCGGCAGGTTGGCCAGCTCCGCGATGGCGACCGACAGCGGCGCCCAGAGCAGCCCGGCGACCGCCACCGGGGCGTCCGGGCGCCGACGGGCCTGGAGCCAGCCGACCAGGCCCAGCAGGGCGAGGCCGATCAGGATGCCGTACTCGCCGATCCAGGAGACCAGGTGGTCCAACGCCGCCGGGGCGTGTCTGGCCAGGCCGTTGACCGCGTAGAGCAGGTCGAGGTCGGGGTTGGTCGTGTCGGCAAGCGGCGTCGACACGCCGCACCTCCTTCTGGGTCCGCTGCACCTGGTCGTCGCTGTGGTCGTCGCTCCGTGGCCCGCCCGCCGCCGTCCTGTCCCGGACGGTTGACGGGGGGCCACCGGACACAACGTCATCAGTGGTGTACAGCGTTCCACGGAAACGCGCGGTTATGGAAACTTGACTCAGCGTCCACATCGCGCGCACACCCGGCGGACGAACGGGGCTCAGTTCTTTGCGGGGAGTTGACCTGAACCTGTCGTGCCGGCGCCCGCGGCGACGGCGGTGGGCCGGCCGGCCGGGGCGGCCTGGGCCGCCACCTGCGCCGCCGGGGTGGGCGCGTTCGGGGCCGGCGCGGCCGGTGCCTGGGCGGGGGCCGGGGTCGTCGGCGCCGGGTCGCCGGGGCGGCTCGGGGCGATCACCTGGCCGTCCTCCTCGTTGCGGGACGGCAGCGCCTGGGCGCCGTCCGAGGTGACCCGGGTGGCGCCGATGTACTCCCGAGTGTCGATTTTGTCGTACCGGATCACCGCGCCGGTGTGCGGCGCGTCGATCATGTATCCGCCACCCACGTAGATGCCGACGTGGTGGATGCTCCGCGGATCGGTCAGGTCGGTCGCCCAGAACACCAGGTCCCCCGGACGCAGCTGGTCGCGCGACGGGTGCGGTCCGGCGTACCACTGGTCGTTGGCGACCCGGGGCAGGATGATGCCCACGCTCTCGAACGCGGCCTTGGTGAGCCCGGAGCAGTCGAACCGCCCGTTCTGCCAGGCCTTCCCGTCGCCGCCCCACAGGTACGGGGTGCCGAGCTTGGTCTGGGCGAAGTAGATCGCGCCCGCCGACTGCGCCGAGACCTCCACCGGGGCGGCCGGGTCGGCCGGGGCGGCGAAGCTGCGGGCCGTCGCCAGGATGTTCCGCACGTACCCCTGGGTCTCCCGGTACGGCGGCACGCCCTGGTACTTCGACACCGCGCCCGGCCCGGCGTTGTAGGCGGCCAGCATGTTGGACTGGCGGTCGCCCGGGATCCTGGCCACGTCCCTGGCGAGCGCGCAGTCGAAGGTGGCCGCCGAGGCGATGGCGTCCATCGGGTCCCAGGGGTCCCGCCGGCCGTCGTTGTTGCCGTCGGTGCCGTACGACGCCCAGGTGCCCGGCATGAACTGCGCCAGCCCCTCCGCCCCGACACCGGAACGGGCCCGCGGGTTGAAACCGCTTTCCTGGTACAACTGCGCCGCGAGCAACGGGGGGGAGAGGTCGGGGCAGAGCCGCCCCCACTGCTCGATCGGCCCTTGGTACGCGGCCGGAACGGTTCCCGGGGAGAGCCCCACGGCATTCCCCTGTTGCTGCGGCGTCCCGCTCGCCGCGTACGTCCCGACCGTCACCAGGCCGACGAAGCCGGCGAGCACAACTCCCGCGACGGCGGCGGCAGTACCGCCTTTCCGGAGTACCATCAGCACCATCCCGACGAATCGTCAGTCGAAGTGTCCCGGAAGGCGTTGCTCACCGCAATCATCAGAGATACAAAGAGTGAGCGCTATCCTTCGTACGGTGGACATCCTCGCGTACGTGTCCGATGCCTCACGACCAATCCGCGAGAAGTAGCCAAGTCGACATCAGATCTGGCCAAGAATAGGTACCGACCCTTCGCGCGGGTGGGGTCTGGGCCCTTGAATTTGCCTGATCGGGCGGTGAGATGGAAATGAACCAGAGCAGCGTGCACAGCATCGCGATCGGCCACCTGGCCGAGGACCCACCAAAGAAGCCGAATATCGACACCATCATCGGCGGGATCGCCCCGGACTGGGGCCCGTTCGCGAGCCTCGGGTCGGAGGCCCGGGTGATGGTCCAGGTCGTCATGGCCGTGGCCATCCTGGCCTGCCTCGGCATCGCGATCTGGGGTGCGGCCAAGCAGCGGATCGGCGCCACCGCGATGCGCGACAGCTTCGGCGCCGAACAGGGCAAGGGGCTGATCATCGCCGGGCTGACCGGCGTGTTCATCATTGGATCACTCGGCACTCTGTTCACCATTGTGTACGGCATGGCGATCTGACGATCAGGCAGATCGGACAGTCGGGGCGGAACCGGCGAATGCGGTGAACCCGGCGAACCCGGTGAATCCGGCGGTTCGGGCTCTCCGGGCTCCCCCGGCCACCGCGGCGAGGTGGTGGACGGCGCGCCGTCCGTGCCCACCGGCCTGTCCGATCGTCTGACCGTCCGACCGGCCTGTCCGGGCACTCGTGAATGCCCGGAGCCCCGCCGGGAATCCATCCACCACCCCTTCCCTCCGCGCCCGCCCACGGCCGGAGGGGCCCCCGGAGCCGCCAGCCGGCTCCCCGCACCAGGAGGGCCGCCGTGCCGTTGTCCGACGACCAGCCGCACACCCGTACGCGGCTGCCGGTCGGCGAACAGCCCTTCTCCCAGCCGGGCACCCGTCAGGCACGGCCGCTGCGCACCCTGTTGACCATCGTGCTGGTCGTCGCGCTGCTCGTACTGGCGATCTCGATCGCCAACCGGGGCAAGCCCGACCCCGGCAACGGCACCGCCGGCCGCCCCGCGGACCGGGCCGCCGCCAGCGCCGCCTCCGGCGCGGGCCCCGCCCCCAGCGGCGAACAGCCCGTCACCACCACCGTCAACGGCATCGCCTCCGGCTTCCCGCACACCGACCAGGGCGCCCAGTCCGCCGCCGCCAACTACGCGGTCGCCATCGGCTCCACCGACATGTTCCGCACCGACACCCGCCACACCATCGTCACCACCATCGCCGACCCCACCGCCGCCCCGACCCTCCAAGCCCGCCTGGACCAGGGGTTCGGCGGCGACACCGTGACCCGCTACGGCCTGGACGCCCAGGGCCGCGCGCCCAAGGGCCTCACCTTCGTCAGCCGCACCGTCCCGGTCGGCACCAAGTCGGTCGGCTACACCGACACGGAGACCAAGGTCGAGGTCTGGTGCACCGGCCTGACCGGCCTCGCCGGCGAGCGCTCCCTGCAGCCGGTGGTGGCGAGCTGGTTCACGCTCACCCTCTCCCTCCGCTGGACGGGTGGCGACTGGAAGCTCACGGACTACACGAGCCGGCAGGGGCCCGCCCCCATGCCGGGTGATGAACAGGCCGCCACCGCCGAGGAGCTCACCGGCGCCGTCCAGCAGTTCGGGGGTTTCCGCTATGCCCGTTGAGACGACCGTCGCCCCGCCGGAGTCCCGCCGCGGCGCCCGCCGGGCCGCC
This sequence comes from Kitasatospora sp. NPDC008115, assembly GCF_042957205.1. Classification (NCBI taxonomy): domain Bacteria; kingdom Bacillati; phylum Actinomycetota; class Actinomycetes; order Kitasatosporales; family Streptomycetaceae; genus Kitasatospora; species Kitasatospora sp. NPDC008115. Next base: position 88,976 of record NZ_JBIBHU010000030.1, on the reverse strand, counting down.
GCCTCCGGCGGCGCCGCGCGGCCCACCTTCCGCCGCGCGGGGATGCTGGCGGGCGCGCTGGCGACCCTTCAGCTCGGCGCCCTGCTCGCAGCCCAGCGGGTCTTCGCCGAGCCCTCCCCGACGGCTTCCCCAAGCGGAACGCCGAGCGGCAATCCGACCGCCACCCCCAACGCGAACTGTCCGGATCTCCCGATCTCCGGGAACGGCATCCTCTGTGTGGACAGGCCCGGCGGCGGGGCGTCGTTGCCCGGGAGTGGGACCGTGGGGACGGTGACGGATCCGTTGGGGTCGTTGGCGAAGGGGTGTGCGCAGGCGGCGGCGTGGGTGGTGCGGAAGCTGTCGGGGGCGATCGACGGGACGACGGAGGTGGACTTCACCAATGCGTCGTTCCTGCAGCAGTACGCGGTGGTGTTCGCCGCGTCGACGATCATCACGTTGGTGCTGTGGCTGCTCGCGGTGACCAAGCGGGCCGTGCGCGGGGCGCCGTTGGCGACGGCGATCTCGGAGGCGATCGGGTTCCTGTGGCTGACGGTGATCGCGTCGGCGTTCACGCCGTTGGTCCTGTACACGGTGGTGAGCGCGACCGACGGGCTGACCAAGGCGATCGCGGTGGGGACGAAGTCGGACACCGGGACGTACCTGGGCGGGTTCGCGGACACCCTGGAGAAGGGTGACATGGGCGGCGGGCCGCTGATCCTGATCATCACCTCGCTGGTGGCCGTGCTGGCGGCGGCGGTGCTCTGGATCGAACTGCTGATCCGGGCGGCGATGCTGTACGTGGGCGCGCTGCTGGGGACGGCGGTGTACGCGGGGCTGGTGGACAAGCAGTTGTGGAAGCACGTGCGCCGCTGGGCGGGGGTGATGGTGGCGGTGGACCTGGCGAAGCCGATCATCGTGGTCATCCTCGGGCTGGCCGGTGCGGTGTCGGCCGGGGCGGGGGCGAGCGACGACTTCGCCCGGGTGCTGTCCGGGCTGGCGATCCTCTTCCTGTCGATCTTCGCGAGCGCCGCCGTGTACCGGTTCGTGCCGGGCTTCGGCGACGAGATCATGAGCATGCGCAGTGCCCGGGCGAGCGCGGTGTCGGCCGGATCGGCGATGATCAACGGGACCGCGAACTTCATGCGGCAGGGCATCAGCACGCACGGCGACCGCGGCCCGCAGCCGGGCGGCGGCGGGGGCGGTTCGGGCTCGGGGGGCGGCTCGGTCGCCCCGGGCATCGCCGCCCACGCGGCGCGCACGCCCGCGCCGCCGCCGCAGGCCGGGCCGCCGGCCCAGTCCGCGGCTCCGATGCGCGACAGCAATCCAGCGAAGGGAGGGTGACGGGTAAGTGAGCAGCGAACCGCTCGGCCAGTACGGTGCCCAGTACGCCCAGCCGTATGTGCACCAGCGCCGTACCTACCTGATCGGCAAGGCCCGCCCGAACGCGCCGATCGGCCGGAACCGGGAGTCCGGCGAGATCGTGCTGATCATCTTCGGGGCCTTCCTCGGCATGGTCTGGGGCCTGATGATGCCGGTCCTGCCGTTGCGCCTCGGCGGCCTGGTGGGCCTGCCCGCGATGGCGATCGCGGCGGTGTACGTGCCCTACCGGCGCCGGACGTTCTACAAGTGGGTGGAGATCAACCGCACCTACCGGCGGACGGTCCGCAGCGGCCGGGCGGTGTGGAAGTCGGACGCGATGGACGCCGGGACGCGGCTGGACGGCCGCGAGGTGGAGATCGGGCCGCCGCCCGGGGTCGGGCGGCTGCGCTGGCTGTCGGCGCCGTTCGGACCGGACGAGGTCGGGGTGCTGATGCACCTGGAGCGGCGCACGGTGACGGCGGCGATCGAGATCGAGGGCCCGGGCGTCGGGCTGCGCGACTCGGAGGACCAGGAGGCGCTGGTCGACCGGTTCGGGACGCTGCTGAAGCACGTCGCGAACGGGGACGGCTTCGTGACCCGGCTGCAGATCCTGGCACGCACCCTGCCGGCCGATCCGGACGCGCACGCCAAGGACGTGGAGCGGCGCGGGGACCCGGACGCGCCGCGCTGGCTGAAGGACTCGTACGACCAGTTGCAGTCGATGGTGTCGACCTCCTCGGAGCAGCACCGGGCGTACCTGGTGGCGTGCATGCACTACACCCGGGACCTCGCGGCCGAGGCGCACGCGATGGGCCGCACCGCGACCGGGCGGCGGGCCCGGGACGACGAGGGACTGGCCGCGGTGATGGCGCGCGAGCTGACCGACATCTGCGCGCGGCTGGCGGAGGCGGACATCCGGGTGCGGCAGCCGCTGGGCCAGGCCCGGCTCTCCTCGCTGCTGCACTCGATGTACGACCCGGACCACCCGATCGACCACATCCAGGCGATGTCGAAGCGCAACGCCTGGCCGGCCGAGCTGGACGCGACCCACCCGCAGTACCTGAAGGCGAAGACCCGCGAGTCGGCGACCCGGGAACCGTGGTGCCACGCCACCGCGTGGGTCAAGGAGTGGCCGTTGACCCCGGTCGGCGTCAACTTCCTGGCGCCGCTGCTGGTGCACACCCCGGACGTGATCCGGACGGTGGCGGTGACGATGGACCTGGAGCCCACCGACGTCGCCATCGAGCGGATGCTCACCGAGAAGACCAACGACGAGGCGGAGGCCAGCCGCGCCGCCAAGATGAACCGCACCGTCGACCCGCGCGACCTGGCCCACAGCGGCCGGGTGGACCAGCGCGGTGACGACCTGGCGTCCGGCGCGGCCGGGGTCAACCTGGTCGGCTACATCACGGTCTCCTCGCGCAATCCCGACGCGCTGGCCCGGGACAAGCGGACGATCCGGGCCTCGGCGGGCAAGAGCTACCTGAAACTGGAGTGGTGCGACCGCGAGCACCACCGCGCGTTCGTCAACACCCTGCCGTTCGCCACCGGTATCCGCCGCTGAGCGGACACCGGCCGAGCGACTGATCTGGAGGCCCCCGTATGGCGATCGGCAACCTCACCGACGCGTTCACCAGCCTGATGTACGGGAAGGTGGAGACCACCCGGCTGCCGGTGCGCACGTCCACCGGGCAGGCGCAGGCGGTGTACCTGCCGACCGCCGCGCCGGGGCTGGGCGACTCCGGGGTGATCATCGGGCGGGAGGTGTACAGCGGGAAAGGGTACGTCTACGACCCGTTCCAGCTGTACGGCCAGCAGCTTCCGGCCCCGCACTGGCTGGTGCTGGGGGAGTCCGGCAACGGCAAGTCGGCGCTGGAGAAGACGTACGTGCTGCGCCAGCTGCGGTTCCGGGACCGCCAGGTGGTGGTGCTGGACGCGCAGGGCGAGGACGGGGTCGGCGAGTGGAACCTGATCGCCAATGCGCTGGGCATAAAGTCGATCCGGCTGGACCCGATGGCGGCCCGGGACGGCGGGGTGAAGCTCAACCCGCTGGACCCGGCGATCACCCAGACCGGGCAGCTGTCGCTGCTGCGCACCATCGTCGAGGTGGCGATGGGGCGCGGGCTGGAGGAGCGGGCCGGCTTCGCGCTGAAGGCCGCGCACGCGCACGTGGTGGCGACGGTCCGCGGCCGCCAGCCGGTGCTGGACGACATCATCGACACCCTGCGAAACCCCGACCTGTCGTCGGTGGAGTCGCTGGGCGTGGCGGTGGACGAGGTGCAGTCGTGGGGCCTGGACGTCGCGCTGGTGCTGGACCGGCTGGTCGACGGTGACCTGCGGGGCATGTTCGACGGGTCGACCACCGACGGCATCGACCTGGACGCGCCGCTGATCGTCTTCGACCTGTCGCACATCGACCGCAACTCGATCGCGATGCCGATCCTGATGGCGATCGTCGGGGTCTGGCTGGAGCACACCTGGATCAGGCCGGACCGCAAGAAGCGGATCTTCCTGGTCGAGGAGGCCTGGCACATCATCAACAGCCCGTTCGTGGCACAGCTGTTCCAGCGGCTGCTGAAGTTCGGCCGCCGGCTCGGCCTGTCCTTCGTCGCCGTGGTGCACCACCTGTCGGACGTGGTGGACGGGGCGGCGGCCAGGGAGGCCTCGGCGATCCTCAAGATGGCCTCCACCCGGACGATCTACATGCAGAAGGCCGAGGAGGCGAGAGCCACCGGGCGGGTGCTCGGCCTGCCGCGCTGGGCGGTGGAGATCATCCCCACACTTTCGCCGGGCATCGCGGTCTGGGACGTCAACGGCAACGTCCAGGTGGTGAAGCACATCATCACCGAGGCGGAGCGTCCGCTGGTCTACACCGACCGCGCGATGACCGAGGACGCGGTGGCCGAACGGGTGCGCGCCGAGCGGCAGTTGGCGGCAGAGCCGGGGGTCTGAGACCGGGCCGCGGGGCCGGCCCCGGGCGGGCCCCGCGGGCCCCGGGGACGGCGCTGCCGGCGGTGGGGCCGATGCGGAAAGTCCGACGACGATTCGTCAGTAGGTAACCCGGTCGTTACGTCCGGGGGCCTGACAGCTACGCGCGTTGACCCTAGGCTGCACTCGCGCAACGACACTCGTCTCGCGCGCCCGGGCCTGTCCACAGGTGGGCGCTCTCACAGGTGCAGGGGACCCCCTACATGCTCTCCGTCAGAACCCGACGGTCGGCGCTGGCCGTCGTCGCCGCGGCCGGCCTGGTCGGCACGGTGGCCATGCCGTCCGCGGCCCAGGCCGCGACCGCCAAGAAGCCCAAGACCGTCAACCTCCAGTTGCTGGCCATCAACGACCTGCACGGCAACCTGGAGCCCCCGGCCGGTTCGGCCGGCACCATCCGGGAGATCGACCCGGCCACCGGCCAGCCGGTCAGCACCCCGGCCGGCGGCATCGAGTACCTCGCCACCGCACTGCGCCAGGCCCGCATCCCCGCCGACGACTCGATCACCGTCGCCGCCGGCGACCTGATCGGCGCCTCCCCGCTGACCTCGGCGCTCTTCCACGACGAGCCCACCATCGAGGCGCTGGACAAGCTGGGCCTGGACGTCAGCTCGGTCGGCAACCACGAGTTCGACGAGGGCTCGGCCGAGCTGCTCCGCCTCCAGGACGGCGGCTGCCACCCGACCGACGGCTGCTACGAGGAGGGGCGCACCTTCAAGGGTGCCAACTTCAACTACCTGTCGGCCAACGTGACCAGCGAGAAGACCGGCAAGCCGGTGCTGGCCCCGTACTGGGTGACCAAGTCCCAGGGCATCAAGGTCGGTTTCATCGGCGTCACCCTGGAGGGCACGCCGAACATCGTCACCGCCGAGGGCGTCAAGGGCCTCAAGTTCGCGGGCGAGGTCGCCACGATCAACAAGTACGCCGCTGAGCTGAAGGCCAAGGGCGTCAACTCGATCGTCGCGCTGATCCACGAGGGCGGCCTGCCGGCCAGCAGCACCTACAACTACGACTGCGGCGCGGCCGGGCAGGGCATCTCCGGCCCGATTGTCGACATCGCCAAGAACATCGACCCGGCGGTCGGCGCCATCGTCACCGGCCACACCCACAACGCGTACGCCTGCACCATCCCGGACCCGCAGGGCGTGCCGCGCTCGGTCACCAGCGCCGCCTCCTTCGGCCGGCTGTACACCGAGATCAACCTGAAGCTCGACAAGACCAGCGGCTCCATCGTGCGCCCGTCGGTCAAGGCCGAGAACCACATCGTGCGCCGGACGGCCGAGAAGGCCCCCGACATGACCCAGCTGATCGACCGCTACTCGAAGCTGGCCGCCCCGATCGCCAACCGTCCGATCGGCTACATCGCCTCGGACATCAACGGCCGTGGCAACAACGACCCCGAGAAGCCGCTCGGCGACGTCATCGCCGACGCCCAGCAGACGGGCCTGGCGCCCGCCGACAAGGGCGGCGCGCAGGTCGCCTTCATGAACCCCGGCGGCATCCGCTCCGACCTCGTCCACCGGGCGAGCGGAGCCGAGGGCGACGGCGTGGTGACCTACGGCGAGGCGTTCGCCGTCCAGCCGTTCACCAACATGATGCAGGTCAAGACGCTGACCGGCGCCCAGCTGGTCCAGCTGCTCCAGCAGCAGGTCAGCGGCTCCAACGAGGCCTCGCCGAAGATCCTCCAGCCGTCCAAGGGCCTCGGCTACACCCTGGACATGCGCAACAAGGGTGCGGACCGGGTCGTCGTCGACTCGATCCGTCTCAACGGCGCGCCGATCGACCCGGCCGCCAAGTACCGGGTCGCGGCCAATGAGTTCCTGGCCGGTGGCGGCGACGGCTTCCCGGCCTTCGCGGCCGGCACCGACAAGCTCGTCGGCGCCTCCGACCTGGACGTCTTCGCCGCCTACCTCGGTGCCAACAGCTCGGCCTCCGCGCCGCTGAAGGCCCCGGCACAGGACCGGATCAAGGTCATCGCGGCGGGTTCCACCACCGGCTGAGCCGGTGTGATCCGGCCGTGAGCCGATAGGGGGGCGGGGCGCTTTCGGGGCGCCCCGCCCTTCTTCTGTGCCCTAGGCGGGGGTGGGGCCGCCGGGCAGGCGGACGGTGGCGAGGGCGCCCGGGCCGCCGTCCTGGGCCGGGCCGAGCGACACCTCGCCGCCGGCCTCCCGGACGCTCTGCGCGACGATCGACAACCCCAGGCCGGAGCCGGGGAGTTGGCGGGATGAGGGGGAGCGCCAGAAGCGGTCGAAGACGTACGGGAGCTCCTCCGCGGGGATGCCCGGGCCGTGGTCGCGGACGGTGAGCACGCCGCCGTCGAGCCGGACCTCGATGGTGCCGCCGGGCGGGCTGTACTTCACCGCGTTGTCCAGCAGGTTGATCACCGCCCGCTCCAGGGAGGCGGCGTCGGCGTGCACGTACCAGGGCGCGGTGGCGGTCTCGAAGACCAGCCCCGGCCCGCGCAACTCGGCGCGCTCCACGGCCCGTTCGGCGATCTCGTGCAGGGCCACCACGGAGAGCGTGCGGACCGGCTTGGGGGAGTCCGGGCGGGAGAGCTGGAGCAGGTCGCCGATCAGGACGGTGAGCTCCTGCATCTGGGCCTTCATGTTGCCGAGCAGCTTGGTGCGGGTGGCGGGCGGGAGCGGGCGGCCGGTGTCGTCGCTGCGGATCAGCAGGTCGACGTTGGTGCGGAGTGAGGTGAGCGGGGTGCGGAGCTCGTGCCCGGCGTCGGCGATCAGCCGGGTCTGCCGCTCGCGGGAGTTGGCGAGCGCGGTGCTCATGGAGTTGAACGAGGTGGAGAGCCGGGCGATCTCGTCCTCGCCCTGGACGGGGATGGTGGTGCCGACCTCCTCGGTGCGGGCGATGTGCTCGACGGCGTCGGTGAGCTGGTCGACGGGCTTGAGCGCGGACCGGGCGACCAGCCGTCCGGCGACGGCGGCGAGGGCGATGCCGCCGATGGCTACGCCGCCAAGGATGAAGGCGAGTTGGCGCAGGGAGTCCTCGATGGCCGAGGTCGGTGCGGCGACCATGATCAGCGTGGGCTGGCCGGTGAGGTTCAACGGGCCCCAGCTGATGCGGATCATGGCGGGTTTGCCGTCGGTGTAGTGCCCGTCCCGGATGAGGAACTGGTTGGGCTTCAGGTCCAGCGCCCGGAGGTCGCCGGGTTCGGTGTCCATGGCCTTGGTGGCCGACGGAGGCAGGCAGACGACCGGCTTCTGGCCGACGACGACGACGAACTGGGTGTCACGGGAGGCCGCGGGAGCGTTGGGTGGCAGCTGAGGGGCGGCCGGGACGTTCTTCAGAGCCGCCTGCGGGGTGGCGGCGCAGGCCTCGAGATTGAGCCGGGGCGGCGGACCCTGCACGCTCTCCAGGTCGCTGCGGACCACGCCGTACATCCGCTCCTCCACGATGAACCAGCAGGCCAGCGCCGAGAGCGCGATCGCCACCGCCACCGCCGCCGCGGTGAGGAAGGTGAGGCGGGTGCGCAGGGAGCGGGCGCGGTACCACGTGGTGAGGCGGCTCCGGAGCGGGATGCGCGGCGGGGTGAGCGGGGGCGGCGGGACGGTGGGGCTCACGCGGGTGAACCGGCGTCGGGGCGGAGCGCGTAGCCGACTCCGCGGACGGTCTGGATGAGCCGGGGCAGCCCGCCCTGCTCGGTCTTGCGGCGCAGGTACATCACGTACACGTCCAGCGAGTTGGAGGAGGGCTCGAAGTCGAAGCCCCAGACCGCCTTGAGGATCTGCTCGCGGGTGAGCACCTGGCGGGGATGGGCGAGGAACATCTCCAGCAGCATGAACTCGGTGCGGGTCAGTTCGACGGTCCGCCCGGCCCGGGTGACCTCGCGGGTGGCGGTGTTCATCCGCAGGTCGGCGAAGGAGAGGACGTCGCTCTCCTCCTCGACGGCCGCCGCCCGGGCGGCGGCCTCGGTGGCGAGCGCGTTGCGCCGCAGCAGGGCGCGCACCCGGGCGAGCAGCTCGTCGAGTTCGAAGGGCTTGGCGAGGTAGTCGTCGGCGCCGACGTCCAGGCCGGTGACCCGGTCGCCGACGGCGTCCCGGGCGGTGAGCATCAGCACCGGGACGGTGTCGCCGCGCGAGCGCATCCGGCGGACGGCGGTGAGGCCGTCCATCCGGGGCATCATGATGTCGAGCAGGACGAGGTCCGGCCGCTCGCGTTCGACGGATTCGAGGGCCTCGTAGCCGTCGGTGGCGGTGGCGACCTCGTAGCCCTCGAAGGCGAGGCTGCTCTCCAGGGCGTCCCGGAGCGCGGGTTCGTCGTCGACCACGAGGAGCCGGGCGGAGGTGTGCTGCCCGGGCTCGGCGGGGGTGCGGTCGTCGGCGGACGAGGTCATCGGTGGTTGCCTTTCTGGTGGCGGGAGGGCCTGCTCGGTCAATTGTCGGACGTGGTCAGACGTTCCGGCCGGACTGCAGGTCCGGAAGCACCTGCTTGATGTCGTCGATCGGGATGGCGAAGCCGAGGCCGACGCTGCCGGCCCCGCCGCCGCCGGCGGTGGCGCTGGACCCGCTGGGCGAGTACATGGCCGAGTTGATGCCGATGACCTGGCCGTTGGCGTTGATGAGCGGGCCGCCGGAGTTGCCGGGGTTGAGCGCGGCGTCGGTCTGGAAGGCCTGGTAGGTGGCGGTCTCGCCGCCGCTCTGCGGGGTGGGGGCGGTGCCGCGCAGTCCGGGCAGGGTGGGGAAGCCGAAGCCGCCGTTGCCGCTGGTGGTGCCCTCGTCGACCTGGACGGTGACCTCGCGGTGCTCGGCGCTGATGATGCCGGAGGTGACGGTGCCGGTCAGGCCCTCGGGGTTGCCGATGGCCACGACGGGGTCGCCGACCGCGACGGCGGAGGAGTCGCCGAGGACGGCGGGGGTGAGGCCCTTGGTGCCGGACGCGGTGATCACGGCGGCGTCCAGGCCCTTGTCGGTGCCGGTCAGGGCGGCCCGGGCGGTGGAGCCGTCGTGGAAGGTGACGGTGATCGGGCCGCCGGCGGCCGCGCCGGAGACCACGTGGTAGTTGGTGAGGATCCGGCCGTCCCCGGTGAGCACCACGCCGGTGCCGGTGGCGGTGCCGCCGGCGGTCTGCACGGTGATCTGGACGACGCTGGGCGAGACGGCGGCCGCGACGGCGGCGACGTCGGCGCTGCCGTCGGAGCGGGCGGCGACCGGGCTGGCGAGGGTGCCGGTGCGGGCGGCGGAGTCGTGGTCCTGGGCGGCGACCACGCCGCCGGTGACCCCGCCGAGGAGGCCGGCGATCGCGGCGACGGCGGTGGCCAGGGCGAGCCGGCCGCGCAGCAGGCCGCGCCGGGCGCGGTGGCCGGCGCCGCCGCCGGGGGAGGCGGGTGCGGCAGCCTCGGGCGGGAACGGCGGGGCCGGGGGAGGGGGCGGGGTGCCGGCGGCGGGGTGGGCGGGGCTGCCGTACCCGGTGCCGTCGTACGTCGCACCGTCGTACGCCGTGCCGTCGTAGGCCATGCCGTCGTGGCCGGGGCCCTCGTGGGTGCTGCTGCCGAGGACGGTGCCCGGGATGACCTGGGGCTGCGGGTACCCGTACCGGCCGTCGTACTGCTCGCCGCCGGTACGGTGCCGCCACTGCTGGTGATCGCTCATGGCGACCAACGTCCGCCCGCTGGATGAGAATCGCGTGAGAGCCCGCTCAGAACGCCCCGAGAAGCCCGTTGACTTCTCATAAAGCCTGGTCAGGCTACGAGCCGGCGCCTTCCGGCGGGCAGCCGCAGGAACGCCGTACGACCAGGCGCGACGGGAAGGTGCGGACCCGTTCGGTGTCCGAGCCGGGCACCATCAGCGAGTCGTCGAGCACCAGGTCCACCGCGGCCCGGGCCATCGCGTCGCGGTCGGAGGCGACGGTGGTCAGCGGCGGGTCGGCGAGCGCGGCCTCCGGCACGTCGTCGAAGCCGGCCACCGCGAGGTCCTCCGGCACCCGCAGGCCCAGCTCACGGGCGGCCCGCAGCACGCCGATGGCCTGGTCGTCGGTGGAGCAGAAGATCGCCGGCGGGCGCTTGTCGGAGCGCAGCAGGTCGAGCGCGACGTCGTAGGCGCCGTAGCGGTGGAAGGGCGCGTCGACGAGGTAGGGCGCGGTGGGCAGGCCGTGCGCGTCCATGGCGCGCTGCCAGCCCTCGACGTGGTCGATCACCGGGTCGCCGGGCGCGGGGGACTCGACCGGGCCGCCGAAGCAGGCCACGTACGGCTGCCCGTGCACCTCCAGCAGGTGGCGGACGACGGTCTCGGCGCCGGCCACGTCGTCGGTGACCACCGCGACGTCGTCGATCGCCTCGGGGCGGCGGTGCAGCAGCACCACCTTGGCGCCCTCCATGGCGGCGAACTCCTCGGCGGCCCGCTGCGAGGGGCCCTGGCTGACCAGGATCAGGCCGGAGACGCGCATGCCGAGGAAGGCGCGGACGTAGTGGACCTCGCGGTCGTCGACGTAGTCGGAGTTGCCGATCAGCACGAGCTTTCCGCGCTCGGAGGCGGCCCGTTCCACGGCGTGCGCCATCTCGGCGAAGAACGGCTGGCGGGCGTCCGGGACGACCATGCCGATCAGGTTGGTGCGGCGGGAGGCCATCGCCTGCGCGACGCTGTTCGGCCGGTAGCCGAGCTGCTCGATCGCGGCGAGGACCTTCTCCCGGGTGGCGGGCGCGACCGGCCGCGGCCCGTTGTTGATCACGTAGCTGACGACCGCGGTCGAGGTACCAGCCAGTCGGGCTACATCGTCGCGCGTCACTTTGGCCACGTGGGGAGTCTACGCGTGTGGCGTGCGGCCGGGCAGTGTGGGGGGACCCGCGCCGGGGGAGCGGCGCGCGGGCGGCCCGGGCCGCGTCGGGACGAATCAGGACGGGTCGGGACAGGCGGGTCGGGCACGCGGGTCGCGCCGGACGGCGCCGGACGCCGCCGGACGGCGGCGGTCGGGCCGGGCGGGGTGGCGCGGGCCCCGTCCGGCCCGGCCGGTCAGGTGTCCAGGACCGCCGGGGAGCGCCGGGCGGGCGGCTCGGCCCGCTCGGGCCGCTCGCCCTTGTCCCCCTTCTCGGGGACGACGAACCGGTAGCCGACGTTGCGCACGGTGCCGATCAGGCCCTCGTGCTCGACGCCGAGCTTGGCGCGCAGCCGGCGGACGTGCACGTCGACCGTCCGGGTGCCGCCGAAGTAGTCGTAGCCCCAGACCTCCTGCAGCAGCTGCGCCCGGGTGAAGACCCGGCCGGGGTGCTGGGCGAGGTACTTGAGCAGCTCGAACTCCTTGAAGGTGAGGTCGAGCACCCGGCCCTTGAGCCTGGCCGAGTAGGTGGCCTCGTCGACCGAGAGGTCGCCGCTGCGGATCTCCATCGGACTGTCGTCGGTGGTCACCTGGAGCCGGCCGAGGGCGAGCCGCAGCCGGGCCTCGACCTCGGCGGGGCCGGCGGTGTCGAGCAGGACGTCGTCGATGCCCCATTCGGCGGTGACGGCGGCCAGGCCGCCCTCGGTGACCACCAGGATCAGCGGGCAGCCGATGCCGGTGGAGCGCAGCAGCTGGCAGAGGCTGCGGATCTGCGGCAGGTCGCGCCTGCCGTCCACCAGGATGACGTCGGCACTGGGGGTGTCGACCAGGGCGGCGCCCTCGGCGGGGGCCACCCGGACGTTGTGCAGCAGCAGGCCGAGCGCGGGCAGGACCTCCGCGGAGGGTTGCAGCGCGTTGGTGAGGAGGAGCAGAGAACTCATACCCGGTAGTCCCCTTTCCGGGTCGTCGCGGTCGCGTTCCGGCTGCCGCCACAGCCGGATGGCGCACGTGCTGGTGAGGGGGAGGAGACGGACGTCCGGGAGGAAACGGAGGACCGGGCGGTGGTGGGCGCGGACGGACGGGGCACCCGCCGGAGGTCCCGCAACCCCCGGTGCACCGTTTCTGCCCTGCTCATCCGCGAACCTTCCGGTCCTGGCCCGTCCCGGGCGGCGGCCCGGAGCCGGGGTTGTCCGACGCCCCGGCCCGGTCCCGGCACCTCGTTGTGCCGTGTGTGGCGGGGGCGGTCCCTGCGGAACGCCGGGGGTGGGCCGACGATTCGCAAGGACGTCCGTACTGGCGTCCTGAAAGCACAAAAGGATCCGGGGGCGACTCTGCCCGGATCCCTCAGGCATCGAGGATAGCCGACCGGCCCCCCGCGCCGGGAGGGCCGGAATCCGGCGGTTCGGCCTTTTCGGGCGCGCCCCTGGTGAGCCCGGCCACAGCTTCGCGACGGCGCCGCCGGGCGCCGGGCCAGGGCGATTGCCGCTCGCGCGGGCGGACACGACATCATGGGGGACACATCGGCGGCACCGTACGCGTAGTCCTTCCGGGCGAGGCGCGGACGCCTCCGCCGGTGGACCCGGCCGGACACCCGGGCCCGGGCGAGGACGACGAGAAGGGGTTGCCATGGGCGCGACCACCGGGCACGACCCGGCGGCCGCCGTTCAGGTGAGCGGCACGATCCGCTACTGGGCGGCGGCGAAGTCGGAGGCCGGGCTGGCCGAGGAACCGTACCTGGCGGCGACCCTGGCCGGGGCGTTGGCGCAGGCCGAGGAGCGGCACGCGGACCGGCCGAAGCTGGTCCGGCTGCTCGGCCACTGCTCCTACCTGGTGGACGGCTCGCCCGTGGGCGGCCGCGACCACGCGACCGTGGCCCTCACCGAGGGCGGGACGGTCGAGGTCCTCCCGCCGTTCGCGGGCGGGTGAGCGGCGTGACCGGGATGAACGGAACCCCCGAGGGACAGCCCCAGCAGCCCCAGCACCGGCCCCAGCAGCCGCAGCCGCCGTACCAGCCGCAGTACCCGTACGGACAGCCGCAGCCGCAGTCGCCGCAGCAGCCGCCGCAGGGCTATCAGCCCCAGCCCGGGCAGGCGCCCTACCCGTACGCCCCGCCGCAGGCGTACGCGCCGGATCCCTATGCGCAGCAGGGGCACGCGGCGCAGCCGCACGCCCCCGGCGCGGAGCAGCACGCGCCGTACGGCGGGCAGCCCTACGGGCAGCAGCCGTACGGACAGCAGCCCTACGGGGCCGGGCCGGGCGCGGACGACGGCGCGACGGCGCTGCTCCCGCCGGTGCCGCCGCTGGACGACGCGGCGGCGACCACGTTGCTCCCGCCGGTCCCGCCGCTGGACGACGCCGCCGCGACCACGCTGCTCCCGCCGGTCCCGGCGTCGGGCCCGGTGCCGCCGGTCCAGGCGCCGCCCCGGGGGCCGGCCCGGCCGTACACCGAGGCTCGGCACGGCCGGTCGCACCGTCGGGCGGAGCGCCCCGCGCCCGCCCAGGCCGCGTCCGCCCAGGCTCCGGCCCAGGCACCCGCGCCGGTCCAGGACCACGGGCAGGGCCTGGACCAGCCGACCATGACGCTGAAGCGCCCTGAGCCACCGGCTCCCGTGCTGACCGACCCGGCCGCGGCCCGCGCCGCGCGCGCCGCCCGGGCCGCGCAGGGCGGCCCCGCCGCGCCCGCCCGTCCGGCCGCGCCGTTCCCCGGCCCGGCCCCGTCGCTGGGCGCGCCGCCGTTCCCGGCGGCCGCCGGGGCCCCGGCGGTCCAGCCGTCCCCGGCCCAGGCTCCGGCGGCTGCCCCCGCCGCGCCCGTCCGGACCGGCTCGCCGATCAACGACCCCGGCCTCCAACCGGCCCTGATCACCGCCGGCGCCGCCGCCCTGCTGGCCGGCGGCGCGGCGCTCGGCCAGGTGGCGCTGGCGCTGGTGCTCGTCCTGCTCCAGGGCCTGACGGCGGCCGGCTGGTTCCGGCTGAACGGCATGTGGCCGGCCCGCCAGGGCATCGCGCTGGCAGCGCTGGCCGGTGTGGTGGCCGACGTGGCGGTGCTGCTGGCCGACGCGGACGGCGGCACGGCGGCGGTGGTGGGTACGCTCGGCGGCTTCTTCCTGCTGGTCCTGGTGCTGCAGACGTTCCGTCCGGCCGATCCGAAGGAACGGTTCTACGCGCTCACCGTGCTCGGCTCCGCCACCGTGGTGACGGCGCTCTGCACCGCGCTGCTGCTGGCCGACTGGGTGCCGGCGGCGGTCGGCGCGGTCGCGCTGGCGACCCTGCTGGCAGCCGCGCCGCTGCCCGGGCCGCGCTGGCTGGGCGCGCTGCTGGGCCTGCTCGCGGCGGTCGGCCTGGGCTTCGCGGTCGGCGCGCCGCCGTTCCTGGGTGTGGCGGCCGGTCTCGGCGCGCTGATCGGCCGCCGGGTGGCCGGGTACGACTTCCCCTCCCGGTTCGTGCACATGACGGCGGGCGTGGCCCTGCCGCTGGCGGTCGCCGCACCGCTGGTCTGGATCGCCACCGCACTGCTGTAGGCCCTCTCCGCAGAGAGGGCACGGCCGCCGCGCCGTCCCGCCCCGGAACCATGCTCCGGGGCGGGACGTCGTACGGTCGTGCGGAAGCGGCCGCAACGGCGACCGGCGACGACGGGGGAGAGCGATGCGCGGCTGGCTGAAGGCGACGATCGGCGTGGTCGTGCTCTCGGGGGTGCTGGTGGGCGCGGACCGGATCGCCGTCGGCGTCGCCGAGGACGAGGCGGCCGAGCAGATCCTGAAGAGCGGCTGGATGAGCCCCAAGCCGGACGTCTCGATCGAGGGCTTCCCCTTTCTCACCCAGGTCGTCTCACGGAAGCTGGACGGCGTCCTGATTTCCTCGGACGGGCTGACCGTCGGCGAGGGCAAGGACAAGGTGGACCTGCGCGCGTTCCGGGCCAGGCTGTCCGGTGTCGAGGTGAGCGGCAACATGAGCAGCGCCACCGTGGCCCACGGGACCGGCTCCGCCCTGATCACCTACTCGGACCTCGCCCGCCTGCTGCCGCCGGCCTCGGAACTGGTGCCGAACTTCGGCCGGCTCTCGCTCGGCGCCGGTACCCGGCTGAGCCTCTCCTACGGCGGCCCGGGCAAGATCAAGGCCTCGCTGGGGCCGTTCCCCGTCGGCGACGCCTCGGTGCGCAGCAAGGGCACCACGGTGACGGTGGACGGTTTCGAGCTGAACGCGATGGCCTCGCTGCTGGTCGGGGTGTCCGACAAGTCCCTCGAACCGATCAGCTTCACCCTCTCCGAACTGCCGGCCGGGCTGAACCTGTCCTCGGTGACGCCGCAGGAGGACGGCCTCCAGCTGGCTTTCGACGGCAAGGACGTCAAGCTCATCGGCTGATCCCACCGCTTTTCGACCGGGCTCCCGCCGCTCTCCCCGCCACCCTCCCGTCGTTCCGCTCCGCGAGACGCGCTGTCCAGCGCCGGCCGCGGAGCGGTGCCGTTCCCGCCCCCTGGCCGGTCCCCGCACGCCCGCCGTCACGGCCCCGGCCGGATCCCGACGCCCATGAAATGGTCAAATCCCATCATGTGAGCCGCTGAGTCTCGCTATTCGATACGCTGATGACAGCGGGCGTCCGGTGTCCCTAGCATCGTCCGCATGAAGCGACAGACGGACCTCACGAAGCGGCGGGCGGTAGACCTGTGCCGCGTGGCCGCCTGTCTGTGTCGAATGCGCTAACTCGGCGTCCAGGCAGGGCAGTTGCCCCCGCCGCCGATTCTTTCCGGCGACCGCCGACGGCCTTCCTGGCCGGGCGTCGCCGCCGTACTCCGCCACGCACCGCCCGGTCGTCCCGCACACCGCCTTCCGTCCCACCATTCGGACAGGAATTCGGACTCGTGGCCGACGGACGACCCGCACCACCGCTGAGCAGCAGCACCCGAAGCAGCGAGCACCTTCCGCCAACCGCCCCCGGATGGAGAACATCACCATGAGCCGCAGCGACGTCCTGGTCGACGCCGACTGGGTCCAGGCCCGCCTGGACGACCCGAAGGTCGTCATCGTCGAGGTCGACGAGGACACCACCGCCTACGAGAAGAACCACATCCGCAACGCGGTCCGGATCGACTGGAAGAGCGACCTCCAGGACCCGGTCCGCCGCGACTTCATCGACCAGGCCGGCTTCGAGGCGCTGCTCAGCGCCAAGGGCATCGCCAACGACGACACCGTCGTCCTCTACGGCGGCAACAACAACTGGTTCGCCTCCTACGCCTACTGGTACTTCAAGCTGTACGGCCACGGCGACGTCCGCCTGCTCGACGGCGGCCGCAAGAAGTGGGAGCTGGACTCCCGCGACCTGGTCGTCGAGGTGCCGCAGCGCGCCGCCACCGAGTACAAGGCGCAGGCCGCCGACTCCTCGATCCGCGCCTTCCGCGACGACGTGATCGCCGCCATCGGCAACCTCAACCTGGTCGACGTCCGCTCGCCCGACGAGTTCTCCGGCAAGCTGCTCGCCCCGGCGCACCTCCCGCAGGAGCAGTCGCAGCGCCCCGGCCACGTGCCGACCGCGCGCAACATCCCGTGGGCCAAGAACGCCAACGACGACGGCACCTTCAAGAGCGACGACGAGCTCAAGGCCATCTACGAGGCCGAGGGCGTCGACCTGGCGACGGACACCATCGCCTACTGCCGCATCGGCGAGCGCTCCGCGCTCACCTGGTTCGTGCTGCACGAGCTGCTCGGCCAGGAGAACGTGAAGAACTACGACGGTTCCTGGACCGAGTACGGCAGCCTCGTCGGCGTGCCGATCGAGCTCGGCAACTGAGCCACCGGCTCCACCCGTAAGGCAGAAGGGAAACAAGACAATGTGCGGTGCGAAGGCCGGCGGCCCGGACCTGGCAGGAGTTGACGTGGCGAACGAGACGATCATCCAGGGTTCGGTGACCCGCGACGGTGAGCCGGTCAACGGCTACGTCCGACTGCTCGACGAGAACAACGAGTTCACGGCCGAGGTGCCCACCTCGGCGACCGGCCAGTTCCGGTTCTTCGCCCGCCCGGGCAAGTGGACCCTGCGGGCGCTCATCCCGGGCCAGACCGTGGACCGCCAGGTGGTCGCCTCCCAGGGCAACCTGACCGAGGTCGCCATCGCCGTCTGACCGGCGACGGCGACGGCGTCGGCGGACGACGCAAGCAGCAGTACCGGGGGCCCCTGCCGAGCGGGGGCCCTCGGGCATACCGTGGAAGGGTGCAGTCACGACGGCGGCGCCGCTACTACTACGCCATGATGGGCGTCTGCCTGGGCCTCTTCGTACTGGCCTGGGGAGCGGTCCGGTTCGTCTCCGTCCCGGCGGCGGTGGCGCTGTGCGTGGTCGCGATGGTCATCCCGCCGGCGGCGGCGGTGTTCGCCAACCGGCGCGACCCCGAGGACGACTGGTGGGACGACCCGCGCTGGGAGGACCCGAAGTGGGACGACCCCGGCCACGACCGGGACCGCCCCGACCACGAGCACCAGTGATCAGTAGACGAGCGCCTGCACGCCGTCGGCCATGATCTCGCTGACGAAGACCTGCGCGCCCGCGATCCGGGCACCCTCGACGAGGTCCTTCTCCTCGATCCCGCGCCGCGCCGCGCACTGGGTGCACAGCGTGAGCGTGCCCCCGGCCAGCACCGACTCCAGCAGGTCCGGCAGCGGCGCCGCGTGCGGCAGCTCGAACTCCGCCGCGCGCCCGGGCAGCGCGAACCAGGAGGACTCCCCGGTCAGCCAGAGCGAGACCTCGACGCCGCTGGCGACGGCCACCGCCGCCACCGTGAACGCCTGCGAGCACCGCTCGGGGGCGTCCGCCCCGGCGGTCACCTTGATGACGAGCTTCTTCTTCTGGGACATGCCGACACCCTAGATCGCCGACGTGGTGGGGCTCACCGAGACCCGTCCCCACCCGCCGGATAGAGTGAGCGGCAGCAAAATCCACCACACTGTCGCCGCAATGGGAGCCACCCGTGTCCGGTCTGGAAATCTTCTTCGACGGTCTGCTGGCCCTCATGGCCGTGCTGATCACCTGGTTCGCCATCTTCTCCGTGATGAAGCTCTACCAGGGCCAGCGCTGAGCACTGCCGTACGGTTGAAGTACTCCCGCACCGACGACAGCGACCAGGAACATGATCGAGATCCCCTCTGACCTCCACAAGGACGTCGTCCCGCTCGCCTTCCTCCTCGGCACCTGGGAGGGCGCGGGCGTCTTCGACTTCCCGGGCACCGAGAAGTGCAACTTCGGCCAGGAGATCGTCATCCGCCACGACGGACGGCCCTTCCTGGAGTTCCGCTCCCGCACCTGGGTGCTGAACAGCGAGGGCGAGAAGGTCCGCCCGCTGGAGAACGAGCACGCCTTCTGGCGCATCACCAGCAACCAGCACGGCACCAGCGGTGCCCGCGGGGTGGAGATCTCGTCCGTCCGTGACGACGGCACGGTGGAGATCTGGTACGGCGAGCTGGCCGACGGCAAGCCGCAGATCGACGTCTCCACCGACGCGGTGGCCCGGATCGAGGGCTCGCCGGAGTACTCGGGCGGCAAGCGGCTCTACGGCTTCGTCAACGAGGAGCTGCTCTGGGTGGGCGAGAAGGCCGCCCCGAACGTCCCGCTGCGCCCGTACATGTCCGCCCAGCTGCGGAAGGTGCTCTCGCCGGCCCAGCTGATCAAGGACATCAACGACCTGCCGGACGACGGCATCGCCTTCTTCAAGTAGGCACGGGCGCCGGTGGCGGCGCGCACGAGTGTAGGGACCGGCCCCCGGCCGGTCCCTACACTTGGTTCAGGACCCCCGACGTTTGGGCAGGGAACAGGACCGTGGCGGACACCGGCACCACCGACTGGCAGCTCTCCGGCGACTGGAAGGCCGACCTGCGCGAGCGCGGGTACCGGCTCACCCCGCAGCGGCAGCTCGTGCTGGAGGCGGTCGACGCACTCGACCACGCCACCCCGGACGACATCCTCTGCCACGTCCGGCAGACCGCCAGCGGCGTCAACATCTCCACCGTCTACCGGACACTGGAACTGCTGGAGGAGCTGGGCCTGGTCTCGCACGCCCACCTCGGCCACGGCGCCCCGACCTACCACCTGGCCGGCCGTCACCACCATCTGCACCTGGTCTGCCGGGACTGCGAGAAGGTCACCGAGACGGCCACCGAGATCGCCCAGCCGTTGATCGACAGCCTGCGCGTCCAGCACGGCTTCGACACCGACCTCAAGCATTTCGCCATCTTCGGCCGCTGCGCGGACTGCACCGCCGAGCGCGCCTCGGGGCGGTCGTAAGCTTGCCGGTATGACCGGTCTGAAGAGCCCGCTGCTTGCACTGCCCGGAGCCGTCCCCGCCGAGGGGACCGACGAGGGCGTCGCCGCCCACTACGGCGACCTCTTCCGCGAGCAACGGAACCTCTCCCAGGGCACCGGCTTCGTGGACCTCTCGCACCGCGGCGTCATCACCGTCACCGGGGCGGACCGGCTGAGCTGGCTGCACCTGCTGATCACCCAGCACGTCAGCGCGCTGCCGCCGCAGCAGGCCACCGACGCGCTGGTGCTCTCCGCGAACGGGCACGTCGAGCACGCCCTCTACCTGGTCGACGACGGCACCACCACCTGGGCGCACGTCGAGCCGGGCACCCAGGAGGCGCTGGTCGGCTACCTGGACAGCATGAGGTTCATGTACCGGGTCGAGGTCGCCGACGCGACCGCCGACTACGCGGTGGTCCACCTGCCGGCCGGCTCCACGGCCTCCGCCGAGGGCGCGGCGGCCGTCCGCGAGCTGCCGTACGGGCGGGACCTCTTCCTGCCGCGCGCCGGGCTCGCGGAGCTGACCGCGGGCTACGGCCCGGCGGCCGGGGTCTGGGCGTACGAGGCGCTGCGGATCGAGGGCCACCGGCCGCGGCTCGGCTTCGAGACCGACCACCGCACCATCCCGCACGAGGTGGACTGGCTGAACACCGCCGTCCACCTGCAGAAGGGCTGCTACCGGGGCCAGGAGACGGTGGCCCGGGTGCACAACCTGGGGCGGCCCCCGCGCCGGCTGGTGTTCCTGCACCTGGACGGCACCGAGGAGGTGCTGCCCCCGCACGGGACGGAGGTGCGGCTCGCCTCGGACCCGCAGGGGCGGGCGCTCGGCTTCGTCACCTCCTCGGCGCGCCACCACGAGCTGGGGCCGATCGCGCTGGCCATCGTGAAGCGCAACGTCCCGGTGGACGCGGTGCTGCTGGCCGGCACGGTGCCGGGCACCCAGGACGTGATCGTCCCGCAGTAGGGCAGGTCCTAGACCTCGACGATGACGGTGAACGGGCCGTCGTTCACCAGGGCGACCTTCATGTCGGCGCCGAAGCGGCCGGTCTCGACCTTGGCGCCGAGCGCGCGCAGTTGGGCGACCACCTCGTCCACCAGCGGCTCGGCGACCGGGCCGGGCGCGGCGGCGTTCCAGGTGGGGCGGCGGCCCTTGCGGGCGTCGCCGTAGAGCGTGAACTGGCTGATCACGAGCAGCGGCGCCCCGATGTCCGAGCACGACTGCTCGACACCCTCGTCATTCGCCGGCAGCAGCCGCAGCGTCCAGAGCTTGCGGGCCAGCTGGGCCGCCTTGGCGGGGGTGTCGTCGTGGGTGGCGCCGACCAGGACGCAGAGCCCGGGCTCCTCGATCGCGCCGACGGCCTCGCCGGCCACCGTCACCCTGGCCTCGGTCACTCGCTGCACCACTGCTCGCATGCGGCCATTGTGCCGGAGCCGTCGGGGGCGCGAGCAGGCCCCCGGGGGCGCTTCAGGCCAGAGCGCACGCCGGGTAGCGTGCGCCTGCGCGTGCCATGGCGGCGTTCTCCCTGCGAAAAGCTTCGGTCGTATCAGCCACCCCTCTTCGCCAGGGGGCCGTTCGGGTGCACGGGCGGTGCGGCGGCGCCGGGCGGGGTGGCACGCTGGGGGACCGTACGAGGGTGGGCCCGCCGCTCCGCCGCACAGGCGGGGCCGGTCGGCGCGCCCGAGGTCCGGGGCGCCGGGGTCCGCCGCGCCGGGCCCGGTTCGGCCGGGCGGCCGAGCCGGTAGGTCAGGCGTTCTGGTCGTGTCGCCCCGCCGGGTGGCCACGGCCGGGGGCGGGAACCTTCGTGGGCGTCCGGGCGTGCCTCCGGACGGGAACGCGCCATCGGCGCGCGCGGCGGTTGACGGGCCGGACCGGCGGCAGGCGACGGGGCGCCGCGAGCGGGTGGGATCGGGACGACGGCAGGTGGTTGGTTGATGGACGCGATCAGCGCGGCGCAGGACCGGTACGGGCGGCTGCCCGAGGGGCCCGGGGCCGGCCCCGGGCCGGACCTCGGACGTTTGGGCCTGGACCAACTGCGGATCCTGCGACGGGAGACCCTGGAGCAGGAGGCCGACCTCTCCTACCTGAGGCGGCTGCTGCACGGCCGGATGGACATCCTGCTGGCCGAGCTGGACCGCCGGCCCGGCGCCCGCCCCGCGGACCCCGCGGAGCCGGCCGGTGCCCTGCTGGAGCGGCTGCCGGCCATCCTGACGGACGCCCCGTCCACCGTCCGCCGCTCGGCCCGGCACGTCACCCTGGGGCCGCCGCGAGGGCAGCAGTCCCAGCTGGAGGCGGACGCGCTGATGGGCGACGTCCAGCTGGCCGACCTGGCGGCGCACCCGGCGGAGGAGCTGCTGGCGGCCCTCGAACGGCTGCGGGCGCACGAGCGGGAGGTGTCCGGCCGGCGGCAGCGGCTGCTGAGGACGGCGGACGGCTGCAACGCCGAAATCACCCGCAGGTACCGTGATGGGGAAGCACGGGTCGACGACCTGCTCGCAGGCGGCCCGCTCTGACAGGTGCGAGGGCCGCCCGGGGGCGGGGGAGGGGCCCGGCTCGCCCCCGGTTCACCCTCACCTCCGGAAGGCTTTCGCCATGTCCAATTCCGCCGCCCTGCCCGTGCTCGCCGAAGTCGTCCGCTCGGGATTCGTCGAGGGCCGGCACCACGGCTCGCTGGTGCTGCTGGCCGCCGACGGCTCGGTCGACCTCGCGCTGGGCACGCCGGACGCGCCGGTCTTCCCGCGTTCCTGCGCCAAGCCGTTCCAGGCGGTGGCCACGCTGCGGGCCGGTCTGGCGATCGAGGGGGAGCTGCTGGCGCTGGCCGCCTCCAGCCACTCTGCAGAATCGTTTCACCTTGACGGCGTGCGGCGGATCCTCGCCGGTGCCGGGCTGGACGAGTCCGCCCTGCGCACCCCGGCCGACCTCCCGCTCGACGGCACCGAGGCGGAGCTGCACCTGCGCTGGGGCGGCGACCACGAGCCGATCCTGATGGACTGCTCCGGCAAGCACGCCGGCTGGCTGGCCGCCTCCGTGGCCAACGGCTGGCCGACCGACAGCTACCTCGACCCGGAGCACCCGATCCAGCGGCTGGCCCGCGAGGCCCTGGAGGAGGCCGTCGGCGAGCCCGCCGCGCACGCCGGGGTGGACGGCTGCGGCGCGCCGCTGCTGGCCGTCGGCCTGACCGCTCTGGCCCGCGCCTACCGCACCCTGGTGCTGGCCGAGCCCGGCACCCCGCAGCGCCGGGTCGCCGACGCGATGCGGGCGCACCCCGAGTACGTGGCCGGCACCCGCCGGGTCGACACCCGGCTGATGCGGGCGGTGCCCGGGGCGCTCGCCAAGATGGGCGCGGAGGCCGTCCAGGTGGTGGCGCTGCCGGACGGGCGGGCGCTCGCCTTCAAGATCGACGACGGTGCCGAGCGGGCCCGCGGCCCGGTGCTGGCCGCCGCGCTGCGCCGCCTCGGGGTGAGCACCGGCGACGGCACGCTGGAGCGGATCGCCACCGTCCCGGTGTTCGGCGGCGGCGTCCGGGTCGGCGAGGTCCGCGCGGCGTTCTGATCCTCGTGATCGGTGCTCCGCATGCGGAGCGACGGCCCCCGGGTGCACGGTGGACCGGGGGCCGTCGCACAGCTGAGGAGTCCGCCATGAGCGAGCACGTCTACCGGGTCACCGAGATCGTCGGGTCCTCGACGGAGAGCATCGACGCCGCGATCCGCAACGGCGTCGAGCGGGCCTCCCGGACGCTGCGCAACCTCGACTGGTTCGAGGTGACGCAGATCCGGGGCCACCTCGACGAAGGGCGGATCAAGCACTACCAGGTCGGCCTGAAGATCGGCTTCCGGCTGGACGAGGAGGGCTGAGTCACCCGCGCTCCGGCAGCACCAGCGGCAGGCCCGTGCGCGGGTGCGGCAGCACCTCGACCGGGTGCCCGTACACCTCGCTGAGCAGCGGCGCGCGCAGCACCTCGGCCACCGGACCGTCGGCGACCGTCGCGCCGTCGGTCAGCAGCACCACGCCGTCCGCGTAGGCCGCCGCCAGCGACAGGTCGTGCAGCACGACGACCACCCCGTCCCCGGCGGCGGCCCGGGCGCGGGCCAGCCGCAGCACCAGCTCCTGGTGGCGCAGGTCGAGCGCGGCGGTGGGTTCGTCGAGCAGCAGCAGCGGGGTTCGCTGGGCGAGCACCCGGGCCAGTGCCACCCGGGCCCGTTCGCCGCCGGAGAGCGCGGTGAACGGCCGCCCGGCGAAGGCGGCGGACTCGGTCGCGGCCATCGCCTCGGCGATCACCCGCTCGTCCTCGGCGGCGGCCGCCGTACCGGCCCAGGGGGCGCGGCCCATCCGGACCACCTCGTCGGCCGGGAACGGGAAGGACAGCGCGGCCGCCTGCGGCAGCAGCGCGCGGCGCCGGGCGAGGTCGGCGGGCCGGTAGCCGTCCAGCGGACGGCCGTCCAGCCGGACCTCGCCGGCGGTCGGTGCGAGGTCGCCGGCCAGTACGGAGAGCAGCGTGGACTTGCCGGCGCCGTTCGGCCCGAGCAGGGCGACCACCTCGCCGGCGGCGACCCGGACGTCCGCGCCGGCCAGCAGGTCGCGCCCGCCGACGGTCAGCCGGACGGCCTCGGCGGTGAGCAGCACGGTGCCCGGGGCGGGCCGTCCGGGTACCTCGGGGCGGTTCCGCAGCGTACGGATCCTCATGCCCAGCCTCCCTGCCTGGTCCTGGTGCGGCGCAGCAGCCAGAAGAAGAACGGGCTGCCGATCAGCGCGGTGAGCACGCCGAGCGGCAGTTCGGCCGGTTCGGCCAGGGTGCGCGCGGCGAGGTCGGCGGCGACCAGGACGAGCGCGCCGCCGAGCGCGGAGGCGGGCAGCAGGAAGCGGTGGCCGGGGCCGGCGACCATCCGCAGCAGGTGCGGGACGACCAGGCCGACGAAGCCGATGATGCCGCTGACCGCGACGGCGGCGGCGGTGAGCAGGGCGACCAGGGTGATCAGCACCAGCCGCATCCGCTCGACGTCCACGCCGAGGTGGCGGGCGGGCCGTTCGCCGAGCGCCAGCAGGTCCAGCGAGCGGGCGTAGCGGGGCGCGACGGCGAGGCCGACGAGGGCGAACGGCAGGACGGCGAGCACCTTGCCCCAGGTGGCCTGGGAGAGCGAGCCGAGCTGCCAGAAGGTGACCTGGCTGATCGCGGCGGAGTCGGCGGTGAACAGGAACAGGCCGATCAGCGCGCCGCAGAAGGCGTTCACCGCGACACCGGTGAGGATCAGCGTGACCACCTCGGTGCGCCCGCCGGAGCGGGACATCGCGTAGACCGCGAAGACCGTCAGCAGGCCGGTGGCGAAGGCGGCGGCGGTCACCGTCCAGGTGCCGAGCGCGTCCAGGCCGAGCACGATGCAGCCGACCGCGCCGACCGCGCCGCCGGAGGAGACGCCGATGACGGCCGGTTCGGCGAGCGGGTTGCCGAACACGCCCTGCATCAGCGCGCCCGCGCAGCCGAGCGAGGCGCCGACCAGCAGGGCGAGCACCACCCGGGGGAGGCGGACGTTCCAGAGCACCGACTCGGGGACGCGGCTGAGTTCGTGGCCGCCGAGGCCGAGCCGGTGGCCGAAGGAGGCGAGGATGTCGCCCAGCGGGATGCGGTAGGCGCCGATGCCGGCCGCGAGCAGGGCGAAGAACAGCAGGGCGGCGGCGAGGCCGACGGTGAGCAGGGCGGTGCGGCTGGTGCGTCCGCCGGCCACCGGGACGCGCTTGTCCGTGATGGCGGCGGTCACTTGGCGGCCTTCGGGTAGAGCTGCTCGGCGATCTCGTTGATCACCTGCGGGGTGCGCGGGCCGTAGCTGAGCAGCTGGCCGTCCTCGATGGAGACGACCCGGCGGTCGAGGCCGGCCGGGGTCTGGGCGACGCCAGGCAGCTTGAGCAGGCCGTCGACGCCACCGACGGATTCGAGGCCCTTGCTCATCACCAGGATGGCGTCGGGGGCGGCCTTGACCAGGGCCTCGCTGGTGAGCGGGGTGAAGTCGCCGCTGAGTCCGGCGGCGGTGCCGGCGTCCTCGCCGCCGACCGCCTCGACCAGCGAGCCGGCGCCGGAGGCCGGGCCGCCGAGCAGGTAGACGGAGGCGCTGCCGCGCAGGTAGAGGAAGGCGACCTTGGGGCGGCGCTCGACGGCGGGCAGGGCGGCCTTGGCCTCGGTGATCCGCTGCTCGGTGCGCTCCTTCAACTGCCGTCCGGCGTCGGGGACTCCGAGGGCGGCGGCGACGGTGTCGATGCGCGGGCCGACGTCCTCCAGCCGCTTGGCGTCGTCCAGGACGAGCAGCGGGACGCCGGCCGAGCGGATCTGCGCGATCGCCTCGGCCGGGCCGGTGGAGCGGTCGGCGAGCACGACGGTGGGGTGCAGGGAGAGCACGCCCTCGGCGGAGACGTCGTGGGCCTGGGTGATCACGGGCAGGGCGGTGGCCTGCTCGAAGGTGGTGGAGACGTCCCGGGCGACGACCTTGGGGCCGAGGCCGAGGCTGAAGACGATCTCGGCCAGGCTGCCGTTGAGCGGGATGATCCGCTCGGCGCTGGTGACGGTGGCCGTCCGGCCGTCGGCGGAGGTCGCGGTGGCGGGCAGTTGCGGGGTCGGCGCGTCGGGCAGCGGTTCG
Organism: Kitasatospora sp. NPDC008115; assembly: GCF_042957205.1. Lineage (NCBI taxonomy): Bacteria > Bacillati > Actinomycetota > Actinomycetes > Kitasatosporales > Streptomycetaceae > Kitasatospora > Kitasatospora sp. NPDC008115. The sequence goes on along the minus strand of NZ_JBIBHU010000030.1, from coordinate 62,988 downwards.
ACCTTGTCCGGGGCGCGCGAGCCCGTTCCGGTGGCCTCGCCGGTGCTGGTGGTGAAGCCGCAGGCGGTCAGGGCGAGCAGCAGACCGAGGAGGAGCAGCAGGATCGCGGGGCCGCGGGCGGCCCGATGTCGGGTGGTACTGCTGCTCAACGTCGTTCCCTTCGTTGGGAGTTGTCGCCGCCGGTGAGTGGGGTGCGGGGGTGCCCGGCGGGGCTCTTGACTCATATATTAGGTTAGCCTTACCTAAACCTCGCAAGGGGGTCGGTGCTGCGCCGACCCTGCTTTGCGCTGCCTTCCCCTGCTGTTTCCCTGTCGCGCCGAGGAGTGATCCGCGTGCCTCTGCCCCATCGGCTCCGCCGTCTGACCGCCGGCCTGGTGGCCGCCCTGGCGGCCCTGTTGACGGTCGCCCTGCTGCCAGGCCAGGCGGTGGCGGCCGAGGGGCGGGTGTCCGGCGGGCGGCTCGACTGGGGGATCAAGCAGTCCTTCCTGACGTACGTCACCGGGCCCATCGCCCAGGGGAAGTGGTCGCTCAACGGCGGCGCGGCCACGGTCGCCGGCAGCGGCTTCCGGTTCCACTCCGCCACCGGCACGTACGACCCGGCCGGCGGCGCGCTGAGCGCCGCGTTCTCCGGCGGGGTCCGGTTCACCGGGCACCAGGAGAACGGCGCCAACGCGCTGGACCTGAGCATCGGGAAGCTCACCTTCCGGGCCGCCGCCGGCGGCGGGGCCGGGCTGTACGCGGACGTCAGCAGCAAGTCCCGGGAGACCGGGCAGGTCAGCAACGCGAGCCAGGCCAAGCTGGCCGACCTCTCGCTGGCCGGCGTCGACCTGCGCGGCGCGTCCGGGACCCTGACGCTCAGCAACGTCCCGGCGACGCTGACCGACGCGGGTGCCAAGGCGTTCGGCGGGTTCTACACGGCGGGGACGGCGCTCGACCCGGTCAACCTGTCGGTCAACCTGCCCGCCGCGCAGCCGACCCAGACTCCGGCCGCGCCCACGACTCCGGCGGCCTCGCCCTCGCCGAGCGTGACCGCGAGCGCGACCGCGACCGCATCCGCGACGCCGAGCGCGGCGCCGTCGACGACCGCTCCGGCCGCTCCCGAGACTCCGGCCGAAACCCCTGCCCCGACCACCGCGCCGGCCGCCGCCACCGAGTTCGCCAACGGCGCGCTCGACTGGGGCGTGCGCCGGACCTTCCGCGACTACGTCACCGGCGCGATCGCCCAGGGCCGTTGGGAGCCCACCGGCGGCGCGGCGGACGGCGGCGCGTTCTTCCGCTGGACGCCCGCCAAGGGCGGCTACGACCCGGCGAGCGGGGCGCTGAGCGCCGCCTTCACCGGCAGCGTCCGCTTCACCGGCCTGAAGAGCGGCGAGACCTTCGGCCTGGACCTCACCCTGGCCAACCCGGGCGTCACGGTCGCCGACGGCAAGGGCGTGCTGCGCGCCGACGTCTCCGGCCGCACCCCGGACGGCGCCGCGCAGCAGCTCACCGGCGTCGAGCTGGCGACCTTCGACCCGGCCGGCCTCAAGGCCGAGGGCGGGCTGCTCAGGGCCGTCGAACTCCCGCTCACGCTCACCGAGCCGGGCGGCAAGGCCTTCGGCGGCCTGTACCCCGCGGGCACCGAGATGGACCCGCTGAGCTTCGCCGTCGCCCTCGACCCGGCCGCCGCCCTCCCGCCGCTGCCGGACATCGGCAGCGCCCCGCCGGTCGCCCCGACGACCGCTCCGGCGAGCCCGTCCGCCGCACCGGTCGCCGCCGCCACCGACTCCGGGGGCTCGGACGGCTTCCCGACGGCGGCCGTGGTGATCGGTGGCCTGCTCGCCGCCGCACTGGCCGTGGCCGGTGGCCTGGTCCTCCGCCGCCGCCGTCGCGCCTGACCTCTCCTCCCTCCCCCCACGCTCATCGATCGGAGTTCCCCCATGTCCCGCAACCGCACCCGGCTGGCCGCCCTGGCCGCCGTCACCGCCGGCCTCGGCCTGACCGCCGTCGGCGCCCCGGCCCTGGCCTTCGGCGCCGGCGCGCCGAGCAGCGTCACGTACGACACCGGCGCGCTGGACTGGGGCGTGAAGGCCAGCTTCCGCAACTACATCGAGAGCCCGGCCTCCCAGGGCGGTGCGATCGAGCTGACCGGCGGTGCGACCCGCAACGCCGACGGCACCTTCCACTTCGGCCTGGCGAGCGCCAAGTACGACCTCACCACCCACGTGCTCAGTTCCTCCTTCACCGGCGGCGTTCACTTCACGGCCCACCACGGGGCGCTGGACGTGGCGCTGAGCGATCTGAAGATCACCACGGCGGGGACGGCTGGCACGCTCACCGCTGACACGGCGTCCAAGGAGTCGATGAGCGCGGCCGAGGTCACCAAGCGGGACGACGTGCCGCTGGTGACGTTCACCGTGGGCCGGGACACCACGACGGGCGTGCCGACGGCGGCGAAGCTGACGGAGGAGGGTGCCAAGGCGTTCGCGGGGTTCTACCAGGCGGGTGCGGACATGGACCCGCTGGCGCTGCTGCTCAAGCAGAGCCCGTCCACCCCGTCCCCGACGGCGACCCCCACCACCACTCCGACCGCGACTCCCACCACCACCCCGACGGCGACGGCGACGGCGACCGCGACTCCGACCACCGAGCCGACCGCCACGGCCACGGCCTCGCCGTCCGCCACCGTGACCGCCTCGCCCACGGCCACCGCCACGCCGTCCGCCACCTCTTCGCCCACCTCTTCGCCGACGGCCACTTCCTCGCCGTCCGCCACGCAGTCCCCGTCGGCCACCTCCTCGCCGTCCGTGACCTCGTCCCCGTCCACCACCGCGCCGGTCGGCAACGGTGAACTCGCCGTCGTCAACGGCACCCTGGACTGGCAGGTCAAGGAGAGCTTCCGCAAGTACCTGCAGAGCCCGGTGGCCAACGGCAAGGTCGAGTTCGGCGGCGGCGCGGCCGACTACCGCTTCGGCGGCGCGAACGGCGGCTACAACACCAAGAGCCACACCCTGTCGGCGGGCTTCGCCGGCTCGGTGCGCTTCCTCGGCCACCCGGCCGCGGGCGGCTACCAGCTGGACACCACCTTCTCCAAGCTGGGCCTGAGCATCGACAAGAACGGCGCCTTCCTGACGGCCGACGTCAACGCCAAGTCCCTGGACGGCAAGACGACCTCGCTGTCCGGCGCGCGGATCGCCAAGCTGGACGTGTCGAAGGCCAACCTCACCCCGGTGAACGGTGTGGTCACGCTGAACGCCGTCCCGGCCACGCTGACGGCCGAGGGCGTCCCGGCCTTCGCGAACTACAAGGAGGGCGAGGCCCTCGACCCGGTCACCGTCTCGCTGGCGTTCGACAAGAACGCCCAGCTGCCCACCACCCAGCCGAACACCGGCGGCGGCGCAGCGGGCGGCACCACGACGGGTACCACCGGCACCACCGGTTCGGCCAACGGCGGCAGCACGGTCACGACCGGCGGCGCCTCCCTGACCACCACCGGCACCGACACCGGCGTCCTGGCCTCCACCGGTTCCTCCACCCCGGTCGCCCCGCTCCTGGCCACCGCCGGCGGCCTGCTGCTCCTTGGCGGCGGCGCCACCGCCCTGGCCCGCCACCGCAAGTCCACCAACGCCTGATCAGGGGGGCGATGGAGTGGGAAGTCGGCGGGACCGACTTCCCACTCCGAGCAGTTTCCGGTGGCCCTCGCTCGACGAGCGAGGGCCACCGAGGGTTGTAGCGCAGGGAGTCGGTCAGGCCGACTTCCTGCGCGCGTTCCGCGGTCGCCGGGTGAGGCCGAAGAGTGCGCCGGTCGGATCGCCCAGGACCACGCCTCCGTCGGACTCCCGTCGAACGTCGGTTGCGCCGGCGTCCTCGGCGGGCCCCGGCGCGGCGACGAGACGTCCGCGCAGCGTGCAGAGCCGGTACCCGCCGGGGCTCGGTGGGGCGACGGCCCGGCCGAAGAGCGCCGTGTAGAACGCCGTCGCCGTCTCCATGTCGGGGGTGCCGAGGTCGATCCAGCACACGCTGCTCTCCGGGTGCCGTGTGATGTTCATCGGGATGACCCTCCCGCTGGGGCCGCCTCGCCCCGGCGGCGGGGCGAGGCGGCCTGCGGTGTCAGGCGTAGTAGGGCGAACTCATGTCGAGGCTGGCGTCCTTGACGATGTCGCCGTCGAACAGCCGGGTCGTTGCCGGGGCCCCGGCCCGGCGGGCTTCCTCGGCGAAGGGGCCCTGGGCGAAGGCCAGGGCGTTCTCCGCGCTGTCGAACTCGTAGAAGCCGCCGATGGTGTGCGTTCCGATGCCGGACAGCCACGTCTTGCGAATCAGGCCCGGTGCCGCCTTCAGCGCCGCGTTGATCGGGCTCCAGTCGAACTGTTCGAACGGTACTGCCGCCTGGATCTCGGTGTAGAGAAACGTTTTGCCCATCGCGAACCTCCGGTTTGCCGGCCACTAGTACGCGCGTACTAGTGGAATGGAGCATGGAGTAGGATGCCCGTACTAGTCAAGGAGTTCGCGATGGCCGCAGACACGAAGTCCCGCATGATCAGTGCCGCGATCGGACTGCTTCAGCGCCACGGCCTGGCGGCGATGTCCTTCACCGGCGTCCTGAGTGAGAGCGGTGCCGCGCGCGGGGCGATCTATCACCATTTCCCGGGCGGCAAGCAGCAACTCGTGCTCGAAGCCGCCCGCCGCAACGCGGAGGACGTCCGCGGTCACCTGCGCGCACTGTCGGCGGACACGCCGCGCGGAGTCGTGAAGGCGTTCCTGGAAGGCGTCCGCCCTGTCCTCCAGGCGTCGGCCGGGGGTGCGGGCTGCGCGATCGCGGCGATCACCGTCGACGGTGGTGCGGCCATCGCCGACCAGGGCGGCCTGTGCGCGGTCGCGGACGAAGCGTTCGCCGGGTGGGTCGGTGAGCTCGCCGAGAAGCTCACCCGGGCCGGAATGGACTCAGCCCAGGCCGCCGGTCTGGCCACGCTCATGATCACGACCCTTGAGGGCGCCCACGTCCTGTGTCGCGCCGCGGGCAGCATCGCTCCGTTCGACAAGGCTGCTGCGGCCCTGCTCTCCACCCTCCCGAGTCCGCGGTGAGGGAGCGTCGGGGTCTGCCGCCGGAGCTTGGACGCTTGAACGTGGAGCAGGAAGTCGGCCCGGCCGACTTCCTGCTCCACGGCCGCGGCGCTCAGGCACTCAGCGGGTACCGGGTGTCCAGGTCGCGGAAGACCGCGCCGTTCAGCTGGAAGGCGCGCTTGCACTCCTCGACCACCCGGCGGCGCTCGACCTCGTCCATGGCCAGCCCGGCGGCGTCCAGCTTGGCCCGGTAGTCGCGCTTGAATGCGGCCGGGTTGTCCACCTGCTCGAAGACGTAGAACCGCACGCCGTCGCCCTTGCGCTCGAAGCCCCAGGTCTTCTCGGCGATGCCCCGGATGATCTGACCACCCGACAGGTCGCCCAGGTAGCGGGTGTAGTGGTGGGCGATGACGCCCGCCGGCCACTGGTCCGCGAGCTCCTCCAGGCGGGTGACGTACGCCTCGGTGGCCGGCAGCGGGGCGAGGCCCTCGCGCCAGTCCGGGCCGCGCAGGTGGGCCAGGTCGCGCTCGATGGCCTCGGTCCGCATCAGCGCCGGGTCGATGAAGGGGCCGGCGACCGGGTGCCGCGCCAGCTCCTCCGCCCGGCCCTCCAGCGCGCGGTAGACGTACCAGAGCTGGGCGGTGAGGTCGGCGTACGCCTCCACGCCGAGGTGCCCGCCGAGCAGGCGGCTCATGAAGGACGACTGCTCGGCCGCCTCGTGCTCGGCGCTGCTGGCGGTGCGCAGCACGGTGGAGAACGGGACGACGGGCTGCTCGGATATGGGCATGCGGGCCTCCAGAGATCGAGAACACCCCCGATTGCTTTGGTTAGCCTAACCTAAGCTCCCGTCATGCCGACAAGGTGTCGGGAAGAATTTCGCGCCCCGGGAACGGCGAAGGCCGGGGCCCGCGGAAAACTCCGCGAACCCCGGCCTCCGACTGCCCCGACCTACCTCGAAGCGCCCCGGCGGACGGACCGCCGGACCGCCGAGACGGTCACGACGGCTCAGTGACCGCCCTGCTCCGCCAGGCGCTTGATCGACGCGGTGACCTCGGCCTCGGCCTCGGTGCGGCCGACCCAGTTGGCACCCTCGACCGACTTGCCGGGCTCCAGGTCCTTGTAGACCTCGAAGAAGTGCTGGATCTCCAGGCGGTCGAACTCCGAGACGTGGTGGATGTCCTGGAGGTGCTCCCAGCGCGGGTCGGTCGCCGGGACGCAGAGCAGCTTGTCGTCGCCGCCGGCCTCGTCCGTCATCTTGAACATGCCGATGACGCGGCACTTGATCAGGCAACCGGGGAAGGTCGGCTCGTCCAGGATGACCAGGGCGTCCAGCGGGTCACCGTCGTCCGCCAGGGTGCCCTCGACGTAGCCGTAGTCGGCCGGGTAGCGGGTCGAGGTGAAGAGCATCCGGTCGAGCCGCAGACGGCCGGTCTCGTGGTCGACCTCGTACTTGTTACGAGAGCCCTTCGGGATTTCGATAAGGACGTCGAACTCCAACGGTTCCTCCAAGGTAGGGACTGACAGAATCCAAGTGTCTCCTACGGGAGTGAGTGCTCAGGAAAGGGGCCGGTCGGTGGGAGCAGGGGCTGGGTCGGGGAACCGGCGCGGGGGGACGGCCGCGGGTCTGTTCGGGGCGGCGCTGCTGGTCGCCGGAACCGTGCTCGGCGCGGGTGGTGCGTACGCGCAGCCGTCCCCGACGCCGACCGGATCGGCCTCGCCGGGCGGCCGGCCGAGCGGGAACGCCCAGGGGGACGAGGACGAGGGCAACGGCCGCCGGGACGGCGACAGGGGCGGCAAGGGGGACCGGGGGGACCACGACGGCCACCGGCCGGGTGGCCGGGGCGGCGAGTCGCCCAGCCCGTCCGCGAGCGCGACCGGAACCCCCGGCACGGCGCGCCCCGCAGGCCCCGCCGGCCCCGCCGGCCCCGCCGGCACCACCGCGCCGCCGCCCGCGGCCAAGCCCACCGGGGCCGTGCGCCCGGCCCCCGTCGGGACGGTGCTGGCCGCCGCCGGGGCCGGACCGGACACCGGACTGCCCACCGCCCAGGGCCTCCAGCAGGCGCTCGCCACCGTGCTCGCCGACCGGAACCTCGGCACCGTCGGGCTCGCCGTCGCCGACACCGCCAACGGCGAACTCCTCTACGGGAGCGGCGAGAACACCGCCGCCACCCCGGCGTCCACCACCAAGCTGGCCACCTCGGTCGCGGCGCTGTCGCTGATCCCCGGCGACGCCCGGCTGACCACCCGGGCCGTCAAGAACGCGGCCACCGGCGGAATCACTCTCGTGGGTGGTGGCGACCCGACGCTGACGGCGCTCCCCGCCGACCAGGTGCAGATCGGCGGCGTCCCCGCCGACGCGGACACCGCCCCCGCCTCGCTGGAGGCCCTGGCCCGGCAGACCGCCACCGCGCTGAAGGCCGAGGGCGCCACCACCGTCGTGCTCGACTACGACGTCTCCCTCTACAGCGGCGGGCTGCTGCACAAGAACCACGACAACGAGAACATCGCCGCGGTGACGCCGCTGATGGTGGACGAGGGCAAGGTCGACCCGAAGAGCCGCGAGGACGCGCCCGCCCGCGCCGGCGACCCGGCCGGGGCGGCCGCCGAGGCCTTCGCCAACCTGCTGAAGGCCCAGGGCATCACCGTCCAGGGCAAGGCGAAGCAGGCCGCCGCCCCGGCCGCCGCCGACGCGCCGGTGCTGGGCCGGGTCGACTCGCCCACCGTGGCCCGGCTGGTCGAGCGGCTGCTGACCACCTCCGACAACACCCTCTCCGAGGCGATGGCCCGGCAGGCCGCGCTCGCCGCCCACCAGCCGGCCAGCTTCGAGGGTGCCGCCACCGCCGTCACCCAGGAACTCGCGCGGCTCGGCGTGCCGATGACCGGCGTGGTGCTCAACGACGGCAGCGGCCTGCACCCCGGCAACGCGATCCCGCCGGTCACCCTGGTCAAGCTGCTCGCGCTGGCCGCCTCCGCGGAGCACCCGACGCTGCGGCCGGTGCTGACCGGCCTGCCGATCGCCGGCTTCACCGGCACCCTCGGCAAGCGCTTCGGCTCCACCTCGGGCGCCGCCGACGCGGCAGGCCTGGTCCGCGCCAAGACCGGCAGCCTGAGCGGCGTCAACACCCTGGCCGGCACCGTCGTGGACGCCGACGGCCGTCTGCTCTCCTTCGCCCTGATGACCCGTACCACCGCCCCCGCCGACACCGCCCGCACGGCCATGGACCGCGTCGTGGCCCGCCTCGCCGCCTGCGGCTGCCACTAGAGCACCCGGACTGGAGAACCCGGACCCGCCTCCCCTCCGCCGGCCCGCGCCCGCCCCGGCGCGGTGGCCGGGGGCGAGGGCCGAGCCCCGCCCCCAGCCTTCGGCCGAGGCCGCCCGATCCGCCAGGCGGACAGCGGGAGACCGCCGACGCCCGCTTCCGCCGTTGGTCGGCCGGCCGGCCTCGGGCGGGCGTGCGCGTTGCGTGTTCGGTGCGGTGCCTTCGGGAGGGGCCCGTGGACGGCTTGGTCCGGGCGTGGCTGTCATCCGGGCCGGAGGTGTGGCGTGGTGTGGGGCTGGGCCGATCCGGGGTTGGGCGTGGGTGTCGTGCTGTAGGGCGAGGTCGGTGTGGTGCCTCCGGGCGGGACCTTTCGGTGGCCTGGTCCGGGTGCGGTCGTTCTCCGGTGCGGGGGCGGGTCGCAGGGAGTGGCCCGGTGTGGGGCTGGGGCCGGGTGGTCCGGGGCGGGTGTGGAGTGAGCCCGGCGCGGAGCGTCCGGGCGGGGCCCCTTGACGGCTGCGTCCGGGTGCGGTCGTCATCCCGGGGCCGGGCCGGGCCGGGCCGGGGCGGGCCGGAGACGGGGACGCGGTGGGCGCCCGGTGGACCGAATCCGGCGTGGGTTCCGGGTGTGGTGGGGGCGGGGTGTCTTCGGACGGGCCTTCCGGCGAGCGGTTGGTGGCCTGGTGAACGTGGGGTCCTCGGGGCGGGCCTTCGGCCGGTGCGCGTCGGTGGGCGGACCGGCGGGGGCCGGGTGGGCCGGGGTGCTTTGGGGCGGAGTGTCCCGGGTACGGGCCGGGTCCGGCGCGGGCGTCGCGTGCCGACGTCGGGGCGAGTCCGTCGGGGGTGCGCCCGGGTGTGCCCGGACGGGTGGTCATTGGGGGGCCGTTCCGGCTCCCCCAGGGAGGCGGGAGCACGTACGGTGAGGGCATGACGAGCGCGAGCGGCGGTGCTGACATGGTCGACTGGAATCTCGCGGTCGCAACCGCGACCAGGTTGGTGCGGCCGGGGCCGGAGGTGAGCCGGGCCGAGGCGGCCGCGGTGGTCGCCGAGTTGCGCCGGCACGCACTGGCGGCCGAGGAGCACGTCCGGGAGTTCACCGGCATGCGTTCCAGCAGCCTGGCCGAGGCGGCCGCGACCCCGGTGCTGATCGTGGACCGGCCCGGCTGGGTGCGGGCCAATGTGGCGGGCTTCCGGACCATCGTGCAGCCGCTGGTGGAGAAGCTCCAGGCGCGCCGCACGAACGGGTCGGCCGCCGCGGTGTTCGGCACGGTGGGGGAGAAGGCGACCGGCATCGAGGTCGGCGCGCTGCTGGCGTTCCTGGCCACCAAGGTGCTTGGCCAGTACGAGACCTTCGCGCCGGCCGAGCCCTCGCTGGAGGCGCCGGACAGCCCGGCCGCGCTGTTCGACAAGCCGCGCCTGGGCCCCGAGGGCCCCGGCCCCGGGCGGCTGCTGCTGGTGGCGCCGAACATCGTGCACGTGGAGCGGGAGCTGGACGTCGACCCGGTCGACTTCCGGCTCTGGGTCTGTCTGCACGAGGAGACCCACCGCACCCAGTTCACCGCGGTGCCCTGGCTGCGCGACCACATCCAGTCCGAGGTGCAGTCCTTCCTGGCCGAGACGGACGTCGACCCGGGCGCGCTGCTGGAGCGGCTGCGGGACGCGGCCGGTTCGCTGGGCGCGGGGCTGCCGGGCCTGGGCGGCGGCCGGGCCGACAACGCCTCCTCGGCCGGGCTGCTGGAGATCGTCCAGTCGCCCGCCCAGCGGGAGATCCTCGGCCGGCTGACCGCCGTGATGTCCCTGCTGGAGGGTCACGCGGACGTGGTGATGGACGGCGTGGGCCCGGCGGTGGTGCCGAGCGTCGCCGAGATCCGCGAGAAGTTCCAGCAGCGCCGGGACCGCGGCGCCAACCGGCTGGACCTGGTGCTGCGCCGGCTGCTCGGGATGGACGCCAAGCTCCGCCAGTACCAGGACGGCGCGGTGTTCGTCCGGGGCGTGGTCGAGCAGGTCGGCATGGAGGGCTTCAACCGGGTCTGGACCTCGCCGAACACGCTGCCGACCAAGGAGGAGATCCACGACCCGGCCGCCTGGGTGGCCCGCGTCGCGCGCTGAACCGGCGTCCGCCGACGGGAGGGGCACGGTTCAAACCCGTTCGTACGGGTGGTCCAGCCGTGCACATGGCGGGTGAAGATACGTTTCTTCATTCACCCGAACGTGGGACGGTGGTCGTACCGGTGGCGCGGGTGGCGTAGCGGGTGCCTCCTTTCTGCCACCATCTGTGAGCGCCCGGTAACAGGGTGCTCACAGATGCGCGGTCCCCCGCCGCGCCCACCGTCGTCCTGTCCCCCTCCGTCGAGGAGTCGTCGCCGTGGGCCCTCACCCCGCCGTCGCCGCGATACGCCTGGCCGTTCGCCGCACCCTCACCGACCTCGCCGCCGAGGCCGGTTCCACCTTCACCGCGCCCGTCCGGGAGCCGCGCGAGCGCACCGGCGGTGCGCCGCTGGCCGCCGCCGCGCTGCCCGCCGCCGTCGGCACCACGCTGATCGGCAACGCCCACCGCCACCCGTCCGGGCTGCCCCGCACCCCCGCCGCACCCGGCTCGCCGCTGGTCCTGGTCGCCGTCAGCGGCGGCGCGGACTCCATGGCGCTCGCCATCGCGGCCGCCTTCGAGGCCCCCAAGATCGGCCTGCGGGTCGGCGCCGTCACCGTCGACCACGGCCTCCAGCCGGGTTCCGCCGATCGCGCCGCGCAGGTCGCCGGACGGCTCGGCGAGCTGGGCCTGGACCCGGTCGAGGCGGTCGCCGTGCGGGTCGGCCGCGAGGGCGGGCCCGAGGCCGCCGCCCGGGACGCCCGCTACGCCGCGCTGGACGAGGCCGCCGAGCGGCACGGCGCGGTCGCCGTCCTGCTCGGGCACACCCGCGACGACCAGGCCGAGACCGTCCTGCTGGGCCTGGCCCGCGGCTCGGGCTCCCGCTCGCTGGCCGGCATGCCGGCCCAGAAGGGCCGCTACCGCCGCCCGCTGCTGGAGCTGGACCGGGCCGCCACCCGGCAGGCCTGCTCCGCCCAGGCGATCCCGGTCTGGGACGACCCGCACAACTGCGACCCGGCCTACACCCGTTCGCGGGTCCGCCACGAGGTGCTGCCGGTGCTGGAGAAGCACCTGGGCGGCGGCGTGGTCGAGGCGCTCGCCCGCACCGCCCGGCTCTTCCGCGACGATGCCGACGCGCTCGACCAGTGGGCCGCGCTGGCCGAGCGCGACATCCGTACGGGGGAAGGCGCCCTGGACGCCGACAAGCTGGCCGAACTGCCCCCCGCCGTGCGCCGCCGGGTGCTGCGCCGGGCCGCGCTTCGGGCGGGCTGTCCGGCCGGGGACCTGTTCGCCCGGCACCTCGAAACGATCGACCTGCTGGTGACCGGATGGCGCGGACAGGGGCCGCTGCACCTACCCGGGGGCGTCGAAGCGACCCGGCGGTGTGGCACGCTGGTCTTTCGGCGACAGGGCGACTGACGGGCGGGCATGCCCGGGGGGAGCCGGCCGCCGGCCATCCAGACCCCGACACGTTTGAGGACGTATCCCCGGTGGACCAGAACGACATGGGCGCTGACCTCGCGAAGGTGCTCATCAGCAAGGACGAGATCGACGCCAAGCTCCTGGAGCTGGCCGAGCGCATCGACCGGGACTACGCAGGCAAGGACCTGCTGATCGTCGGCGTCCTCAAGGGGGCCGTGATGGTCATGGCGGACCTTGCCCGCACCCTGCACTCGCAGGTGACCATGGACTGGATGGCCGTCTCCTCCTACGGGATGGGCACCAAGTCCTCCGGTGTGGTGCGGATCCTGAAGGACCTCGACACCGACATCGCCGGCCGTGACGTCCTGATCGTCGAGGACATCATCGACTCCGGCCTGACCCTGTCCTGGCTGCTCGGCAACCTGAGCTCGCGCGGCCCGGCCTCGCTGGAGGTCTGCGCCCTGCTGCGCAAGCCGGACGCGGCCAAGGTCGAGATCGACGTCAAGTACGTGGGCTTCGACATCCCCAACGAGTTCGTCGTCGGCTACGGCCTCGACTACGCGGAGAAGCTGCGCAACCTGCCGTTCATCGGCACCCTCGCCCCGCACGTCTACGGCGGCTGAGACCCGTTCGGACGACGGACGGGAACAGGAGCCTGTTCCCGCCCGTTGGATCCGGGGGACCATAGAAGAACGTCGTATCGCCGTGCTCCCGCCACGTGGGGGCAGCACTGCGGTACGGTCCAATAAACCGCTCTTCACATGAGCAGTGACCGAATGCGCCGGCGGCCCACAGCCACGCGGCGCCGTTGAGTGGCAGGAGGGACGGGGCGGCAACGCCCCGCATGGATGGACGTCAAGCGATACTTCCGTGCGCCGATCATGTGGATCGTGCTGGCCGTCCTCGCCGTCATCGTGCTGATGCAGGTCGTTTCGGATTCGAACGGCTACAAGACGGTGGACACCGGGCAGGTCGTCGCAGCGATCGACGCGAAGCAGGTCAAGTCGGCGCAGATCACCACAGGTGACTCGAACACCATCAAGATCCAGCTGAAGGACGGCTCCAAGCTGCCCGCCGTGGGCACCGGCAAGCCGCAGTCCGGCAGCAAGTTCCAGGCCTCGTACATCGGCGACCAGGGTGTCGCGATCGCCGACAAGCTGCAGGCCCAGATCAACGACAACGACCAGAGCACGCTCTCCGAGGGCTACACCATCAGCCCGGAGAAGCAGAGCACCCTCGTCAGCCTGCTGCTGTCGATGCTGCCCATCGTGATCATCGTGCTGGTCTTCCTGTTCCTGATGAACCAGATGCAGGGCGGCGGCTCGCGCGTCATGCAGTTCGGCAAGTCCAAGGCCAAGCTGCTCACCAAGGACACCCCGAAGACCACCTTCTCCGACGTCGCGGGCGCCGACGAGGCGGTCGAGGAGCTCCACGAGATCAAGGAGTTCCTCCAGGAGCCGGCCAAGTTCCAGGCGGTCGGCGCCAAGATCCCCAAGGGCGTGCTGCTCTACGGCCCGCCCGGTACCGGCAAGACCCTGCTGGCGCGTGCCGTCGCGGGCGAGGCCGGCGTGCCGTTCTACTCGATCTCGGGCTCGGACTTCGTCGAGATGTTCGTCGGTGTCGGCGCCAGCCGCGTCCGCGACCTCTTCGAGCAGGCCAAGGCGAACGCCCCGGCGATCGTCTTCGTCGACGAGATCGACGCCGTCGGCCGGCACCGCGGCGCGGGCCTCGGCGGCGGCCACGACGAGCGCGAGCAGACCCTCAACCAGCTGCTGGTCGAGATGGACGGCTTCGACGTCAAGGGCGGCGTCATCCTGATCGCCGCCACCAACCGCCCGGACATCCTGGACCCGGCGCTGCTGCGCCCGGGCCGCTTCGACCGCCAGATCGCGGTCGAGCGCCCCGACCTCCAGGGCCGTCTGGACATCCTCAAGGTGCACCAGAAGGGCAAGCCGATCGCGCCCGACGTCGACCTCTCGGCCGTCGCCAAGCGCACCCCCGGCTTCACCGGTGCCGATCTGTCGAACGTCCTCAACGAGGCGGCGCTGCTGACCGCCCGCTCGGACAAGAAGCTGATCGACAACAACATCCTGGACGAGGCGATCGACCGCGTCGTGGCGGGTCCGCAGAAGCGCACGCGGATCATGTCCGACAAGGAGAAGAAGATCACCGCGTACCACGAGGGCGGTCACGCCCTGGTCGCGGCGGCCTGCCAGTACAGCGACCCGGTGCACAAGATCACCATCCTGTCCCGCGGCCGGGCCCTCGGCTACACCATGGTGCTGCCGGAGGAGGACAAGTACTCCACCACCCGCAACGAGATGCTCGACCAGCTGGCGTACATGCTGGGCGGGCGCGCGGCGGAGGAGCTGGTCTTCCACGACCCGACCACCGGTGCCTCGAACGACATCGAGAAGGCCACCGCCACCGCGCGGGCCATGGTCACCCAGTACGGCATGACCGAGCGGCTGGGCGCGATCAAGTTCGGCAGCGACAACTCGGAGCCGTTCCTGGGCCGTGAGATGGGCCACCAGCGGGACTACTCGGAGGAGGTCGCCGGGCTGGTCGACGAAGAGGTCAAGAAGCTCATCGAGTCGGCGCACAACGAGGCCTGGGAGATCCTGGTCGAGAACCGCGACGTGCTCGACAACCTGGTCCTGGAGCTCCTGGAGAAGGAGACCCTCAACAAGGAGCAGATCGCCGAGATCTTCGCCCCGATCGTCAAGCGCCCGGCCCGTCCGGCCTGGACCGGCTCCGCCCGCCGGACGCCGTCCACCCGCCCGCCGGTGCAGTCGCCCAAGGAGTTGGCGCTCACCAACGGCGCCACCGCCGAGGCCGGCCCGGCCGACGTGGTGAAGCTCCCGCCGCTGCCGGTGGAGCCGCCCGCCGAGGACTGATCGGCGGCCACCGACCGGAATGGATGCCGCGTCACCGGGGTTTGTACCCTGGAGGCGCGGCATCCGTGCTGTTCAACCCTTGTTCGTCAACCAGTTAGCGAGGCCCGCATGATCGACCCGGTGACGCTCGACGGTCCGCCCGCCGTCGGCACCTTCGACCAGAAGCGGGCTGAGAACGCGATCCGCGAGCTGCTGCTGGCCGTCGGCGAGGACCCGGACCGCGAGGGGCTGCTGGAGACGCCGGCCCGGGTGGCGCGGGCCTACAAGGAGATATTCGCGGGCCTCTGGCAGGAGCCCGAGGACGTCCTGACCACCACCTTCGACCTCGGCCACGACGAGATGGTGCTGGTCAAGGACATCGAGCTGACCTCCGTCTGCGAGCACCACCTGGTGCCGTTCCGCGGCGTCGCGCACGTCGGGTACATCCCGTCCACCAACGGCAAGATCACCGGTCTGTCCAAGCTGGCCCGGCTGGTCGACGTCTACGCCCGCCGGCCGCAGGTGCAGGAGCGGCTCACCAGCCAGGTCGCCGACGCGCTGATGCGGATCCTGGAGCCGCGCGGCGCGATCGTCGTGGTCGAGTGCGAGCACATGTGCATGTCGATGCGCGGCATCCGCAAGCCCGGCGCCAAGACCATCACCTCCTGCGTGCGCGGCCAGCTGCGCGACCCGGCCACCCGGGCCGAGGCGATGAGCCTGATCATCGGTCGCTGACCGGGCCGGGCCCGGGCTCGTGCCCGTGCTCGGTGTGCGGCGGCGCCGGGGTGCCCAGCGCGTTGCGGCGCTCGGGCATCCGCAGCCGCACCATCCGCCGCCAGCCGTACAGCAGGTCGTACAGGTAGAGCGCGTGGACGCCGGCCGTGACCACGGCCAGCTGCCAGCGCGGCCACCGCAGGATCCGCGCCATCCGGGACGTCACCGCCAGGCCGACGTCCCGGTGGGTGCGGATCTCGCCGCGGGCGCTGGTCTCCAGCACGTGCCGGATGTACGGCCCGTGGCCCTCGGCGGCCAGCCGCAGCAGCTCCTCGTGGCAGTAGGCGAGGTGGTTGTCCTCGTCCGCCGAGATCATCCGCATCGCCCGGCCGAGGTCGGGGTTGTCCCCGTAGACCTTGACGAGCTGGCGCATCTGCTCGGCCGCGCGCTGCTCGGTCACCCGGCTGTGCGCCAGGTAGGTGATGATCTCGCGGTCGGTCAGCGGGACCGGGGCGGTCAGCCGCTCGTGGGCGAGGCCGACGCCCTGGCGCTCCAGCAGCATGCAGTAGTCGGCCTCGGCGGGGACGTCGACCTTCGGCAGCCCGCGCTTGTGGAGCAGCTGGGCGAAGATCCGGCCGTGCTTGCGCTCGTCGGCGCCGTGCCGGGCGATCTTCGGAGCGAGCACCGGGTCACGGGTGAGCTCGGTGATCCGCTCGTTCTCCCACCCGCCCTGGTCCTCGCCGCCGGCGGCGATGCTGCAGAACAGCTGGTAGGCCTCGTCGTTGCGGTAGATCTCGTCGAAGAGCGATCGGGTGCTGAGCATGGGGCCTCCTGCCCGGATCCGGGGCGGCACCGGCCGTCGTTCGGCCGGGGCGGTCGAGATACGTCCCCCGTGGCGGCGGGCACCGTGCCCGACCCGCCGGTAGTCACCCGGCTGGGGGCGTCCGGGTCAGCCGAGGTGGTGGCCCATCCACTCCAGCGAGGCGGGCAGCTCGCGCACCCAGCTCTCGAAGTTGTGGCCGCCGTCGTCCAGGTACATCGACTCCGCCTGGAACTGCGGATTGGCGGCGGCGACCTGCTGGGCCAGCTCGACGAACTGGACGGTCTGCGGGTAGTCGGCCTCCTTGCGGGTGGAGACCACCAGCATCGACACCGCCGGGGCGGGCAGGTTCTGCAGCCGCCAGGCGAGGTCGCTCTGCTCGGCCAGCGACCGGTCCCCGCCGAACAGGCTGCCGCCGGTGAACTGGTCCTCGTTGACCTTGAAGTCGGCGTGCAGACCGCCCGCGCTGCCGAAGACGGACGGGAAGCGCATCGCCAGCCGCAGCGCGCAGCTGCCGCCGGTGGAGTAGCCGAAGACGCCCCAGGAGGCGGGGGAGCGGCCGATCCGGTAGGCGGAGCGCAGCGCCTCGGGGACGTCCTTGGTGAACCACGTCTCGGTGCGCGGCCCGCCGGCGACGTCCACGCACTCGGTGTTGCGCGGCGGGGCGAGGGTCGGGCGGGCCAGCACCACGATCGTCGGCTGCATCCTCCCGGAGCGCTGGAGCTCCGCGGCGGTCTGGATGACCGGCAGGTCCTTCATCAGATTGAGCGTGCTGCCGGGGTAGCCGGCGACGGCCAGCAGCACCGGGAAGCGGGTCAGGCCGAGCTTGGGGTCGAAGTACTCCGGCGGCAGGTAGACGAACATCTGATCGGACAGTCCGGTCTCCTTGCCGTTGACCCGGACCGACTCGACCTTTCCGGCCTCCTCGGGTGCCCCTTTGGGCAGGTCCCCCACCGTTTCCATGCCGCCCTCGTCGGTCGGCGCGAGCAGGGTGTCGTCGGCCGGGACGCCGCCCCTGTGGTTCTCGCTGCTGGTGAGGGCGAGCTTGGTGCCGCCGGGACTGAGCAGGTCGTCCCATGAGGTGTAGAAGCCGAACGCGTTGTTGACGCTGAGCGCCAGCACCGCCAGCACGGTGGCCTGAGTCACCGTCAGCAGCACCACCCGCCCGAGGACCGGCAGCAGCCGCTGTCGCGCCAGCCTGGGCCAGACCCAGAGGGTGGTGAGGAGCGCCGCCGAACCCAGGGCAAGCAGCGAGTTCATCAGCGCGTCGCTGGTCAGTTCCATACCGTCGGCCTTCCGGTGGGACACTGTCGGTGCAGGCTTCATCGTCTGGCGGTGCGTCAGTGGCGGCCACCGCGGCTAGGCTGTCCGGACGCCGGGAGGGCCCCGGGAGGCCGGCGGCGCGCAGACGCAACCGACGCCCTAAAATGCGGCGTCCACCGTACGTAGGACGTACGCGGGGGCCCGTCGCGCCACGCGGTGAGGGGCTCCGGCGCCCACCCCTCGGCTCAATTCGCAGTGCCCTCAGGGCGCCGGTTCACCCTTCGTTGCCGGTTCCTTGGTGTGCGTATTGCCTGATGAAGGAAAAGGCATGAAGGTCCATCACGGCTCCCGTCCAGGAGTGGCCGGACACCCCGACGCAGCCCCTACGCTGAAGCCCCATGAGCGTTCCCGTGTCCGTTGAGCCGAGCCCCGAGCAGCCGCTGCGCCGTCGCGGCCTGCAGACGCTTCGTACCCAAGCGGCCGCCGTTCCGAGGGCCTGGCTGCCCGGCGCGGTCGGTTACGCCTGTCTGCTGATCGGGCTGGTGGACATCGCCAGCGCGGTGTTCCCCAAGCTCCGGCACACCAAGGTGCACACCTTCGCCGGGCAGCTGCCCGGCGGCACCACCACGCTGGCCGCCGCCGGCACCCTGATGATCGGCCTGCTGCTGGTGCTGCTCGCGCACGCGCTGCGCCGGCGCAAGCGGCGCGCCTGGCGCGCGGTCTGCGTACTGCTGCCGGTCGGCGCGGCGCTGCACCTGCTGCGCTGGCACCAGCTCGGCCCGGCGGTCATCTCGCTGGTGCTGTTCGCGGTCATGCTGATCCACCGGCGTGAGTTCTACGCCAAGGCCGACCCCCGCACCCGCCGGCGCGCCGTGGTCAACCTGGTCGTGCTGGGCGCCGTCGGCATCCTGCTCGGCCTGCTGATCGTCAGCACCCGGACCAGGTACGAGCTGGGGCACCCGGGCCTGTACCAGCGGCTGGAGCACGTCGTCTACGGGCTGTTCGGCTTCGAGGGGCCGGTGCACTACAACTCGGACCGGATCGAGGACCTGGTCGGCTACCTGCTCGGCGCGATGGGCCTGATCACCGCCCTGACCACCACCTACCTGGCGCTGCGCCCGGAGAAGCCCAAGCCGGAGCTGACCGCCGAGGACGAGGAGAAGGTCCGGGGGCTGCTGGAGCGGCACGGCGAGCGGGACTCGCTCGGCTACTTCGCGCTGCGCCGGGACAAGAGCGTGCTGTTCTCGCCCACCGGCAAGGCGGCGATCTCCTACCGGGTGGTCTCCGGCGTCATGCTCGCCTCCGGCGACCCGGTCGGCGACGTCGAGGCCTGGCCCGGCGCGATCAAGGTGTTCATGGCGGAGGCCCGCGAGCACGCCTGGGTGCCGGCCGTGATGGGCTGCAGCGAGGTCGGCGGCGAGGTCTGGACCCGCGAGGCGGGGCTGGACGCGCTGGAGCTGGGCGACGAGGCGATCGTCGACACCGCGACCTTCTCGCTCTCCGGGCGGGCCATGCGCAACGTCCGCCAGATGGTCAAGCGGATCGAGCGCAACGGCTACTCCTGCCGGGTCCGCCGGGTCGCCGAGCTGACCCGGGAGGAGAAGGCGCGGATCGCCGACGCCGCGGCCCGCTGGCGCGGCACCGACACCGAGCGCGGCTTCTCGATGGCGCTCGGCCGGTTCGGCGACCCGGGCGACGACGACTGCGTGGTGGTGACCGCCCACAAGGCGCCCGAGGAGGGCGAGGGCGGCGACGACCTCAAGGCCGTGCTGCACTTCGTGCCCTGGGGCACGGACGGCATCTCGCTGGAGCTGATGCGCCGTGACCGGGCGGCCGACCCGGGTCTGAACGAGCTGCTGATCGTCGCCGCGCTGCAGGCCGTCCCGGCGATGGGGGTGCGCCGGGTGTCGCTGAACTTCGCGATGTTCCGCTCGGCGCTGGCCCGCGGCGAGCGGATCGGCGCCGGCCCGGTGCTGCGCGCCTGGCGCGGGCTGCTGGTGTTCCTGTCGCGCTGGTTCCAGATCGAGTCGCTGTACAAGTTCAACGCGAAGTTCCAGCCGGAGTGGGAGCCGCGCTTCCTGGTCTTCCCGAACAACCGCGACCTGCCCCGGATCGGCTTCGCCGCGATGCAGGCGGAGGCCTTCATCACCCTGGGCATGCCCCGCTTCGGCCGCAGGCCGCAGCGCGAGGGGCTGCTGGCGGGCAGCGCCCGGCCGGAGGTCTCCGAGGCCGCCTGAGCCGTACGGCGAACCGCGCCGGCCCCCGTCGAGGACCTTCCCCGGCGGGGGCCGGCCGCTTCCCCGGGGTGGGTGCCGGGTGACTGGGCGGGGGCGGTCAGATAATGGGGGTATGAGCAATTCGGCGCCCTTCCCGCTGCCGCCCGGACTGCCGCGGCTCGACCGCTGCGCCGTCATGGGCGTGGTCAACGTCACCCCCGACTCCTTCTCGGACGGCGGGCTGTGGCACGACCCCGCCAAGGCGATCGCCCACGGGCTCGCGCTGCGCGCCCGGGGCGCCGACCTGGTCGACGTCGGCGGGGAGTCCACCCGCCCCGGCTCGCAGCGCGTCCCCGAGGAGGAGGAGCTGCGCCGGGTCGTCCCGGTGGTCCGGGAGCTGGCCGCCGCCGGGGTGGCGGTCTCCGTGGACACCATGCGGGCCTCGGTGGCCGAGCAGGCCGTCGAGGCCGGGGCGCTGGTCGTCAACGACGTCTCCGGCGGCCTGGCGGACCCGGCGATGGCCCAGGTGGTGGCCGAGACCGGCGCGCCGTTCGTGGTGATGCACTGGCGCGGGCAGTCCGCCGACATGGACCGGCTGGCCGTCTACGACGACGTGGTCGCCGACGTGGTCGGCGAGCTCGCCGCCCGGGTCGACGCGCTGCTCGCCGCCGGGGTCAAGGAGGACCAGCTGATCCTCGACCCGGGGCTGGGCTTCGCCAAGACCTCCGCGCACAACTGGGCGCTGCTCGGCCGGCTGGACGCGCTCACCGCGCTGGGCCGCCCGGTGCTGGTCGCCGCATCGCGCAAGCGGTTCCTGGGTACGCTGCTGGCCGACCCGGAAACCGGGGAACCGCGCCCGGCCCGGGAGCGCGACGACGCGACCGCCGCGGTGTCGGTGCTGTCGGCTCAGGCCGGCGCCTGGGCGGTGCGGGTGCACGACGTGTCCGGCACGGCGGACGCCGTCCGGGTGGTCGCGGCCTGGCAGCGCGCGGCCCGGCAGGGGTGAGGGCTTGGCGAAGACGGGAGGGTCATGGCGGGTGACGGCAGGTTGAGCGGGGAGACGGCGGGCCGACGGGCCGGCGGAGCGGACCGGGAGGCGGTCCTGGCCGCCAACCGGGCGCTCTACGAGGCGCTGGAGACCGGCGACCTCGCGGCGGTCGAGGACGCCTGGCTGGGTGCCGGCGAGGCGGACGACAAGGGGGGCGTGGTCTGCGTCCACCCCGGGTGGCCGGTGCTGCGCGGACGGGCCCAGGTGACCCGCTCGTACATGCTGATCATGGCGAACACCGAGTACATCCAGTTCATCCTCACCGACGAGGAGGCGGAGGTGCACGGCGATGTGGCCCTTGTCACGTGCACCGAGAACATCCTTTCCGGCGGCGAGGCCGAACAGGAGGGCGAGCTGGGGCCGCTGGTCGGCGGAAAGGTCGTGTCGACCAATCTCTTCCGGCGCACCCCGGCCGGGTGGAAACTCTGGTCGCACCACGGTTCACCCGTTCTGACCAGCGCCGACGAGGACGACGAGGACTGATTCCGGGCTGCGGCGGGAAATCACCGGAAAAGGTGGCCGGGCGGTGGCCGGGGAATTCCCGACTGGTCACCGAACGTTCACGTCAATCGCCATTCCGGTGTGCGTGGCGACGGTTCGTGCCGGGTAGGACGGTCAGGTGTTGTCGGCGCGCGCGGGTAGATTCGAAAAGGTCAGCGGCGGGCTCGACGCCCGTCCCCGCCCCGTCCGCCACGCTTGTCCGGGGCGGGGCCCGTCCGACTGGGAGCAGTGATTCGTTTGCTGGACCGCGTCACTCTGCGGGGCCTGCGTGCCCGCGGCCACCACGGCGTCTTCGAGCGCGAGCGGGCCGAGGGCCAGACCTTCGTGGTGGACCTGGTGCTGTACCTCGACACCCGCCCCGCCGCCGCGGGCGACGACCTGACCCGCACGGCGCACTACGGGATCGTGGCCGAGGAGGTCACCGCGATCATCGCCGGTGAGCCGGTCGAGCTGATCGAGACCCTGGCCCAGCGGATCGCGGACCAGTGCCTGAAGCACGAGCCGGTGGAGGAGGTCGAGGTCACCGTCCACAAGCCGGACGCCCCGATCACCGTGCCGTTCGACGACGTGACCGTGACCATCCACCGGACCCGCGGATGACCCGCACCGTCCGGCCGGTGCCCGCCGCAGGGCCCGTCAAAGCCATAGGGGAAGTCCGATGACCGCAAGTGACCCGACCGCCGCGCCGAGCGCCTTCGACCTGGAGCAGCGGGTGGACTCGGTCGACACCACCCTGCACAGCCAGCGGTTCGCCGTGATCGCCCTCGGCTCCAACCTCGGCAACCGCCTGGACACCCTGCAAGGGGCCGTGGACGCCCTCGCCGACACGCCCGGGCTGAAGGTCAAGGCCGTCTCCGCGGTGTACGAGACGGACGCCGTGGGCGGCCCCGCCGAGCAGCCCGCCTACTACAACGCGGTCGTGGTGCTCCGCACCTCGCTGCCGCCCCGCGACCTGCTGGAGCGCGGCAACGCGATCGAGGACGCCTTCGGCCGGGTGCGCACCGTCCACTGGGGCCCGCGCACCCTGGACGTCGACATCCTGGCCTACGAGGGTGTCGTCAGCGACGACCCGCTGCTGCTGCTTCCGCACCCGCGCTCGCACGAGCGGGCCTTCGTGCTCGCCCCGTGGCTGGACGCGCAGCCGGACGCCGAGCTGCCCGGGCACGGCCCGGTGGCCGGGCTGCTGGCGGCGCTCGGCGGCCCGGACGCCCAGGGCGTCCGGCGGCGCGACGACATCCGGCTGACCCTGCCGGAGTAGCCGCGGCCGGGCCCGCGCGCCGGCCCCCTCGCGCCGGCATCCGCGCACCGGCCCCGTACGCCGGATCCGCGCAGGCCGGGGAACTCGCACGGGGCCGCCGGCCGTACCCATAGGTGTCCGCCCCGGTCCGGGAACCCCCCGGGCCGGGGCCCGGTACGGTGGCCTGACGCCGCCGTACCCGCCGCCCGGGAAAGGACCTCGTCCGAGTGAAGCCACTTCGCCTCCGTCTGCTGATCGGCATCACCGCCGCCGCGACGGCGCTGTCCTGGGCCGGCGCCAAGCTGTGGGCCTCCCTGGACACGCTGCCCGCGGTGCCGGGCGCGGCGCCGGTGGTGCTGGCCGCGGTGGCGGTGATCCTGCTCGCGACCGCGATCTCGCTGCGCTCGCGGCTGAAGGCGGCGCGCGAGCGGCAGCCCGGGGCGAAGCGGGTGGACCCGCTGGGCGCGGCCCGGGCGGTGGTGCTCGGACAGGCCAGCGCACTGGTCTCCGCGGTGGTCACCGGCGTCTACGCGGGCGCCGGGATCTACCTGCTGGGCGAGCTGGACATTCCGGCCCGCAAGGACCAGGCGATCACCGCGGGCTTCGCGGTGCTGGCCGGGGCGGCCGTGATCGCGGCGGCGCTCTGGCTCCAGCACGTCTGCCGGCTGCCGGAGAACCACGACGACCCGGGCGGCCACGGACCGGCGGCCACCCACCGCTGACCAGCTCCTTTTCGGTGATCTTGAGTGATTTTCCGGATGCGTCCGGTAAAACCGGCGCGCTGTCAAGGGCCGAACCGGACCCTGGGCTGACACGGCCCCAATTCGCACGCTAGTTTCTTGAGCATGTCTCGCGGACGCCACCGTCATTCCTCCGTCCTCGGCCGGGTCTTTCCCCCCACCGCCGCCGGCGTGCTCATCGTCGCCGCTCTGGGGGCGCTGCTTTTCAGTCAGGACACCTCGCTGGTCCGCTCGGTGGGCGTGGCCGCGGTGCTCGCCACGCTCGGGTTCGCCGTCCTGCTGCGCCAGCGCGACCGGGCCGCGCGGGCGGCGGCCGAGGTCTCCGTCGCGCAGCGGCTGCGGGCCGAGGAGCAGTTCGAGGAGCAGCTCGCCGAGGCCGAGTACGCGGCCGAGGTGGCCGAGGAGCGGGCCACCCGGTTCGGACGGCGGCTGACCGCCGAGAAGTCCCGGCTGGCGAAGGCCGAGACCGAGATCGCCCGGCTGCTCAAGGAGCGGGCCGTGACGGTCGCCGAGCAGGCGCTCAAGGAGGCCGAGGCGGCCCAGCGGGCGCTCGCCGCGACCCGGCCCAGGCACCCGGCCAGTCCGGCCGCGTACGTCCGCGCGGCGGCCGTGCTGCGGCAGCTGGAGCGGCGGGCGCAGCAGCAGGAGGCGCAGCGGGAGCAGGAGGCCCGGCGGGAGGCGGAGCGCGCGGCGGGCGCGGAGGTCGCGCTGCGGGCGCGGACGGCGCCCGCGACCACGTCCGCGCCGGCGGTTCCGGCGGATACGGCCCGGCCGGTGCTGACGGCGACCGTCGGCCAGCTCGGCGGCGTGCCCGCCGTGCCGCCGGTGCGGGCGGCCGAGCGGCAGCGTCCGCGTCCGGCGGCCTCCCCGGCCCCGCGTCCGCAGGGATTCAGCTTCTTCGGCCGGGGCGCCGGTGCGGCGGTCCGCCCGGCGGCTCCGGCGCCGGCCGTGCGCAGCGTCGAGGAGCTGGGCGAGCGTGCGGACCTGGCGGACGTGGTCGGCGACGAGGCGATCGCCGCCCAGGCGCTGGAGCAGGAGCAGGCGCGGACCCGGGAGCAGCCGGTGGTGCGGGCGACGGCCGCGGAGGCGCAGACCCAGGTGCTGCCGCAGGTCCAGGACGCCGGCCCCGGCGTGGTCGACCTGACCCCGCACGACGAGACCGAGCAGATCGAGGTCCCCGAGCTGCGCGCCTCGCGGTAGCGGCGGCGGGCCCCGGAAACGGCGCGGCGCCCGCCCCGCCGGGTGGCGGGACGGGCGCCGGACGGCCCGTGGGTGCGGGAGCGTCAGATCTGGACGCCGAAGTCCTGGGCGATGCCGGCCAGGCCGGAGGCGTAGCCCTGGCCGACCGCGCGGAACTTCCACTCGGCGCCGTTGCGGTAGAGCTCGCCGAAGATCATGGCGGTCTCGGTGGCGGCGTCCTCGGAGAGGTCGTAGCGGGCGATCTCGGCGCCGCCGGCGGCGTTCGCCACGCGGATGTAGGCGTTGCGGACCTGGCCGAAGTTCTGGGACCGGGCGACGGCGTCGTAGATCGAGACCGGGAAGGTGATCCGGGCGGCCTCGGCCGGCAGCGAGGCGAGGTTGACGTTGATCGCCTCGTCGTCGCCGGCGCCCTCGCCGGTGCGGTTGTCACCGGTGTGGACGACGGTGTTGTCCGGGGTGCTGGTGTTGTTGAAGAAGACGAAGTGGCTGTTGGACAGCACCTTTCCGTCCGCGTTCAGCACGATCGCGCTGGCGTCCAGGTCGAACTCGGCACCGGTGGTGGTGCGGACGTCCCAGCCGAGGCCGACGGTGACCGCGGTCAGGCCGGGGGCCTCCTTGGTCAGCGAGACGTTGCCACCCTTGGAGAGGCTCACTGGCATGGTGTGTGCAGTCCCTTCGATTTGCTTGTTGCCGGGGATAACGCGGGAACCTGCGGAGATGGTTCCGCGCGGCCGGGCCTTTTCGGCCCGTTGGCAAGGTTTTGGGTATTCCCCCGTCAGACCCGTCGGAACCGGCCCTGGAGCTCCCAGATCGCCGGGTTGTCGGCGAGGTCCGGGTGCATGTCGAAGAGGTCGGCGAGGGTGTCCTGGAGGAAGTCGCGCGCCTCGCGGCGCAGGTCGCCGTGGCGCACCACGGCGGGCGGCTCGTCGGGCAGCCAGGTGGCGGTGACCTCGACCCAGTTGAAGCGGCGGGCGAAGCGCAGCAGCTCGGTGTTCTGGGTGAAGTCGAGGTCCGCGGTCTGCACCCGGGCCGCGCGGCCGCCGGCCGGGTCGCGGTCGAGTTCCTCGACGATGTCGCACAGCGCCCAGGCGAAGTCCAGCACCGGGACCCATCCCCAGGCTGTGGACAGTTCCGCGCCCTCGGCGTCGAGGTAGACGTCGCCGCAGAACAGGTCGTACCGCAGCTCGCGCACGCCCGCGGTCCGGTAGTCGGTCTGCGGGGGGTCGGGGAAGCGGTTGGAGAGGGAGTAGCCGAGCTCGATCACAGGGACATTGTCGGGGCTGTCCGGTCCTGGCCGGATAACCGGGTGACCGGCGTGGCCCGGCGCGGGATGATGGGCGCATGCCCGAGCCCATCCGCGTACGGGGGTCGGTGGTCGTCCCCGACGCCGAGCTCGTCTGGCGCTTCTCGCGTTCCTCCGGCCCCGGTGGCCAGCACGTCAACACCTCCGACACCCAGGTCGAGCTGCGCTACGACCTGGCGGCGTCCGCCGCGCTGCCCGAGGTGTGGAAGCAGCGCGCCCTGGAGCGGCTGGCGGGCCGGCTGGTGGACGGGCGGGTGCTGGTGGTCCGCGCCTCCGAGCACCGCTCGCAGTGGCGCAACCGGGAGGTCGCCGCGGCCCGGCTGGCCTCGCTGCTCGGCGAGGCGACCGCGCCGCCGCCGAAGACGCGCCGGGCGACCAGGCCCAGCCGGGGCATGGTCGAGCGCCGGCTCACCAACAAGCGGCACCGCTCCGAGCTGAAGCAGGGGCGGCGCGCCCCGCGTGGCGAGCAGTAGGCCCGGCTCAGCCCAGGGTGCGGTAGCCGCCGCGGAAGTAGAGCAGCGGGCGGCCGCCCGGGTCGGGGACGGTGGCCTCCAGGACGCGGCCGAGCAGCAGGGTGTGGTCACCGGCGGCTATCCGCTGCTCGGTGCGGCACTCCACGGTGGCGAGCGCGCCGTCGATCAGCGGGGCTCCGCTGTGCGGGCCGCGGTGGTGCGCGGCGTCGGCGAACAGCAGCCGGTCGCTGAGCCGGCCCTTCATGGCGAACCGCGAGCCGAGCGCCTTCTGGCCCTCCGACAGCAGGGAGACGGCCCAGGTGTCGGTCCGGGAGAGCACCTCGTCCATCCGGGAGTCCTCCCGCACGGAGATCAGGACCAGCGGCGGCTCCAGCGACACGGAGAGGAAGGACGTGGCGGTCATGCCGATGTCCTCCCCGTCGTCCGGGTCGTGGACGGTCACCAGGCTCACACCTGCGGCGAGCTGGGAGAGCGCCGCCCGGAACTCGTCGGGGGTCGCTTGGGAGGCAGCTTCGGGCTGCGGGGACGGGTACACGTACCGCACGGTAGCCCGCGGCCGGGGGAAGCGACATCGGGCCCTGGTCGTAGGACCAGCGGCGCAGTTTCCGTTCGGCCCGCCGGGGCCCGGAGAAAGGTTACGGTCCGCGCCCGGCCTCACTCCCATGAGTGAAGCGGAGGGCCTGCCCGGCGGTCAGCCGGCTACAGCTCGGGGGCCTCGCGGCCGACCACGGGAAATGTGCCGATGGGCCTCTCTGTCCCGGTATGGGACAGATGAACTGATTAAGGGTGCATTAGTCTTGTGTGATTTAAGTCACAAGTGCTGACCTATTGCTGACCGAGCGTGCCGAACGCTGTGCTCCCTGTGATTCAGTTCTTCTGGCAATCGGACGATAACCAATCAAGACCTATCCGAAGCAGCCGGGGAGCCCCCGCATGGAAGCCGAGTCGGAGCCGTACGTCCGTCTCGCGACCCTCCGCACCTTGCACCGGGTCGTGGCGGACCTCAACGCTGCCCGCAGCCTGGCGGGAACGCTGCAGGCCGTGGTCGAGGGCGCGGTGCACGGACTCGGTTTCGACGCCGCCGCGGTCAGCCTGGTGAGGCCGGACGGCGACCTCGTGGTGGCGGCCGTCTGGGAGCTGGAGGAGAGCGCCATGGGCGGCCCCGCCGTCCTGCTCGGCCAGGTCGGCTCCCGCGAGTCCTGGGACCGGCTGCTCGGCGTCAGCGACCACTGGGGCACCCTGCGCTTCCTCCCCTACGACCGCGGCTGGGCGGTCGCCAGCGACATCCCGCGCTGGATCGGGGACGGTCCGATGCCCGTCTACGCCAATGACTGGCACCCCGCCGACGGCCTGCTCGCCCCGATGTACAGCGCCGGCGGCGACCTGCTCGGCGTCCTCTCGGTGGACCGCCCGCGCAGCGGCAAACGCCCCGGCGCCTGGACCCGCGAAGCCCTGGAGATGTTCTCCCTCCAGGCCTCCATCGCGATCGGCAACGCCCGGCTGCGCGCCGAGATGCAACGCGCGCTGGCCCGCCTGGAGAAGGAGCAGCAGGCGCTGCGGGCCAGCGAGGAGAGCTTCCGCCAGGCCTTCGAGTACGCCCCCAGCGGGATGGCCATCACCGAACTGCACGGCGCCGGGCGCGGCCAGCTGACCCGCGTCAACGACGCGCTCTGTCGTCTGCTCGGCCGCCCCCGGGCGGTGCTGCGCCAGCAGAGCTTCGCCGACCTCGTCCACCCGGACGACCGGGCGCTGCTGGAGCGCACCAGCGCCGAGAGCGGCCGGGCGGAACTACGGCTCTCCCGCCGGGACGGCGGCTACCAGTGGGTGTGCCTGCGGAACTCGATCGTGGCCGACGCCGCCGAGGGCCCGAGCTTCCTGCTCACCCACGTCGAGGACATCGAGGACCGCAAGCGGCACGAACTGCAGCTGGCCCACCGGGCCAGCCACGACGCGCTCACCGGCCTGCCGAACGGCGCCGAGCTCAAGGCCAGACTGGGGCGCCGGCTCTGCGGGCAGCCGCAGGAGGCCGTCGCCGCCGGGCACCAGGGCGGTCCCGCCGACACCGGCAACGGCGGCACGGGGTACGGCGCCGGGTACGGGAGCGACGGGTACGGCGCGGCCGGCTACCCGGAGAGCCTGTTCGGAGACTCCTACCGCCCGGCCGGCCACGACGGCCCGGAGACGGTGCCCGGCCACCGCCCGCCGGACGGGTTCCCGGCGACCGCCGATGCCGCGGCCGCCGGGGCGAACGGGTACGGCGAGCACGTCCACGCGGTGGTCCCGGCCGACCACGGTCCGGGCGGGGAGCTGCGCTCCGGCCCGTTCCGCTCGGGCGCCGCGGCGGCCTCCGTCGAGAAGGGGCTCGCGGTGATCTTCTGCGACCTCGACGGCTTCAAGTCGATCAACGACCGGTTCGGCCACAACGCCGGCGACGCCGTCCTGGTCGAGGTCGCCCGCCGGCTCAGCGCGGCCGTGCGCGACGGCGACACGGTGGCCCGGCTCGGCGGCGACGAGTTCGTGGTGCTCGCCGACGGCATCGGCCGCGACGAGGCGAAGGACCTCGCCCACCGGCTGCGCAACGCGATCATCCCGCCGATGCGGATAGACGGGCGGGGGATGCGGGTCGGCGTCAGCCTCGGCATCGGCTGGGCCGGCTGCGGGATGAGCACCGAAGAGGTCCTGCACACCGCGGACGAGCGGATGTACGACGAGAAGCGGGCCCGCGGCGGCGCGGTGCGCGGGGCCCGCGGCGAGCGCTCGCACCGGCGGGCGGGCTAATCCGCGGCCGCCTTTCGGAGCGGTCCGGGGCGGGCGGTTACCCGTCGGTTGTCAAGGGGTCTTTTCGGGGCGTCCGCGGCGGCAGGTAGGGTTCCGGGGTACGAGCGACCACGACCAGCGCCGACGGCACGGCAGCCCGGCGGCGCGACCGCGATGGGGGAGTTGACCACCGTGACCACCGCCGGCAGCAGCGGAGCGCCCCAGGGCCCGGAGGAAGGCGCCCCGCAGGACGACGATCCCTTCGGCTACCTCTACCGTCCGGCCGACGGCGGCTCCGGTCAGCAGACCGAGCCGCAGCAGGGCGTGCCGCGCACGCCCTACAGCCGCCCGATGGAGGTCGGCCGCGCCCAGTACGGCCAGCAGCCGCGCCCGCAGCAGCCCTACCCGCCGCAGCCCGGCTACCCGCAGCCCCAGCCGCAGCAGCCGTACCCGCCGCAGGGCGACTTCGGCTCCGCCCCGACCCAGCAGACCCGCTACGCCGAGCACTCCCGCCCGCAGCCGGGCGAGGAGCGCCCGCCGAGCGGCGGCCGGGGCAAGGGCGCGGTGATCGGCGCGGTCGCGGTGGTCGCGGCCGTCGCGATCGGGGCCGGGATCGCGCTGTCCGGCGGGGACGCCGACGACAACAAGAACGAGGAGGCCAAGGGCGGCACCGCCGCGGCGAGCGCCCCGGCCACCCCGGGCGGCGCCACCGGGAGCGCCGACCCGACGAGCGCCGCCGCGTCGGCCACCCCCTCGGCCACCGCCTCCGGCGGCCTGGGCCCGGTGGACGCCAGTCAGCTCCAGGGGCAGAACGCGCCGTCGGCGAACACCGTCAAGGGCACCAAGTCGGCCGACGGCAGCTACCTGACGCTCAACCCGGGAGGGACGGTCACCTGGACCGGCGACCTGGCGGCGGCGGGTACGTACAAGTTCACCGTGCACTACAACAACCCGGGCGCCGACGTGCGGGCGACCATGGCGGTCAACGGCAAGGACTGGCCGAGCGGCGCGAACCTGAAGAACTACTCGCCGGGCAAGGAGCCCGCCTCCTCCTGGTTCAACACCTACATAACCCCGCCGATGCAGGCGGGGACCAACACCATCGTGATCTCGCTGCCGCCGGGCAGCGGCACGATCCTGATCGACCAGGTGGTGCTGGAGGCGGCGTAGTCCCGCGCAGCACGACGGCCGCCCGTTCCCCGAGGGGAGCGGGCGGCCGTGTCGTGTGCGGGGTCCGGGTCAGGCGGCCGCGATCGGGGCGAAGCGGTCGCCGCCGGTGATCCACTCGCCGCGGCGCATCACGGCGACCAGGTCGTAGGTCGTGGAGTCGAGGACGGCGAGGTCGGCGAGCTTGCCGGGCTCCAGGCTGCCGATCCGGTCGGCGAGGCCGAGCAGCCGGGCCGGGACGGTGGAGAGCGACTCGACGGCCTGGTTCAGGCCGAGGCCGTTGACCGTCACCGAGCGCTTGAACGCCACGTCCAGGGTGAGCGTCGAGCCGGCGATCGCGCCGCCCTCGACCAGCCGGGCCACGCCGTCCTTGACCTCGACCTGGAGCGGGCCGAGCGGGTAGAGGCCGTCGCCCATGCCGGCCGCGCCCATGGCGTCGGTGATCAGGGCGACCCGGGAGGCGCCGGCGGTGCCGTAGGCGAGGTCGAGCACGGACGGGTGCAGGTGGACGCCGTCGTTGATCAGCTCGACGGTGACCCGCTCGTCCTCCAGCAGCGCCACGATCGGGCCGGGCGCGCGGTGGGCGATGCCGGGCATGGCGTTGAACAGGTGGGTGGCGACGGTGGCGCCGGCCTCGATGGCCTCCAGCGTCTTGGCGTAGTCCGAGTCGGTGTGGCCGACGGCGGCGATCACGCCGAGGTCGGCGAGCATCCGCACGGAGTCGAGGCCGCCGGGCAGCTCGGGTGCCAGGGTGACCATCCTGGCGTGGCCGCGGGCGGCGTCGACCAGCTTGCGCACCAGCGCCGGGTCGGGGTCGCGCAGCAGGTCGGGGCGGTGGGCGCCGCAGCGGTTGTGCGAGATGAACGGGCCCTCGAAGTGGATGCCGGCGAGGACGCCGTCCTCGACGAGCTCGGAGAGCACGGACGCCTGGCGGGCCAGGTCGTCGATCTCGCCGGTGACGGTGGAGGCGACCGTGGTGGTGGTGCCGTGTTCGAGGTGGGTGCGGGCGACCTGGAGGGCCTCCTCGGCGATGCCGGAGGAGTAGGACGCGCCGCCGCCGCCGTGCACGTGCAGGTCGACGAAGCCGGGGACCACGGTGTAGCCGGTGAGGTCGAGGTCGCCGGGCGTGGCGGAGCCGCCGAGACCGGCGATCCGGTCGCCCTCGACGGCGAGGCGGTCGCCCTCGACGACGCCTCCGGGCAGGACCAGCCGGGCGCCGGTCAGTGCGAGTCGGTCCGCGGTCACGCGGTCACCTCCATGGAGAGCAGATCCCAGGCGAGCAGGCCCGCGCCCAGTGACGCGGCGGTGTCTTTGAGCATGGCGGGAACGACCTCGGGGGGCATCTGGAAGGTCAGCCGCTCGGTGACCGCCGCCCGCAGCGGGGTGAAGAGGGTGTCCCCGGCCTCGGCCAGCCCGCCGCCGACGATGATCCGGGACGGATCGAGCAGGCTCTGGGCGAGGACGATGCCGTCGGCCAGGGCGTCCACCGCGTTCCGCCAGACCTCGACCGCGCGCGGGTCCCCGGCGTCCACCGCGACGGCGCAGGATGCCGCGTCGGCGTCGGGGTCGCCCACGGCCTCGGCCCAGGCGCGGGAGACGGCGGAGGCGGAGGCGAGGGTCTCCAGGCAGCCGCGGGCGCCGCAGCCGCACTGCGGCCCGCCGGGGCGGACCACCACGTGGCCGATCTCGCCGCCGTAGCCGTGGGCGCCGCCCTCGATCCGGCCGTCGATGCCGATGGCGCCGGCGATGCCGGTGCCGAGGGCGATGAACAGGAAGCGTCCGACACCCCGGCCGCCGCCGAGCCGGCCCTCGGCGAGGCCGCCGGTGCGCACGTCATGGCCCAGTGCGACCGGCATCGTGCTGCCGTCCGGACCGGCCAGGCGCTCGCCGAGCAGCTTGCGCAGCGGCAGGTCGCGCCAGCCGAGGTTGGCGGAGAAGACCGCGATGCCGTGCTTCTCGTCGATCGTCCCCGGGACGGCGACACCCGCCGCAAGGGGCGCGGCGCCGAAGCGGCTGCGGCCTTCGTCCGCCAGGTCGGCGGCGAAGTCGAGGATGGCGGCGACCACGGCGTCCGTGCCGTGCTCCCGCCCGGTCGGGCGGCGTGCTTCGAACAGCACGGAGCCGTCCTGGGCGAGCAGCGCGGCTTTCATGCCGGTGCCCCCCACATCGAGTGCGATGACGTGCTTCACGGAGGACAGTTTCCCTTGACCAGGTCTAAGAGGTCTAGTCCAGTTGTCGGATTGGTCTGGTCCAAAGGGGTGAGCTTTGTCGCAGAAGCATGCGGTGTGAGGCACTTTGCGCGAACCCCTCGACGGGACCCCGGGCGGGGGCGGGGACGGGTTTTGCGGGTCGGATCCGCGGATTTCGTTGCGTGCTGCGCAACAACTCCCGCACTTCGATAACTACCCGGCGCCCCGGCCCCGGAGGTGTGGACCACCGTGCGCCCGGTTTGGCACCCTTGCGGCCTCCCACGGCCGGATCCGCCCCCTCCGATCCGGTTCGTTCCACCCCAGGATCCCCCTCGAAGGCGGTACCCGCGTTGGACAGACGCGCTCAGGTCCCCACCCGGTCGTTCGGCGTCGTGCTGGCCGCGACCCTGGCCGGAGCACTGGTGCTCACCGGCTGCGGCGGCCAGGACGACGGCCCCGTCACCCTCAGGCTGGTCGCGGCCGACTACGGCGAGAGCGCGGAGACCAGCTCCAAGCTGTACTGGGACGACCTCGCCCGCCGCTTCGAGGCCGCCAACCCGGGGATCAGGGTGAACGTCGAGGTGTCGAGCTGGACCGACATCGGCAAGC
Source organism: Kitasatospora sp. NPDC008115 (assembly GCF_042957205.1). Classification (NCBI taxonomy): domain Bacteria; kingdom Bacillati; phylum Actinomycetota; class Actinomycetes; order Kitasatosporales; family Streptomycetaceae; genus Kitasatospora; species Kitasatospora sp. NPDC008115. The sequence continues at coordinate 30,070 of NZ_JBIBHU010000030.1, read as the reverse complement.
GGGTCGACGAACTGGTGCGCACTGGCAAGTCGCCCGACCTGGTGCAGACCGGCGGCTTCGCCGACCAGGTCGCCGCCGACCGGCTGTACCCCGCCGCGGACGTGCTCTCGCTGGAGACCCAGGCCAACCTCAAGGAGTCGTTCTCGCACGCGGGGCAGGTGCTCGGCACGCCGTACGGCATCCCCTTCGTCTCCTCCTCCCGGGTGCTCTTCTACAACAAGGCGGTCTTCCAGAAGGCCGGCATCGCCCAGCCGCCGGCCACCTGGAACGAGCTCAAGGCGGCGGCCGAGAAGATCAAGGCCAAGGTCCCGGGCGTGGTGCCGTACGGGCTGCCGCTCGGGCCCGAGGAGGCGCCCGCCGAGTCGATGCTCTGGACGCTGAGCGGAGGTGGCAGCCTCTCCGACGACGTCGGCAACTACACCATCGACAGCACCCAGAACCAGGCCACCTTCAACTGGCTGAGGACCAATCTGGTCACCACCGGTCTGACCTACCCCGAGCCCGGCAAGATGAACCGCACCCCGGTGTTCAGCGACTTCGCGGCCGGCAAGGTGGCGATGCTCAACGGCCACCCGACGCTGCTGCGGATGGCCGCCAAGGGCGGGATCGACTTCGGCACCGCGCCGATCCCGAAGAAGGACGGCCTGGCGAAGACCGGCAGCCTGGGGGTGGCCGACTGGATGATGGCGTTCAAGGCCAACGGGCACAAGAACGAGATCCGCAGCTTCCTGTCCTTCGTCTACACGAAGGAGAACCAGCTCAAGTTCGACGAGACCTACAACCTGCTGCCGGTCACCCAGGACGCCTTCGACGCGATGACCAGGGACCCCGGGCACGAGGACCTCAAGCAGTTCGCGGCCGGCCTGGGCAACGCGAGCTTCTACCCGTTCGGCGACCCGGCCTGGGTGGAGGTCTCCAACCGGATCAAGGCCGGCATCGGTCCGGCGGTGACCGGCGACGCCAGGCCGGTGCTGGAGGAACTCCAGCAGGCGGCGGTCAAGGAGGCGGCCCGGCTCCGCAAGTGAGTCCGGGCCGGGCGGGCGTCCGCGGGCGTCAGTAGCTGATCGTGTAGACCTTGCGGAGCGTCTCGTGCACGGTCCAGGTGGTGCGGTCGCCCGCCCGGAGCACCCCGCACACGCCCGGGCCGAGCTCCAGCGTCGGGCCGCCCTCGACCTCGACGGTGGCCCGGCCGCTCAGCACCGTGAACACCTCGTCCGCCTCGACGTCGGTGGCCACGCCCGGCGTGATCTGCCAGACGCCGCTCTCCCCGGCGGCGGAGCCGGTGAGCACCAGGGCGGACACCTCGGGGGTGCCGGAGACGATCTGCGCCGGGTCGAGCGGGTCGGGGACGAGTGCGGCGGTCGGGACGTGCAGGGCGAAGGCGGTGGTCGGCATGCTGGTCATGGGGCCGACGCTAGCCGCCGGCCCGGGGCCGCACAGGACGCAGAGTGTGTCGGGTCCGCGGGGGAGAATGACACTCCGTAGTGATGGACGGAGGTGGGCCCGGATGGGCGCGGACGAGGAGACGGCACCGGAACCGGGCGCGGTCGGCGGCCTGGACGAGCGGGACCGGGCCGTGCTGGCGCTGGAGGCCCGCTCCTGGCGGACGGCCGGCGCCAAGGAGCGCGCCGTCCGGGAGGAGCTGGGGCTCTCCAGCACCCGGTACTACCAGCTGCTGAACGCGCTGCTGGACCGGCCGGAGGCGCTGGCGCACGCGCCGGTCCTGGTCAACCGGCTGCGCCGGGTCCGGGACGCCCGCCGGGCGGCGCGCTAGGTCCTCCCCCCGGGGGGCGGCACGGCCCGACGGGTGACCTCCGGCCGGGGTGGGTACGGTGCCAGGCATGGGCCTTGCCGAGATGACGCGACCGCTGACGGATGCCGGGCGCGTGGGGCTGACGGCGCTTCTCGCCGTGCCGCGCGACGCCGTGATCGCCCTCGACTTCGACGGGACGCTCGCCCCGCTCGTCCCCGACCCCAGCCGGGCCAGGGCGCACCCGGGCGCGGTGCCCGCGCTGCGGGCGCTGGCGCCGCACATCGGCACGGTCGCCGTGGTGACCGGCCGCCCGGCCGGCCTGGCCGTGGAGTACGGCGGGCTCGCCGGGCTCGACGGCGTGGTGGTGCTCGGGCACTACGGCGCCGAGCGCTGGGAGGGCGGCCGGCTGACCGCGCCGCCGCCGCACCCGGGCGTGGCCGCGGTGCGCGAACGGCTGCCGCGGGTGCTGGCGGAACTCGGTGTGCCGGAGGGCACCTGGGTGGAGGACAAGGGCCGCTCGGTGGCCGTGCACACCCGGCGCGCGGTCGGGCCGGTCGCCGCGTTCGAGCTGCTGCGCGGGCCGCTGGAGGGGCTGGCGGCCGAGCACGGGCTGGTGGTGGAACCGGGCCGGCTGGTGCTGGAGCTGCGGCCGCCGGGGGTGGACAAGGGGGCGGCGCTGACCGGGCTGCTGCGCGAGCGCGGCGCCCGCTCGGTGCTCTACGCGGGCGACGACCTCGGGGACGTCCCGGCCTTCGCGGCGGTGGAGAAGCTGCGCGGCGAGGGCCTGGCCGGGCTGCTGGTGTGCAGCGGCGCGGCGGGCGACGTGCCCGACGAGCCGGTGCGCGAGCTCGCCGACCGGGCGGACCTGGTGGTCCCGGGCCCGGCCGGCGTGGTGGAACTGCTCGGCGCGCTGGGGGAGGAGCTCAGCCGCCCGGCCGCAGGGCGTTGAGCTGGTCCAGGAACCACTGCTGGGGCGGCAGCGCCGTCGCGGCGGCGGCCAGCCGCTCGGTGCGGTCGGCGCGCTCGCCGGCCGGCATGGTGAGCCCGGCGTGCAGCGCGTCGGCGGTGGCCACGATGTCGTACGGGTTGACGCTCAGCGCGTCCTCGCCGAGTTCGGCGTGTGCGCCGGCCTCCCGGGACAGGACGAGCGCGCAGCCCCGGTCGGAGACCACCGGGACCTCCTTGGCGACCAGGTTCATGCCGTCCCGGATCGGGTTGACCAGGGCCACGTCGGCCATCCGGTAGGCGGCCAGCGAGCGCGGGAAGTCGTCGTCGACGTGCAGGATCAGCGGGGTCCAGTCCGGTGTGCCGAACTCCGCGACGATCTCGGCGGCCAGCGCCCGCACCTGGTCGGTGTAGGCCCGGTACTCGGCGAGGTCGGTGCGGGACGGGTAGGCGAAGGCGATGTGCACCACCCGGTCGCGCCACTCGGGGCGGGTGCGCAGCAGGTGCCGGTAGGCCAGGAAGCCGCGGACGATGTTCTTGCTCAGCTCGGTGCGGTCGACCCGCACCACGGTGCGGCGCTCGCCGACGGCGGTGCGCAGGGCGGCGAGCCGTTCGTCGACGTCCGGGCGGTGGGCGCGCTCGCGCAGGAAGTCGGCGTCGGCGCCGAGGCCGTGCACGCCGAGCGCGGTGGTGCGGCCGGCGTGGGTGACGGTGAGCGCCTCGCGGTCGACCGCCGCGCCGAGGAACCGCTCGCAGCAGTCGGCGAAGGCGAGCGCCCAGCGGCGGGTCAGGAAGCCCGCCCGGTCGGCGCCGAGGATGCCGGTGAGGACGGTGGCGGCGATGTCGTCGGGCAGCAGCCGCAGGTACTCGGGCGGTGCCCAGGGGGTGTGCGAGAAGTGGCCGATCCGCAGGTCGGGGCGGGCGGCCCGGAGCAGCGCCGGGACCAGCGAGAGGTGGTAGTCCTGCACCAGGACGGCGGCGCCGGGGGCGGCCTCGGCGGCGAGCGCCTCGGCGAAGGCGGCGTTGTAGGCGGTGAAGGCCTCCCACTCGGTGCGGAAGCCGGTGTCGAAGGCGGGGGCGGTCGGGGTGTTCCAGAGCAGGTGGTGGACGAACCAGAGGGTCGAGTTGGCGATGCCGTTGTAGGCGCGGGCGAAGGTCTGCGGGTCTATGTCCAGCATCCGCACGGCCTGCCCGCCGACGTCGTGGCCGGCCCGGTCGAGGCGGCCGTCCGGGGCCTGGCGGGCGGCCCGGCGGTCGGCGTCGGAGAGGGCGGCGCAGACCCAGACGGCGTCCGGGTCGTCGATGGCGGAGAGCCCGGAGACCAGGCCTCCGCCGCCTCTGCGGAGGGTCAGCGTGCCGTCGTCCGCGGTGCCGAAGGACACCGGCCCCCGGTTGGACGCCACCAGAACGGGGGCGGCGCCGGTCGGATTCGAACGCTCGGTCGTGTCAGGGCCCATGGTTGGTTGGTTGCCGGGGGTCCGGGGCGGCAAACGTGTCACCGCCGGGTGGCGTATTCGGGGACGGTGTGCATCGGGGGGCGTTCGGTGGCGGTGACGGGGTGGGTGTGGGCGGTGAAGGCGCGGGTGCCCGGGTCGCGGGTGAACTGGGTGAGCCGGGGGTGGACCAGGTCGGCGGAGGCCTTGAGCCGGTGGGTGCGGTCGAGCCGTTCCAGCGCGGTGCGGTAGATGGTGGCGGCCATCCGGCCGAGTGCCTGGCCGTCCTGGTGGCGGTGGTGGCGCACGCCGACGTCCACCTGGGCGAGCGCGTCCAGGCCGGCCGTCTCCAGGGCGTCGACCAGCAGGCCGAGTTCGACGCCGTAGCCGGTGGGGAAGGGCAGCCGTTCGAGCAGCGAGCGGCGGGCCGCGTACTCACCGCCGAGCGGCTGGACGAAACCGGCGAGTTCCGGCCAGTGCAGGTTGAGCAGCGGGCGGGCGACCAGTTCGGTGACCCGGCCGCCGCCGGCCGGCACGACCGCGCCGTCGGTCTCCAGCGGCCGGTCGTACATCGCCTTGACCAACTGGATGTCCGGCTCGGTGAGCAGCGGGCCGATGATCCCGGAGACCAGGGCGGGGTCGAACTCGCGCAGGTCGGCGTCGACGAAGCAGACGATCTCGCCGCGGGTGACCAGCAGCGAGCGCCAGAGCACCTCGCCCTTGCCGGGGGCGGCGGGCAGCCGGGGCAGGATCGCGTCGCGGTGGACCACGGTGGCGCCCGCCTCGGCGGCGACCGCGGCGGTGGCGTCGGCGGAGCCGGAGTCGACCACCACCAGCTCGTCGACCAGCGGCAGCCGCTCCATCAGCTCGCGGCGGATGACCCGGACGATCTCGCCGACGGTGGCCTCCTCGTCCAGCGCGGGCAGCACGACGCTGACCGTGCCGGCCGGGCCGAGCGCCCGCTTGGCCGCCGGCAGGGTGTGCACCGGGCGGTCGGCCGCGCTCCACGAGCGACGGCGCAGCCAGGACGCCGTCTCGGGGAGGAGCTCGGGGGTCGGTTCGGCGGGCAAGGTGCTCTCCTCGGCGGGGTCGGGTACGGGGTCCGGTGGGACGGGGCATCTCGCGTGGCGGACGGTGCCGTTCGGGGTTGACGCCTTCGGATACAGTCTTCGTACAGCGGTCGGACCTTCGCACGCCGGGGTCACCGCTGAGCAGGACCACAACTTCACAGAGCTCATCCAGAGGGACTGAGGGAACGGCCCGTTGACGTCCCGGCAACCTTCTCGCGCGGTCGGCATATGCCCCGGCGGGACAGGTGCCAATTCCGGCCCGGGCGCGACCGCGTCACGGGGAAGATGAGGAGAGAGGCCTCCGCTCATGGCTATCGACACCGCCGCACCCGTCACCGTCGACCTCGGTCCCGCCGCCCGGCTGTCCTGTCGGGAATGCGGCACCAGGTTCCCGCTCGGCCCCAGCTTCGCCTGCCTGGAGTGCTTCGGCCCGCTGGAGATCGCGTACGAGTTCGGCAGCGAGGGCGCCGAGGAGCTGCGCAAGCGGATCGAGGCCGGTCCCGCCTCCATCTGGCGCTACGCGCCGCTGCTGCCGGTGCCCGCCGACGTCGCGTCCAAGCCGAACCTCAACCCGGGGTGGACCCCGCTGGTGAAGGCCGACAACCTGGGCCGTGAGCTGGGCTTCACCGCGCAGTTGCACGTCAAGGACGACTCCGGCAACCCGACCCACTCCTTCAAGGACCGCGTGGTGGCCTGCGCCATCGAGGCGGCCCGCGCGTTCGGCTACACCACGCTGTCCTGCTCCTCGACCGGCAACCTGGCCGGCGCGGTGGGCGCGGCGGCGGCCCGGGCGGGCTTCCGGTCCTGCGTGTTCATCCCGCACGACCTGGAGCAGGGCAAGGTCGTGATGGCCGGGGTGTACGGCGGCGAGCTGGTCGGCATCCAGGGCAACTACGACGACGTGAACCGGTTCTGCTCGGAGCTGATCGGCGATCCCGCCGGCGAGGGCTGGGGCTTCGTCAACGTCAATCTGCGGCCGTACTACGGCGAGGGCTCCAAGACGCTCGCCTACGAGATCTGCGAGCAGCTGGGCTGGCGGCTGCCGGAGCAGATCGTGATCCCGATCGCCTCGGGCTCGCAGCTCACCAAGATCGACAAGGGTCTGCAGGAGCTGATCAAGCTCGGCCTGGTCGAGGACCGGCCGTACCGGATCTTCGGCGCCCAGGCGGCGGGCTGCTCGCCGGTCTCGGCCGCGTTCAAGGCCGGCCACGACGTGATCCGGCCGGTCAAGCCGGACACCATCGCCAAGTCGCTGGCGATCGGCAACCCGGCCGACGGCCCCTACGTGCTGGACATCGCCCGGCGCACCGGCGGCGCGGTGGAGGACGTGACGGACGAGGAGGTCGTGGCCGCGATCCGGCTGCTGGCCCGCACCGAGGGCATCTTCGCGGAGACCGCGGGCGGCGTGACGGTCGGCGTGCTCAAGAAGCTGGTCGAGACCGGTCAGCTGGACCCGTCGAAGGAGACCGTCGCGATCAACACCGGTGACGGTCTGAAGACCCTCGACGCGGTCTCGGACGCCGGGATGACCGCCGTGATCCGGCCGACCCTGGAGTCCTTCCGGGACGCCGGCCTGGCCACCGCCTGACCCCGGGCCCCCGCCCCCCGCAGGCTCCACCCGCCCGTCCCCGCCCCGCCCCGCGCGCCCCGAACGAGGAGACCCCCATGAGCGCCAACGTCCGCATCCCGACCATCCTGCGCACCTACACCGGTGGCGCCAGCGAGGTGCCCGCCGAGGGCGCCACGCTCGGCGAGGTCATCGCCGACCTGGAGAAGAACCACGCCGGGATCGCCGCGCGCATCCTGGACGACACCGGCAAGCTGCGCCGCTTCGTCAACGTCTACGTGAACGACGACGACGTGCGCTTCGCCGAGGGCCTGGCGACGGAGATCAAGGACGGCGCGAACATCTCGATCATCCCGGCGGTCGCCGGCGGCTGAGCCCCGCGGCGCCCGTTCCCGCCGGGGCGGGCGCGCCGGCACCGGCCGTCCGCGGCACGGAATTCCGTGCCGCGGACGGCCGCGCGTATTTTGGCGGGAATATTTTCCGTCCCACTCGGAGTAAAGTGTCGCTCGACCGGGAACGGGGGCCGCCCTTCCTCCCCGGGCGGGAACGAATCCACCGCACCGCCACCACCGCCGCCGTCCGCCCCCCGGGGCCCGGCCCGGGCGCGGGGCCCGGGGAAACATGTCAGGCCGATGTCAGAATTCTGGCCGGGATTTTGGGTAATACGTCCGCTATGTCCGGTGGGAAATGCGGCTTTCCTGTCGATTATGCCCGTCCTGTCCCTTGGAGTGCCGGGCGAATTCCCGAACATTGACCCTGTTGCAGAGGGCGTCGATCCGGATACATTCAGCCGCGGTCGACGCAATCGCCCGTTCACCGGATGCCGTTCGGTGGCCTCGGGAGGATTGCGGCGTGCACGGCCGCGCCCAGGGGGGGTTCCCCGGGCCGGCCTCCAACCAGACCCGCGCCCGCAGACCTGCGGGGGCGTGAAGGGCCAGCACAGCACTAGGGGAGTTCGGAATGGCTCAGGGCACCGTCAAGTGGTTCAACGCGGAGAAGGGCTACGGCTTCATCGCGGTCGACGGTGGTGCGGACGTCTTCGTCCACTACAGCGCGATCCAGATGGACGGCTACCGCACCCTTGAGGAGGGCCAGCGGGTCGAGTTCGAGATCTCTCAGGGGCAGAAGGGCCCGCAGGCGGACATGGTCCGCGCGGCGGTCTGACCTTTCCGACACCCAGGAGTTCGGCTCGGCCCATCGGCTGGTGCGCCTCTTGCTTCACGGCGGGCCCGTGCGACCCCAGGTCGCACGGGCCCGTTGTCGTGCGCCGCGGCTCGCGGGCCGCCGATTGGGCTTGCACTCGACCACCCAGAGTGCTAATCATTGGCGTTAGCACTCACAGCTTGAGAGTGATAAGCGGACCGGGTCGGTGAGGCCCCAGGGAGCGGTAGGGGAATGGACCCCCGCACACCAGGGCCGTCCGTCGCGGGCACCCCTTGGTCCGAGCAGTCGACCGTGTCCCGGAGGACCACTTCAGATGGCCAAGATCATCGCCTTTGATGAGGAAGCTCGCCGCGGCCTTGAGCGTGGCATGAACCAGCTCGCCGACGCGGTGAAGGTCACGCTCGGCCCCAAGGGTCGCAACGTCGTGCTGGAGAAGAAGTGGGGCGCCCCCACGATCACCAACGACGGTGTCTCCATCGCCAAGGAGATCGAGCTCGAGGACCCGTACGAGAAGATCGGCGCGGAGCTCGTCAAGGAGGTCGCCAAGAAGACCGACGACGTCGCGGGTGACGGCACCACCACCGCCACCGTGCTGGCCCAGGCGCTCGTCCGCGAGGGTCTGCGCAACGTCGCCGCCGGCGCCAACCCGATGGCCCTGAAGCGCGGCATCGAGAAGGCCGTCGCCGCCGTCTCCGACCAGCTGCTGGCCCAGGCCAAGGACGTGGAGACCAAGGAGCAGATCGCCTCCACCGCCTCCATCTCGGCCGCCGACACCCAGATCGGCGAGCTGATCGCCGAGGCCATGGACAAGGTCGGCAAGGAAGGCGTCATCACCGTCGAGGAGAGCAACACCTTCGGTCTGGAGCTTGAGCTCACCGAGGGCATGCGCTTCGACAAGGGCTACATCTCGGCCTACTTCGCCACCGACCTGGAGCGTATGGAGACCTCGTTCGAGGACCCCTACATCCTGATCGCCAACTCCAAGATCGGCTCGGTCAAGGACCTGCTGCCGCTGCTGGAGAAGGTCATGCAGAGCGGCAAGCCGCTCGTCATCATCGCCGAGGACGTCGAGGGCGAGGCCCTGTCGACCCTGGTCGTGAACAAGATCCGCGGCACCTTCAAGTCCGTCGCCGTCAAGGCCCCGGGCTTCGGCGACCGCCGCAAGGCCATGCTCCAGGACATCGCCATCCTCACCGGTGGCACCGTGATCTCCGAGGAGGTCGGCCTGAAGCTGGAGAACGCCGGCATCGACCTGCTGGGCACCGCCCGCAAGGTGGTCATCACCAAGGACGAGACCACCATCGTCGACGGTGGCGGCGACAGCGAGCAGGTCGCGGGCCGCGTGAACCAGATCCGCGCCGAGATCGAGAACAGCGACTCGGACTACGACCGCGAGAAGCTCCAGGAGCGCCTCGCCAAGCTGGCCGGCGGCGTGGCCGTCATCAAGGCCGGCGCGGCCACCGAGGTGGAGCTCAAGGAGCGCAAGCACCGCATCGAGGACGCCGTCCGCAACGCCAAGGCCGCCGTCGAGGAGGGCATCGTCGCCGGTGGTGGCGTCGCCCTGCTGCAGGCCGGTGTCGCGTTCGACAAGCTGGAGCTGGACGGCGACGAGGCCACCGGTGCCAACATCGTCAAGGTCGCGCTGGAGGCCCCGATCAAGCAGATCGCGACCAACGCCGGCCTGGAGGGTGGCGTCGTGGTGGAGAAGGTGCGCAACCTTCCCGCCGGTCACGGCCTGAACGCCGCCACCAACGAGTACGTCGACCTGGTCGCCGAGGGCATCATCGACCCGGCCAAGGTCACCCGCTCCGCGCTGCAGAACGCCGCCTCCATCGCGGCGCTGTTCCTCACCACCGAGGCCGTCATCGCCGACAAGCCGGAGAAGGCCGCCGCGGCCGCCGGTGGCGGCATGCCGGGCGGTGACATGGACTTCTGATCCGCTCGTCGGATCGGCTTGTTCCTCGCTCGCACGGGCGGTTCCCTCCGGGGAGCCGCCCGTGCGGCGTTCCCGGACGTTCTTGGGAGACTGGACGGATGGCTACGACAGACGACATCGAGACGGCGCTGCACACCGCGCGGGCGCTGATCCTGGCCGACCTGACCGCGCGGGACGCCGCCGACGCCGCCGTGGTGTCCCTGGTGGAGAAGGCCGTGGCGCACCGCCGCTGGTGGCTGGAGCAGTGGCCGGACGGCACCGAGTACGTGCTGGGCCTGGTCGCCCAGGACGTCCAGGACGGGCTGCTGGAGAGCCACGGCCGCTGGCCGCTGTGCGCGGACTGCGCCGCGGACGGGGACCCGCACGCGCTGGGCGTGGAGCCGGAGCTGGGACCGGACCCGCACTGGGTGTGCGGCAAGCGCGGCGCCGTGGTGGCGCCGGTGGGCAAGCTGTCGTAGACCTCCTCCGGCCGGATCGCACCGCCGTCGCACCTCCGGGTGCGGCGGCGGTTTTTTCGTCCCGGGTGGAACCGGTGGGCGGCATATGTAGTCTATCGGCTTATACAGTCCATCTGAGCCTTCAAGGCGAGCGAGGGGGAGACCCATGTCCCAGCCAGATCCGAACCGGCCCGTCCTGGAGCTGCGGGCGGTCACCCGGGTGCACGGCGCGGGCGCGGCCGCGGTGCAGGCGCTGCGCGGCATCGACCTGGCCGTCCGCCCGGGCGAGTTCGTCGCCGTCATGGGGCCTTCCGGCTCCGGCAAGTCCACCCTGCTGACGCTGGCGGGCGGCCTGGACCGGCCCAGCCGCGGCCAGGTGCTGGTCGAGGGCGTGGAACTCGGCGCGCTGAGCCGGACCGGGCTGGCCGCCGTCCGGCGCCGCTCGATCGGCTACGTCTTCCAGGACTACAACCTCGTCCCGGCGCTGACCGCCGCCGAGAACATCGCGCTGCCCCGGGAGCTGGACGGCGTCTCCGGGCGGGCCGCCCGCCGCGAGGCCCGGAACGCGCTGGGCGAGCTGGGCATCGCCGAGCTGGCCGACCGCTTCCCCGAGCAGCTGTCCGGCGGCCAGCAGCAGCGCGTCGCTATCGCCCGCGCCCTGGTCGGCGAGCGGCGGCTGGTGCTGGCCGACGAGCCCACCGGCGCCCTCGACTCCGCCACCGGCGAGGCCGTGCTGTCCGTGCTGCGGGCGCGGTGCGACGCGGGCGCCGCCGCCATGATGGTCACCCACGACGCCCGGCACGCCGTCTGGGCCGACCGGGTGGTCGTGCTGCGCGACGGCATGGTGGTCGAGGAGACCGCCGGCCGACAGGCCGCCCGGCTGCTGGCCGCCGCCCCGGACGGGGGTCGGCGATGAGGCTCTCCGCCCTGCGCGTCGCCCTGCGCATCGCGCGCCGCGACGCCCTGCGGGCCAAGGGCCGCAGCGCCCTGGTCGTCGCCATGGTCGCGCTGCCGGTGCTCGGCGTGGCCGGCGCCGACGTCGTCCACCGCAGCGGCGAACTGACCGCCACCGAGCGGGTCGAGCGGCTGATGGGCGGGGCGGACGCCCTGGTCACCGCCCACCGGCTGGGCCGCTCGGTCGAGCAGGCCCCCCTCGCCGAGGACGGCGTGCGGGTGATGCAGGAGGCCGAGAGCGATCCGGCCGCGGCGCAGGCCGCCGCCGCGGCCGGATCGCCGGCCGAGCTGGTCGCCGGACTGCTGCCGGCCGGCGCGGCACTGCTGCCGGTCACCCCGGGGCCGGAGGTCAGCGCCTCGACCCGGGAGGGCCTGTTCACCACCGGGACCGCCGAGGCCGACCTGACCGACCCGGTCTGGAAGGGCCGGCTCGACCTGGTCGAGGGCCGGGCGCCGGCCGCGCCGCACGAGGCCGCCGTCACCCGGGCGTTCCTCGACGAGGCCGGGCTGCGGCTCGGTGACGCCACCACGCTCAAGGGCCTGGACGCGGCCCCGTTCACGCTGACCGGCGTGGTCGAGCACCCGGGGGACCTCAGGAAGGTGGAGCTGGTGGGCCGGCCGGGCGAGGTGCTCGCCCCGCTGGCCGCGGCCGGCCCGGCGCCCGGACCGGCCCTGGTCGGCGCGGAGCAGGACGCCCGCGCCGAGCGCTGGCTGGTGCGGCTGCCCGCCGGCGCCGGGCTCGACTGGGCCGCGGTCCAGCAGCTCAACCGGTACGGCCTGACCGCGACCTCCCGGGCGGTCGCCCTGGACCCGCCGCCCGCCTCCGCCGTCGGCTACGACGCCGACGCGTGGAAGCTGGTGGAGGGCGGTATCGACGACCGGCTCACCGTCCTGGTCACCGTCGCCGGGATGGCGCTGCTGGAGGTCGTCCTGCTGGCCGGTCCCGCCTTCGCGGTGGGCGCCCGGCGCTCGCGCCGGCAGTTGGCGCTGATCGGCGCCGCCGGCGGCGACCGCGGCCACGTCCGGGCGGTCGTGCTCGGCGGCGGGCTGGTGCTCGGACTGGCCGGCGCCGCGACGGGCCTGGTGCTCGGCACGGTCCTGGTCGCCGCGCTGCGGCCCTGGCTGGAGGAGGCCGGGGGCAGCCGCTTCGGGCACTTCGCGATCGCCCCGCTCGACCTGCTGGCGATCGCCGCCGTCGGGGTGGTCACCGCGCTCGCCGCCGCCGTGGTGCCCGCGGTGCAGGCCGCCCGCCGGGACGTGGTGGCCGGGCTCACCGGCCGGGACACCGTCGGCGCGCCCAGCCGACGGCTGCCGCTGCTGGGCGTGCTGCTGGTCGGCCTCGGAGCGGCCACCGCCCTGTACGGCGCCGGGCAGGACGGCGGCCTGCCGGTGATCGGCAGCCTCACCCGGCGGGCGCTCGCGGTGCTCGCCGGGGCCGCCACCGCCGAACTGGGCGTGCTGCTCTTCACCCCGCTGCTGATCGCGCTCTTCGGGCGGCTGGCCGGCCGGCTGCCGCTCGGCCCCCGGCTGGCCCTGCGCGACTCGGCCCGCCACCGGGGCCGGACCGCCCCCGCGGTGGCCGCCGTGCTGGCCGCAGTCGCCGGGGCCGTCGCCGTCGGTGTCTACACCACCGGCACCCAGGCCCAGGAACGCGCCGCCTACCACCCGCCGGCCCCGGTCGGCGCCGTGCTGCTCGACGCCGTGGTGGAGCCGGGCGGCCCGGAGACGGTGAAGCTGCGCACGGCCGTCGAACGGGAACTGCCGGGACTCGGCGTCCGCGGCGACGTCCACGACATGACGTACGTCTTCTGCCAGGGCTGCTCCAGCACCGTGCTGGCCAAGGGCGCCGGCCAGGCCGGCCCCGGGAGGCACTGGAACCGCGCGACGGCCGGGGACGTGAACGTCCTGCACAACCTGTTCGGGGTGCACGACCGGAAGGCCGAGGAGGCGCTGGCCGCGGGCCGGGCGGTGGTCTTCGACCGCGCCTACCTGCACGACGGCCGGGCGGTGCTGACGATGCAGGGCGCCGCCGCGGCGGCCGCGCCCGGTCAGGCGCCGGCGGTGGAGCAGCGCGAGGTCCCCGTCGACGCCGTCCTGGTGGAGAACGCGGACGCGGCCCGGTACGGGTCGGTGCTGATGAGTCCGGAGGCGGTGCGCGCGGCCGGACTGGTGCCCCGCCCGGCCGGAGCGGTCTGGCTGCCGAAGGACGCGCCCGACGGCAAGGCCCAGCAGCGTGCCGAGGCGGCCGTCGTCCGGATCCTTCCGCAGGCCATGCTGCACGTGGAGCGGGGCTACCAGCCGAAGAACGATGTGAACACCCTCGCGCTCGGCGGGTTCGCGGCGGTGGTGGTGCTGGGCGCCGCGGCCGTGGCCACCGGGCTGGCCGCCGCCGACTCCCGCAACGACCGGGCCACCCTGGTCGCGGTCGGCGCGCCGCCGCGGATCCACCGGGTGCAGGCCGGGCTGCAGTGCCTGCTGATCGCGGGGATCGGGGCGGTGCTCGGCACGGTCAGCGGGTTCGTGCCCGCGCTGGGGCTGCTGCGGTCCCGCGCGGCCGCCGAGGCCGGGGCCTCGGCGATGCGGGTCGAGGTGCCCTGGGGGCTGCTCCTGCTGGTCGCCGTGGTGCTGCCGGTGGTGGCCGGGCTGGGCGCGGCCGCGTTCACCCGGGGGCGGCTGCCGCTGACCCGCCGGGCGGGGTGACGCGGGTCCGCGGGGGGAGGCCGTCGGCCGGGCGCACGCGCGCTCAGCCGACGGCCTCCAGGCGGGCGAGTTCGGCGGTGAGGTTGGCCCGGGCGGCGGCGTCGAAGCGGGCGTGCGCGGTGGGCGTGCGGTAGAGCGCGGGGAGCGCGAGCAGTTGCCGGAGCACGGCCGCGCGCCCGGCGCGGAAGTCCGGCGCGGGCACGAAGGCGTACTCCTCCCGGACGGCCGCCGCGTACGTCGCGTAGTCCTGGGGCGGGCCGCCGAGCATGGCGAGGTCGGCGTCGCACAGCACCTCGCCGTCGCGGTCGCCGGGCTCGGGGTGGTGGGTGACGGTGAGCCGCACCAGCCGGGCCACCTCCCCGACCCGGGCCGCGGGCAGCCCCGCCGCGGTGAGCGCCCGGACGGCGAGGGCGGCGCTGCGCTCCTCGTTCTCGGAGCGCTCCGGGCGGTAGACGGCGTCGTGGAACCAGGCGGCCAGCCGGACGGCGTCCGGGTCGTCGGCGTGCCCGGCGAGCGCGTCCACGTGGCCGAGCACCGCGCGCAGATGGCCGGTGGTGTGGTAGCGGCGCTGCGGCTCGGACCAGCGGCGCAGCAGCTCCCGGCCGGCCGGGGCGGGGTCGGGGTCCGTGCCGCAGCGGTGCAGCAGGACGGTCCAGGCGGCGAGCAGGTCTGCGGGGGCTTCGGGCATGCGGCCATTGTGGTGGGCGGGGGCGTCCGGGTCGGCAGTTCCACTGGACTGGATATGTCGGCGAGATGTATATGTAGCCCCATGACAGAACGGGCCATGCAGGAACCGACGCTGCTCCTCCTCACCGCGCTGGCCGATGCCCCCAGGCACGGCTACGCGCTCATCCAGGAGATCTCCGCGATCTCGGACGGCCGGGTCAAGATGCGCACCGGCACCCTGTACGGAGCCCTCGACCGGCTGCTCCAGCAGGGGCTGATCGAGGTGGCGTCCGAGGAGATCGTGGACGGCCGGGCGCGGCGCACCTATGCGCTCACCGAGGGCGGACGCGGAGCGCTGGCCACCGAGGCGGAGCGGCTGCGCGCCGTCGCCGAGGAGGCCCAGCGGCGGCTGGCGGCCGTCCGCCCGACCGCCGTCCGGCCCGCCACCGGGTCGGCGCGGCCCGCGTTCTTCAAGGTCGGGGGGGCCTTCGCATGACGACTCAGGCGTTCCCGGGGGCGGTTGACCCGATGGCGTTCCGCGCCGCGCTCCGGCTCTACCCCACCCGCTACCGGCGCGAGCGCGGCGACGAGTTGTCCGCCGTCTTCGCCGACACCACGGACGGGGCCGGAAGGCTCGCCACCGTCCGGGAGGCCTTCGACCTCGGGTCGTACGGCCTGCGGATGCGCACCGGGCTGACCTCCACCTCCGTCGCGGGCCGGCTGCTGGCGCTGGCCGCGCCGCTGATCGCCGGTGCGGTCGCGGGGCTGGGCCTGACCCGGGGTGTGTACGGCGCCGTCAGCCCGGCCGGGGCCTACCTGTGGCAGGCGCCGGACCGGCTCGCCCAGGTGCCCTCCTTCCTGTGGAACGTCGGCCAGGTGTTCGTGCCCCTGCTGCTGGTCGCCGCGGTCCTGGCCGGCCGGTGGCGGCTCGCGCGGTTCGCGGCGCTCGCCGTCGCGTCCGTCGGGTTGTGGGGGGCGGTGTGGGCGTCCGTGGCCTTCGATCCCGGCATCTGGATCTCCCTCCTGGAGATCGCCGAGGCGGCCCCGATGGTGCTCGCCGGCTTGCTGTTCGCGCTCGCGCCGCAGGAGTTGCTGGAGCGTCCGACCTGGCGTGACCGGGCCGCGGTGCCGGCCGCGGCGGCCGGCGGCGGGCTGGTCCTGTGGGCGGAGGACTTCTACAGCTCCTTCGTCCTGATGGACGGCGCGGCGGCCGCGGTCCTGCTGCTCGTCCCGCTGTTCGCGCTGCTCTTCGCGGCGCGGGAGCGGCTGGTGCCGGCGGCGGTGGCTCTCGCGGTGCTGCCGCTGACGGCCGGGTTCAGCCTGTTCCGGCTCTGGCAGGTGGTCGGCGGGGCGTGGAATCTGCTTCCGATGGCGGGCGCGGCGCTGCTGGTGCTGCTGGCGGCCGGCCGGCTGTTGCGCCGGCGCGGGGCCGGGGCGGGAGGTGGCCGGAGCCTCGCCTGAGCGGGGACGGCCGGGGCCTCGCCGCCCCCGAACGGCCGGACGGCCCGGTCACCACCGGGCCGTCCGGCCGTTCGGCGTTCGTCCTGGCCCGTGATCTCCGGGCGGGTGTTGTCCGGCCAAGTGGCCGCACGGGGCTCGCCGGGGGGCGGACCGATGTGGCAGGCTATCTGATATGTCTAGACCAATTTTCGAAGTCATCGCGCTGACGCCCCAGGACGCCCAGGCCGCCGAGTCGGGCGGCGCCGACCGGCTCGAACTGGTCACGGACATGGCCGCCGACGGACTCACCCCGTCGGTCGAGGACTTCGCCAGGATCCGGGCCGCCGTCGGGCTGCCGCTGCGCGTCATGCTCCGCATCCGGGACGGCTTCGCGCCCGGCGACCTGGACGAGCTGCGCGCCCGCGCCGCCGCGCTCCGGGCCGAGGGCGCCGACGAGTTCGTCTTCGGCTTCCTCGGCGCCGACGGCGGGGTCGACCTGGCCGCCACCGAGGCCGTCGCCGAGGCGGTGGCCGGCTGCCGCTGGACCTTCCACCGGGCGATCGACCACAGCGCCGACCGGGCCGCCGTGCGCGCCGCCGTCGGCGCGCTGCCCGGCCTGGACACCTTCCTCACCTCCGGCGCGGCCGGCGGGGTGGACGCCGGCCGGGACGTCCTGCTGGCCGAACTGGCCCGGGCCGGCGAGCCCGGTCACACCCAGCGGATCCTGATCGGCGGCGGCCTGCGGGCCGAGCACCTGCCGGGGCTGCGGGCGGCCGGGTTCGACGCCTTCCACGTCGGCGGCGCGGTCCGGGCCGACGGCTGGCAGACGCCGGTGGACGCCGCCAAGGTCGCCGAGTGGCGGGCGCTGATCGACGGCTGAGCGCCGTCGGGGAACCGGGGCCGGCCCGCCAGCACGGCGGGCCGGCCCCGGTCGTCCGGCCCGCCGGGTTCAGCGCAGCTGCTCCGGCAGCGGCTCGGCGTGCAGCACCTCAAGGCCGGAGACCGCACGGGTCAGCGCCACGTACAGCCGCCGCAGGCCGGTCCGTTCGTCCGGCTCGCCGGCGACCACCGCGGCCGGCTCGTCCAGCACCACGTAGTCGTACTCCAGACCCTTGGCCAGCGACGCCGGGACGAGCGTCAGCCGGGCCTCGGCGCTGGTCTCGGTGCCGGGTGCGAGATGCGCGAGACCGGCCTGCGCCAGCGCCTCGGCCAGCGACGGGACGCGCGCGTCGGCCGCGATCAGACCGGTCGACCCCTCCCGCTCCAGCGCCCGCCGGCAGGCCTCGACCACGGCCTCCGTCCGCTCCTCCCCGGTGACCTGGCGGATCGTCAGCGAGCCCGGGGCCTCGCGCACCGAGCTCGCCGGGTTCAGGCCCGGGGCGATCGACGGCAGCAGCCGGGAGGCGTACGCGATGACCTCCTCCGGCACCCGGAAGCCCTTGGTCAGCTCCTCGATGTGGGCGGCCGGCTTGCCCAGGTGGTGCAGCGCCTCCGGCCAACTCGCCGTCGCCCAGGGGGTGGTGCCCTGGGCGAGGTCGCCCAGCACGGTCGCCGAGCCGGTGGTGCAGCGGCGGCCGACCGCGCGGTACTGCATCGGCGAGAGGTCCTGCGCCTCGTCCAGCACCACGTGCCCCAGTGAGGCGGTGCGCCGCACCAGGTCCGTCGCCTCGTCGACGAGGACGGCGTCGGCCGCGGTCCAGCGGGCGGTCCGCACCGAGCGGCCGGGCTTGGGCCAGAGCACCGCCGACTGCTCCTCGGCGGTCAGCACGCCCTCCGCGCAGGCCGCCAGGAACCCCGGGTCGGAGAGCAGCCGCAGCACCAGCTTGGCCGGGTCGGCGGCCGGCCAGCACTGCTTGACCACCGCCTTCACCGCGGTGTTGCGGGCCACCGCGTCCTGGACCCGGTCGTCCGGGGCCTCGCCGGCCTGCTCCATCTTCAGCAGCACGGCGTGCGCGATCCGCTGCGGCAGCGCCTCCGCCGCCGCGCCGTAGCGGATCTCGCGCTCCTTCAACTCCTCGATGATCCCGACCAGTTCGTGGACCGGAACGCGCCAGCGGCGGGAGCCGCGGACCACCACGCACGGCTCGGTGGGCAGCGCGATGCCGGAGCGGACCGCCCGGCGCAGCACCTCCGCCATCCGGGCGTCGCCCTTCAGCCGGGCCGCCTCGGGGGAGTCCTCGCCGCGCACCTCGACGTGCCCGACCAACTGCTGCACGGTGGCCTGCGCGACGTCCAGCTCGCCCAGCGCGGGCAGCACCTGCTCGATGTAGGAGAGGAAGGCGTTGTTCGGGCCGATCACCAGGGTGCCGGTGCGGGCCAGCCGCTCGCGGTGGGCGTACAGCAGGTACGCCACGCGGTGCAGGCCGACGGCGGTCTTCCCGGTGCCGGGGGCGCCCTGCACGCACAGGGTGCCGGAGATGTCGGCGCGGACGATCTCGTCCTGCTCCGGCTGGATGGTCGCCACGATGTCGCGCATCGGGCCGACGCGCGGCTTCTCGATCTCGGCGGCCAGCAGCGCCGAGGAGGTGTCGTCCTCCGCCGGGTCGGAGAGGTGCTCGTCCTCGTACGCGGTGAGCTCGCCGCCGGTGTAGCCGAAGCGGCGGCGGCGCTCGACGTCCAGCGGCTCGGTGCGGCTGGCCCGGTAGAACGGCTGGGAGACCGGCGCGCGCCAGTCGATCACCATCGGGTCGCCGTCCGCGTCGTGGACGTGGCGGCGGCCGATGTAGAAGCTCTCCCCGCCGGAACCCTCGCTCAACTCCTCGCTGATCGCGTGCAGGTAGTCGAGCCGGCCGAAGAACAGCGGGGTGTGCGAGAGGTCGGCCAGGGCGGCGATCCTGGCCTCGATCTGGTTCTGCAGCACGAGGGCGGTGACCCAGGTGCCGGTCACGTCGCGGATGTCCAGGGACTCGACGTCCTCGCGCATCGCGCGCAGCGCGGCCCTGGACGCGGCCAGGTGGTCGCGTTCGCGCTGCAGGGGGTCGGTGGTGGGGGTGGCGGGCACAGCGAACCTTTCCGGCTGCCCCGGACGCGGGCGCAGCGGATCGTAGGAGCTCACGGTGGATACCGGCCGGTTGCCGAACGGCCGGTACCTCCCCCGGCTGCCTGCGCGACTTCAGCAGGTACCACGGTTCGGGAGGGGGCAGACGGACGATCCTAGCCGCGTCCGCCCCTCCGATCCACCCCCACCTCTCCCGTTGCGGCACGTCCTCCGCTTACAGCACGTCCTCCGCTTACAGCACGTCGTCCGCGTCGACGATGCGGTAGGCGTAGCCCTGCTCGGCGAGGAAGCGCTGGCGGTGGGCGGCGAAGTCCTGGTCGACGGTGTCCCGGGCGACCACCGAGTAGAAGTGGGCGGCATGGCCGTCCGCCTTGGGGCGCAGGACCCGGCCGAGGCGCTGGGCCTCCTCCTGACGGGAGCCGAAGGTGCCGGAGACCTGGATGGCGACGGTCGCCTCCGGCAGGTCGATGGAGAAGTTGGCGACCTTGGAGACCACCAGGACGCCGATCTCCTTGTTGCGGAAGGCGTCGAACAGCTTCTCGCGCTGGGCGTTGCTGGTCTCGCCCTTGATCACCGGGGCGTCCAGGGCCTCGCCGAGCTCGTCCAGCTGGTCGATGTACTGGCCGATGATCAGCGTCTGGTCCTTCTCATGCTTCCTGACCAGGGCCTCCACCACCCGGCGCTTGGTCGCGGTGGTCGCGCAGAAGCGGTAGCGCTCCTCGGGCTCCGCGGTCGCGTAGGCGAGCCGCTCGGAGTCGGTGAGGGTGACCCGGACCTCGCAGCAGTCGGCGGGCGCGATGTAGCCCTGCGCCTCGATCTCCTTCCACGGCGCGTCGAAGCGCTTGGGGCCGATCAGGCTGAACACGTCGCCCTCGCGGCCGTCCTCGCGCACCAGGGTGGCGGTCAGACCGAGCCGGCGGCGGGCCTGGAGGTCGGCGGTGAACTTGAACACGGGGGCGGGCAGCAGGTGGACCTCGTCGTAGACGACCAGGCCCCAGTTGCGGGCGTCGAAGAGCTCCAGGTGGGCGTAGACGCCCTTCCGCTTGGTGGTCATCACCTGGTAGGTGGCGATGGTGACCGGGCGGATCTCCTTCCTGGTGCCGCTGTACTCGCCGATCTCGTCCTCGGTGAGCGAGGTCCGCTTGACCAGCTCGTGCTTCCACTGGCGGGCCGAGACGGTGTTGGTGACCAGGATCAGCGTGGTCGACTTGGCGTGCGCCATCGCCGCCGCGCCGACCAGCGTCTTGCCGGCGCCGCAGGGCAGCACCACGACGCCCGAGCCGCCGTGCCAGAAGCCCTCCACCGCCTGCGCCTGGTAGGGGCGCAGGCTCCAGCCGTCCTCCTCCAGGTCGATCGGGTGCGCCTCGCCGTCCACGTAGCCGGCGAGGTCCTCGGCGGGCCAGCCGAGTTTCAGCAGCACCTGCTTGATCTGGCCGCGCTCGGACGGGTGCACCACCACGGTGTCCGGGTCGATCCTGGCGCCGACCAGCGGGACGATCTTCCTGGACCGCAGCACCTCCTCCAGCACCGGCCGGTCGGTGGTGGTGAGCACCAGCCCGTGGGTCGGGTGCTTGACCAGCCGCAGCCGCCCGTACCGGGCCATCGTGTCGGCCACGTCGACCAGCAGCGCGTGCGGCACCGGGTAGCGCGAGTACGTCACCAGGGCGTCCACGACCTGCTCGGCGTCGTGGCCCGCCGCCCGCGCGTTCCACAGCCCGAGCGGCGTCACCCGGTACGTGTGCACGTGCTCGGGCGCCCGCTCCAGCTCCGCGAACGGCGCGATGGCCCGGCGGCAGTCGGCGGCCTTGGGGTGGTCGATCTCCAGGAGAAGAGTCTTGTCGCTCTGGACGATGAGCGGTCCGTCGTTCACGCGGGGGTGCCCTCCACTGGCTGACAGGTCTGTCGGGTCTGCGGGTCCCTCGGGACACCGACCCTCCAGTGTCGCGCATCCGGCAGGGTGGGCGGGACCGCCCGGGGCGGGACGGCTACTTCCACTCGTGGAAGGTGCCGGTGGACTTGCCGTCCGGGGTGACCTCGTACTCGAAGAGGCCGACGACGTGGTTGAGGCGGTCGAGCGCGGGTGAGCTGGTGGTGAAGAAGAGCGAGCCGCGCCAGCTGGTGCCGCCGCCCTCGGTGAAGCGGCCGATGCCGCTGCCGTGCCAGACGACGCTCTGGCCGT
Organism: Kitasatospora sp. NPDC008115; assembly: GCF_042957205.1. Taxonomy (NCBI): domain Bacteria; kingdom Bacillati; phylum Actinomycetota; class Actinomycetes; order Kitasatosporales; family Streptomycetaceae; genus Kitasatospora; species Kitasatospora sp. NPDC008115. The sequence continues at coordinate 8,828 of NZ_JBIBHU010000030.1, read as the reverse complement.
CGGCCGTCATGTCGACGCCCTGGCCCTCGCCGTGCAGGGTGCCGTCGGCGCGCAGTTCGGACTCGTAGGTGCCGAAGCCGGTGACGGCGGTGCCGTAGTAGCTGCCGCTGCCGTCGAACGAGACCTCGACGACGACGTGGCCGTCCCCGGCGTCGAGGACGCGGCGGCCGGTGTCCTGGCCCTGGGTCTCGCCGATGAGATCGCCGAGCATGATGACTCCTTTCGTCACCCCCCGCACTCCGGACTACGCCGGTGGGGGCGGTCCGTCAACTGCCGGTACGGGCGGTGCGGAAGGGGTGGCGGGGGGTGACCGGCGGCGGGGTGGCTCGTTGGGCAGGGCATGAACAAGTCGAAGCGTGTCCTCACCGCCATCGCCCTCGCCGGGACGGCCTTCGCCGGCGCCGCTTCCTCGGCCGGTTCCGCGCACGCCGTCGCGGGCATCGGGGAGGGGCCGGGCGGCCTGCTGGCGGCGCCCGGGTTCCTGGTCATGGACCTGGCCGGGGCGAGTTCGGCGATGCCGGTCGGGCAGGGGGACCTCGCCGCGATGGCGGAGAAGGCGATGAAGGAGAAGCAGGAGCAGCAGGCGGCCCAGCAGCAGGCGCACTGAGGCCCGTCACTCGTCCAGTTCGGCGACGCCGGTGATCCGGTGCAGCGCGAAGGTGCGCAGTTCGCCGTCGTGGTGGTCGAAGGCGGTGACGTAGCCGCCTTCGACCTTGACCGGGTCGATGATCCGCTGGCTGGCGAGGCCCTCCGCGTTGAGGTAGCCGATCCACATCCGCTCGCCGAGCAGGACCGCCGTCTGCAGTGCGGCCAGGGTCTCGGCGGCGGCCGTGCGCGGGAGTTGACGCCCGGTCGGGACGCTGGGCTCGCGGCGGGCCGCGGTGGCGGCCCGGTCGCCGGCCCGGATCGCCTTGACGGCGGCGGCGAGCAGGGTGTCGTCCGGCGTGGGCGGGCCGTCCGGGACGGGCACCGGGGCCGCCCGGGGCGGGGTGCGGTGGCTGTCCGGGCGGCTGATCAGCACATCGCCCTCGGCGGACTCGGCGGCCGGCGCGTACCCCATGGCGCGCAGGCTCGCGAGCAGCACGTCGGGCGCGGCCTGGGCGGCCAGCACGGTGGGCGCGAGCAGCCGCAGCCGCAGGTCGGCGGAGCGGCGGTCGGCCAGGATCTCGTTCAGCAGGGACGGATCGTCGCAGCGCAGGTACGAGGAGGCGGCGCCGACCCGCAGCAGGCCGTGCCGCCGGGCGACGTCGTCGATCAGGTAGGCGAGCGGCTGCGGGACGGGCGTGCGGGAGTGCTGCGCCAGGAAGGCCCGCAGGTCGGCGGCGGTGCGTCCGGCGTCCAGCGCGCGACGCACCGAGCCGGGGGTGAACCGGTAGACGGTCGCGCCGCCCTTGGACTCGACGTCGGCGCAGAGCGCGATGGCCTGGGCGAGCGGGGTGAGCAGCGGGCCCGGGGCGATCGCGGTGAGGTCCGGCTGCAGGATGACGTGGTCGAGCGGCTGGGGCAGCAGCGGGGCCAGCACGGCGGCCGGGTCGTGCTCGGCGGTCAGCAGCGCGCGGGCCGGGGCGGCGAGCGCGCCGCGGCCGGTCACGCCGAGGAGTTCGGCTTCGGCGAGCGTCCAGGCGACCAGCTGGTCGCGCAGGTCGCCGCCGCCGTCCGGGGCGGCCGGGCCGCCGCGCAGCGGGCGCTGCCAGCGCAGGGTGGGCAGCAGCTCCGCGGCGGTGGCCGGGGTGCCGGGCGGGAGCTCGGCGAGCAGGGCGAGCGCGGCGCGGCGCACGGACGGGGCGAGGGTGCGGTCCAGTTCGGGGCCGAGCGCGGCGCGCGCCTTGCCCTTGCCGTCGGCGGTGCCGGCCAGCGCCGGGACCCGGGTGGCGGCGAGCCAGGCGTCGGCGAGCACGGTCCAGCGCTCGGCGGTGTCCAGCCGCAGCCACTCGTCGTACCCCGGGGTCGGCGCCCAGCGCTCGTCGACCTCGCCGTCCGGGGCCAGCAGGCCTGCGGTGTAGGCGAGTTCGAGCCAGAAGGCGGCGATCGGCTCGCCGCACTCCAGGGCCTGGGCGGTGCGCTTGAGGTCGCGCACACCGAGGCCGCCGGCTCGCAGGGTGGGCGGCGGGGTGAGGCCCCAGAGGTCGAGGAGCTCCTCGACGGTCCGCACGGCGGTGTGCGCCTGCCCGGCGGCCGCGCCGTCCACCACCTTGGGCTCGCGCGGCGCGGCGGCGGGCGCCGGCTCGGGCGGGCGCGGCTCGACGGTGCGGTGTGAGCGGCCGCCGCGCAGGTGCAGGGCGAGTTCGCGGGGCAGCACGACGCTGCCCGGGCTGCTGGGCAGCAGCAGGCCGCGGGCCAGCAGCCACACGACCGGGCTCTGCGCGTCCGCGGCGGTGACCGGGCGGGTGGCGTCCGGGACGGTGCCGGTGGGCGGCCCCCAGACCAGCCGGTCGAGCAGCCGCAGCGCGGGCTCGGGGGCGGTGGAGAGCAGTTCCTCGCAGCGGGCGCGGTCGGCGAGCAGCGCGGTGAACGCGGCGACGGCGGTGACCGGGTCGGGCGTCGCGGGCTGTCCGGCGGAGGCCAGCAGCTGCTGGAGGCGGGCCGGGGACATGCCGGCGCTGGCCTCGGCGAAGGTCGGGCCCAGACCGGTGCGGCCGGGGTTGTTGGCGGTCGGGGCGAGCGCCTCGCGGGCGGCGATGACCAGCCGCAGGCCGTTGTCCGGGCCCCAGAGCAGCGCGCGGTCGCGCAGGACGGCCAGCGCGCGGGGGAGCGCGGCGGCGACGGCGGACCGGTCGGCGGCGCTCAGCGGGGTGGCGCCCGGGTGCGGCTTCACCTTGGCCGGCCCCGCCAGCAGGGTGCGGACGGCGGCGGGCGGGGTGCCGTCGGGGAGGGCGGCGAGGGCCTCGGCGACTTGCAGGGTGAACCGGTCCAGCCGCTCCAGCGCGCGCAGGGCCGAGGCGCGGGAGGAGAGCCGGGCGGTGAGCTGGGTGAGGTCGCCGGGCACGGGGTTGAGCAGGTCGGGGCGGGACCGGAGCAGGGCGGCGAGGTCGTCGTCGGGCCGGGCGCGGAGCTCCTCGGCGAGGGTGCGGGGGCCGGCGGCGGACTTGGCCTGGCGTTGGGGGCCCTGCTGTGTGGTCATTCGGCCTAGGTTAGTCGGGCGGCGGCGGGACGGGAGGGTGCCGACGTCGGCGGGACACCGGTGCGGTGTGGCTCGCCCGGGGGCGCTCGGGCTCGCGTGGTGGGGCGGCGGGTGGGTACCGTCACGGTCGGCGGGGATGACGCCGCGTCCGGACGCGTGGCGGGTCCGGTTCGGTACGGGCAAGGCGGGGTGTGCGATGTCGGACGGCGAGTGGTGGCGCAAACAGGGGCCGTGGAGCGAGCCGTCGGGTGCCGCCCCGGGGGGCGGGGGTGGTGAAGGGGACAGCGTGTACGCGGCGGAACCGGCGCCCGCCGCACCGCCGCGCCCCCCGGTGCCGCCACGCCCCGCGGGGCCGCCGTCCGCACCGGCCGTGCCTGGGCAGCCCGCCGCGCCCGGTGCGTTCCTGCCGCCGCCCGCCCGGCCGCCGAAGTCCGCGCCGTCGTCGCCGTCCGGACCGTCCGGGCGGGACGAGGGCTCGCCGTGGATCGCGAAGCCGGTGGCGGACGCCCCCGCCGACCCCGAGGCCCTGCCGCCCGCGTACCGCGCCGTGAACACCGGTGACTGGGACTACGTGAGCATCGACTTCGGGGACGGCCCGGTCGCGTCCAACCGGCCGATCCCCGGGCAGCGGACCGCCTCCGAGGACGGGGACGGGCCGGACGCGGCGGGCGAGGACGCCGCCGCCCAGGGTGAAGCGGCCGCGGCCGAGCCGCCCACCGTCCCGAAGGAGCAGGGCCGGGCGAAGAGGAAGGCCAGGGGCCGCAAGGGCAAGGCCGCCGAGGCCGAGGCCGCCCCCGCCGACGGCGCGCCCGCCGCCCCCGACGCCGCCGGCAAGGCCACCAAGCCGGCCAAGGCCGGGGCCGCCGGCCGCCGCCCCTCGCCGCTGCTGCTGCTCGCCGCCGCCGTGCTGATCGGCGGCGCCGTCACCGGACAACTGATCGCCATGCTGATCGGCTGGGCACTCGGCTACCTCTCCCGCCACCTGTCCGACCTCACCCGCAAGGTGGCCGTGTTCGGCATCCCGCTGATGACGATCAGCGGCAGCTCGCTCTGGGTCTGGGGCCGCGCGCAGGGCCGTTGGGGCACCGCCCTGAACCCGGGCGAGCAGGTCAACCAGGTGGCGTGGGAGTCCGCGCCGGGCGTGCTGAGGGTGGCGGCCGTGCTGTCGGCCGTCTTCCTGCTCCTGATGTCGCTGCGCCGACGCGGTGGCGGGGCGCCGGGAGAGGGCCGGTGACCTCCCCGCGGTGAAAGGGAGAAGGGGAAGGACGTCGCCTCCCGTTCATGCTCCGCCATTCGCCGGTCTGATGGAATGTCAACCTTGGTGTCCGACGTTCAGCAGCCGCAGGAGGTCTCCCGTGCCGCAGCCCCCGACGCCCTCGCCGTCCGGTCCGCCGAGGCCCCGGTCCGGCGCGCTCAGCCGCCGCGGCCTGCTGGTCGGCGCCGCCGTCGCCGCGGGCGCCCAGGCGCTCAACGTCCGTACGGCGCACGCGGAGCCGGTCCGCCGTGACCCGTTCCTCCTCGGCGTGGCCAGCGGCGACCCGCTGCCCGACGCCGTGGTCCTGTGGACCAGGCTGGTCGCCGACCCCTTCGACGCCGCCTCCATGGGCACCCGTACCGTGCCCGTCTCCTGGGAGGTCGCGGAGGACCCGGGCTTCCGCCGGATCGTCCGGCGCGGAACCGCCGCCGCTGAGGCCGAGCGCGCGCACAGCGTCCACGTCGACGTGCGCGGACTCCGGCCCGGCCGCGACTACTGGTACCGCTTCCGGGCCGGCCGCCACCTCGGCCCGGCCGCCCGCACCCGTACCGCCCCGGCGGCCGGCGCCCACCCCGCAAGGCTCCGTCTCGGCGTGGTCAACTGCCAGGACTGGCAGCACGGTTACTGGCCCGCCTACACCGCCCTGGCGGCCGAGGACCTCGACGCCGTCGTGCACCTCGGCGACTACATCTACGAGACCGACCCCGACAGCGCCCTCCCGGACCGGCTGCACACCACCCCGGAGACCCCGGGCCTCAACCAGCTGGTCACCCTCGCCGACTACCGGGGCCGGCACGCCCAGTACAAGACCGACCCGGCCCTCCAGGCCGCGCACGCCGCCTTCCCCTGGATCGTCACCTGGGACGACCACGAGATCGAGAACAACCACGCCGGCCTGGTCGACGAGGTCGACGACACCGGCGCCGCCCACCAGGACCCCGCCGCCATGGCCCGCGAGCGCGCCGCCGCCTACCAGGCGTACTACGAGCACATGCCGTTGCGGAACCCGTACCGCAACGGCTCGCCGGACTACCGGCTGTACCGCCGCTTCGACTTCGGCGACCTGCTGCGCCTCAACGTGCTCGACACCCGCCAGTACCGCACCGACCAGCCGGGCGGCCACAGCCAGGACTTCGGGCCGGTCGCGGACGGTCTGGGGAACACCGGCGGCACCCTGACCGGCGCCGAGCAGGAGGCGTGGCTGCGCCGCGGACTGACCGGCTCCCGGGCCCGCTGGAACGTCATCGCCCAGCAGGTGATGATGAGCCAGATCCGCTTCCCGAACTTCCTGGACCCGGCACACCCGCTGCCGCCGCTCGCCAACCTCGACCAGTGGGACGGCTACGACCCCGCCCGCGCCCGGCTGCTGCGCTTCCTGCGGGACGCCGCGGTGGCCAACCCGGTGGTGCTCGCCGGGGACATCCACTCCTCCTGGTTCAGCGACCTGCGGATCGACCGCGACGACCTCGCCGCCGCCCCGGTCGCCGTCGAGTTCACGGCCACCAGCGTCAGTTCGGACTTCCCCGCCGCCTTCGACGGGCCGCTCAAGGCGCTCAACCCCGCGCTCAACCCGCATGTGCGCTACTTCGAGGGCCTGCGCCGCGGCTATCTGCGCCTGGACGTGGACCGGGAGCGGTGGCTGACCGACGCCCGGACCGTCGACAGCGTCGCCGTGCGCGAGTCGCCGGTGCGGACCTCCGCGTCCTGGGCCGTGGCGGCCGGCGAACCGGGCCTGGTCCCGGCCTGAGCGTTCACCCGCCCGAGCGTTCACCCGCCCGACCGGCCGCCCGTCCGGCAGAATCGGCGGCGTGCTGAGAATCGGTTCGGTGGTGCTCGGGGTGGCGGACGTCCGCCGCGCGGCGGCGTTCTGGGGCGAGGCCCTCGGGTACGTCCCCCGTGACGGCGTGGTCGAGGAGGACTGGGTGGTGCTCGTCCCGGCGGACGGCGCGCCCGGCGTGCAGGTGGCGCTCGGCCGGAGCGTCACGCCGCCGCAGCGGCACCCGCGCGTCCACCTGGACCTCTACGCGACGGACGCGGCGGACCAGGCGGCCGAGGTGGAGCGGCTGGTCGGCCTCGGCGCACGGCGGACCGACTGGGACCTCTACCCGGAGGACCCGGACTTCGTCGTCGTCGAGGACCCGGACGGCAACCGCTTCTGCGTGATCGACGCCGGCCGCTCCTGACCGGTCCTCAATCGCCTTCGTGGTCGTGCGTGCGGCCCTGGCGCCGGCGGTGTTCGCGGGGGTGGTCCTCGCGGTGGGCGGCACGGGTCTCCATGCCGGTGCGGACGGTCCGGCCCAGCGCGCCGGCCGCCGCCGCCAGGAAGACGAAGTTGTAGGCGATCTGGAGGAGCACCACCAGCCGGGGCCCCTGCCCGGCCGGGGTGATGTCCCCGTAGCCGATGGTCGCCATCGTCACGACGGTGAAGTACAGCGAGTCCAGCCTGGTCCTCAGGCCGTCGAACTCGCCCGGATGGTCGGCCAGGACGTAGTAGGTGGAGGCGAAGACGGTGAGCGAGAGGCAGATCAGGAAGGCCAGCCAGACCCCGGGATGACGGCCCGTGCCGCGGAAGGTGTCGACGATCCTGGCCAGCAGCAGTCCGGTCAGACCGGTCAGCACCACCCCGAAGAGCACCCAGCTCAGCACCGGCCGGTCGTCGCCCAGAGTGCGCAGCGGCAGGGTGAAGTAGCCGGTCATCAGCAGGGTGAAGGAGCCGAGCAGCAGGCCCCAGGCCTGGAGGTCGGGGTGGTCGCCCGGCGCGGGCGCGGACGGCGGCGGCCGGTCCGCCGGCGGCCGGTGGGCGGTGTCGCCCGCCATGCCGTACCTCCGTTCCTCCTGTCGTGCACACCAGGAGACAACGGATCACAACGGACGGCCAGTCGGGCCAGGGGGCGGGACGGCCGAACAGCCGGACAATCGGGCAGCCGGGAAGCCGGACACGACGAAGCCCCCGCCGCAGGGGCGGGGGCTTCGGCCGGGTTCGTGCCGCCGGGTCTCAGGCGGTGGTGGTGGACCGCGGCTGCTCGGTGGCCTTGGTCACATGGGTCGGGTTCACGGCCTGACGGGGCTGCTCGGCGGCCGGCTGCGCAGGGGCGGCGGTGCTCTGAGCGGTGCTCTGAGCGGTGCCCTGGGCGGCGTCGGCGGTGGCGGGGGTGTCGTCCTCGCGCATCGCCTTCGTCTCGGCCTTCAGGATCCGCATCGACTTGCCGAGGCCGCGGGCCATCTCCGGCAGCTTCTTCGACCCGAACAGCAGGATCACGACAGCCAGCACCACGAGCACGTGCCAGGGCTCAAGACCGTTACGCAGCATCCCTGGCCACCGGTCCCTTCTCGTCTAGAGTCATACGTCACAGTTGGGCAAAGCGCCCGTCCTGGCCAGTATGCCTGCCCGTGGCGGCGAACGTATACACCGGCCGGGAAACGCTGGTCAAAAACCAGATGTTGCGGGAGCGGACGGCCCGCGGTGCCGCCGGGCCCGCCCGGGGCGCCCGCATCGGCCGAGGTCAGACGGGGCGCGGACGGGTCCCTCCGGCGGTCCGACCCCGGTGCGGCCCGGGTTGGCCGGGGAACGCGCGGCCGGGGAGCACGCCTCCTGTGACCGTATCGCGCCCGGGTTTTGGCCGGTTCCGGACGCCGCGCGGCGGGCGCGGTCAGTCCCGGTGGGCGAGCAGGTAGCCGCGGCGGGTCTGCGCCTCCTGCGGGTACGGGCCGCGCTCCAGCCGGGCCGTCACGGTGAACCCGGCCGAGGCCAGCAGACCGGCGACGGCCTCCGCCTCCAGGAAGTGGAAGTCCACGTCCACCCGGTGGCCCCACCACTCGTCCAGCCGCCGCACCTCGGTGCCGAGGTGGAACGCCACCAGCAGCGCGCCGCCCGGCCGCAGCACCCGGCGCATCTCCTCGAAGGCCAGCCGCAGCTCCTCCGGCTCCAGGTGGATCACCGAGTAGAGCGCCACCGCGGCGGCGAACTCGCCGTCCCCGGCCGGCAGCCCCAGCAGGTCCCCGACCCGGAACTCCGCCCCGGGGTGGTCCCGGCGGGCGACCGCCACCATCGCCGGCGAGAGGTCCACCCCGACCGCCCCGACCCCCTGCCCGACCAGCCACCCCGCCACGTGCCCCGGCCCGCACCCCAGATCCGCCACCGTCCCCCCGCCGGCCCCCTCGACCACCACCCCCAACAACGCCCGGTCCATCACCTTGAACGCCAACTCACCCCCCACCCGCTCCCGGTACTCCTCCGCCACCGCGTCATAACTCCCCCGCACCCGCCCGTGGTGATCCTCGTTGGTCATTCCGGCAGCCTGGCACGGGGCTTCCCCCGACGCAGCCGGATTACCGGCCGGGCGGGGCCGCCCCCGGTGGGACTATCACGATCTAGGTGTACGGCACCCGGTTGGGCTAGGTGTTGATCTTCTCGGCGGGCGTGGGCCGGGTGGCCTACGCCCGTCCGGCTGA
>NZ_JBIBHU010000029.1:0-113286 GCF_042957205.1 Kitasatospora sp. NPDC008115 | reverse complement strand
CCGGGCGGCGTCTGGGTGCGTGCATCGCAAGGCGGAGGAGGGAGTCCATGCGGAGCATCGGCGACCGACGACAACGCGGCGAGGTGCGTGCCCAGACGTCGCCCGGCAGGCGGGGGTTTGAAGACGGGCCCTTAGGCCGGCGGCAGGATCCCGGCCCGGCGGGCGGCCGTGATCCAGCGGGGGAACTGGGAGAGCAGGCGGTCGTACAGCTCGGGGTCGGGCAGCGTGCTGATGTCGTCCACCGAGAAGAAACCGACGTTGTCGACGCGCCGTCCGGGCAGTTCGTCGAAGCGCTGCAGCACCCCGTAGTTGGCCCGGCCCAGGCCCACGAACTGCCAGAACACCGGCTCCTCCACGGCCTCCCGCAGCTCGCGCTCGATCTCCGCGTTGCGGTAGACGCCGCCGTCGGAGAAGAACAGCACCAGCGTGGGCGCGGCGGCCGGGTCGGCGCGCACGTACGCGCGGACCTCGGCGATGACCTTCTGCTCCTCGTTGCCCACGCCGACCGCCTTCATGTCGACCTCCCCCTCCGGCAGCGGGGCGCGCCGCCGCCGGCGCCCGAACAGGCCGCCCAGCTGCCCGACCTTGACGTGCCGCATCCAGTCGGGCAGCTCCCCCACCCGCAGATCGGGCAGTCGGGCCGGGTTGGACGCGAACGTCCACGCCTGCATGGCCCCGTCGTCGTCCAACTGCGCCGCCACCGCGGCCATCCGCTCCACCACATCGGCCACCACGCCCCGGGCGTACAGCCCCGACATGGAACCCGAGGCGTCCAGCACCAGGACGACCCGCGCGACGGTCCCGGCGGCGCCGTGCTTCTCCAGGCTCACCGCCACCTGGCGCTTGCGCAGCGAGAGCCGCTCCCGCATCCCGGCGGGAAGGCGCTCCTCCTCGGCTTCCGGCCTCGCCTGCGGACCCGTCACCGCCGAGGCGTCCTCCTCCTCCACGGTGACCCCGAAGTCGGCGGCCAGCCCGGCCAGCCCCGAGGCGTACCCCTGCCCGACGGCACGGAACCTCCACCGCCCGCCGCGCCGGTACAGCTCGCCGCCGATGAACACGGTCTCCGGCCCGCCCGTCATCGCGAAGCGGGCGACCTCGGCCTCCGTCCCCATGTCCACCAGGCGCAGCGTCAGCCCCCGCACCTGCCCGAACACACCCCCGTCCGCGGAGGCGGCGAGCACGATCCGCTCCACCCCCGCCTCCACGGCCACCAGGTCCACGGCGATGCGGTCGGTCACCGTCCCGGCCGCAGCGCCCTCCTTCCCCTGGTGCCGCACCGCACCCGAGGCGTGCCGCGGCTGGTTGTAGAAGACCAGGTCCCCGTCACCACGGACCCGCCCGTCCGCCGCCAGCAGCACGGCCGACGCGTCGACATCCGGCCCACCCGGCCCGGACGCCCAGCCGAATTCCACCCGGACACCGGCCGCGTCGACCGGAACATTCGCACCCGCACTCAGAGATCGGTCGTTCATGGTCACAGTCTGGCCGAAAGCTGCCATCATGTCGGCATGCGGTCGGCCACAGCACCACCGGTCCCCCGGCGCCTCCTCGGCGCCGCCGCCCTCGCGCTGGCCCTCACCTCGACCTCGGGCTGCAGCGTTCCCACCGACGCCGTCGCCGGCATCTCCGTGACCGCCGACGGCCGTCTGCTCGGCGTCATGATGGTCTGCGGCCACCGGATCGACGGCGCCTCCCTCTACATCCGCGAGAGCGCCGCCGTGTCCCCGACCGTCGGGCGCTGGACCGCCGACCGCCCCCTCACCCGCGGCCTCACCACCTGGCCCCTCGACTCCCCCGCCCCCACCCCCGGCTGGACGACCGACAAGGCCCCCGCACCTCTCCACCCCCAGGCCCCCTACGCCTTCTCCGGCTGGACCAAGGACAACTCCTGGTCGTCCGCCCGCGTCTCCTTCACCCTGGCCGACCTGGCCGGCCTCACCCCGGGAGAGGTCCGCTACGAAGCCACCGGGTCCGCCGTCACCGCCCCCCTGGCGGAGTTCGAGGCCAAGGCCTGCCGCCACGAGTGACCCCCCGTCCGGCGGCACCCGCCTGAACGGCGCCGGCAACGGGCGGCCGCGTCACTACTGCGTGCCGGCTGTTCACCTTCGGATGAATCCGGCGGCCGCTCCGTCACCTGGCGATCGCCCGGCGCGATAGCCGGTCGACACCCCCGATACCTGGAGGACATTCATGCGACGTCGAACCACAGCCGTTGCCGTGCTCGCCGGACTCTCCCTGGCCCTCGCCGTACCCGCGGCCGCCCACGCGGCGGGCGCCCCGCAGATCACCGTCGACGGCTCCCAGACCGACAGCGTCACGATCGAGGGCACGGGCCTCTCATCACCCAATGACGTGATCTGGAACGGGAACAGCGGTGGGTTCGCCACCGTGGGCGGGCAGGACTGACCGCCCCCGGGCCCGGCCGGCTGCGGTGTCCGCCCTCGGACGGACGTCGCAGCCGGCCTTGCGGACGCCGGCCGGCGCCGAGGGCAGGCATTCGCCGCCTTCTCCCCCGGCCGGTCGCCTCCGTTCCCTGAGCCCGTCTCAGAAGCCCGGGGGGAATCGGCGCAGGTGCGAGGCGTACGAGTAGGTGGCCTCCAGGCCCAGGAACTCGCGGACGGCGACGTCGTTGCGGCTGAAGCAGAACGCCGCGATGACCTCGTGGTCGGCGTCGCACCGCAGGATCTCCCCGATCCGGTCGAAGGACAGGTCGGGCGTGTAGTGGACGGCCACCAGGCCCTCCCAGGAACGTCCGGGGTCCCCCGGCGAGGGCCTCCTCCTGATCAGGTCGTTGAAGAAGAACGCGGGTTCGGCGCTGCTCGCGGTCCGCTCCCCGAGCGCGCTGCCGTGTGTTCCGGAGAGGATGTGGATCCGCTTGCCCGCCTCCAGCCGGGCTTCGGTGAGCCGTTTGACCATGGCGCCGCTGACCTCGTCCCGGCTGACCCACACCGTCGCGCCCGAGGCGTTGCTGACGGGTTCGAAGAACCGGAACCGCCTGGCCGGGAGTGCCACCGGCTCGCCCAGCAGCTCGGGCGTGGACGGAGCCGCCGCCACCTCACCGGCCGCCTCGCCCGCGCCGGCGGCCTGCTTCGACATGCCGCAGCCGCGCGCGGCCTCCTCGGCGAGGGCCGGGCTGCTCCCGGCCAGCGTGCGGGAGAGGCGCAGGCCCGCTTCGGCCAGTCCGGGCAGTCCGGTGCCGAGGGAGACCCACCCCAGGACGGCGGACGCCTTGGGCGAGGCGGTTTCGAGGGCGCCGCTGGCGATGGCGGTGACGTCCGAGGCGACGCCGAGTCCGCCGACGACGAGGGTGGTGGCGGAGGCGGCACTGATCGCGGCCACCACGCCGCCGGCGGCGGCGATGGCCAGGCCGCCGGTGACCACGGTCAGGGCCAGGCCCGCGATGCCCAGGCCGATGCCGAGCCAGGCCTGCCAGCTGAGGTGGCCCGAGGGGTCGATCCGGTTGACGGGGTCACCCTCGCAGTACGCGTAGGGGTTGATGCCGCCCGCGCCGAACGGGCTGAGGGTGTCGGGGGTGTTGAACCGCAGGAGGGCCGGGTTGTAGGCGCGGGCGCCGTTGCCGAGGTGGTGCGAGCCGGTGACGGGGTCGCTCGGCCGGCCGGTGAAGCCCAGCAGGCTGCCGGTGGCCCCGACGGGCCGCTGGCCGTGCGGGGTGTAGGCGTAGTGCTCCCGGCCGTCGGCGCCGGCCGCCATCGCGACGCTCCCCGCGCCGTCCGTCGCGAAGAGCCCGGTCCGCCCCTGGCGGTACTGGGCGACGTAGGCGCCGTCGCCGAGTTGCACCAGGCGGGCCGGCCGGTCGTCCTCGACCACGGCCGCGAGGGACTCGCCGCGGTAGTACAGGACGTCGGTCCGCCCGTCCGTCTGCTGGGTGAACAGCCGGTTGAGCGGATCGTATCCGTACTGGTTCGCCGGGCCCGCCGCCCGCAGACGGCCGAGGGCGTCGTAGGCGAGGGTACGCCCGGCGTCGTCGGTGGTCAGCCGCCCGGCCGCGTCGTAGCCCAGCGCGATCCGGGGCGGGAGGCCCTTGCCGGTGTGGGTGATCCCGGTGAGCCGGCACGGGTCGGCCCGGTCCTCGAACAGGTAGGTCGCGGTGTCCGAGCCGTCGTGGAACTCGGAGCGGCACCGGGTGACGTTGCCGAAGGCGTCGTAGCTGAACGTCTGTCCGGTGACCTGGTTGCCGTGCGCGTCCGTGGGAGGGGCCGATCCGTCGCAGGTGTAGGTGGCGAGCCGGTTGCGGCTGTCGTAGGTGAAGACCTCGTCGCGCAGCCGCTCCGCACCGGCGGAGAACGTCCTGCGGGCGAGGAGGCCGTTGTCCTGCCAGTGCTGGACCAGCGACCAGGTGTTGCCCTGGCTGTCGCCGGTCGAGCGGCCCACCTCGCGGCCGAAGTCGTCCAGCGTCAGCGCGGTGGTCAGCGTGTACCCCGACTGCCGGTCCTCGGCGCTCCACCCGCTCGTGCGGCCCGCCGCGTCGTAGCTCAGCAGCACCCGCACGGCCGGGTCGGTGACGGCGGTGATCCGGCCGAAGGTGTCGCGCGTGGTCTGCCGGGTGGCGCCGTCCACGCCCGTGTAGCCGTGCTCCAGGCCGCCCAGCGTGAAGTCCCAGCGCGCGACGGCGTCGGACCCGCCGGGCCGGCTCGTGGTCTCGGTGCGCGGCAGGCCCGCGGCGGTGTAGTCGCGGGTGATGGTGACCTCGCCCTCCTGGGCGGTGGTCAGAAAGCCGGAGAGCGGATCGTGGCCGAGCGACTGGGTGATGTCCCCGGCCCGGACCCGGGAGACCACGTCGCCGAGCCGGGGTGTGTACTCGTAGCCGATCTGCTGCCCGTCGGGCATGGTGACCCGGGTGGGGAGCGGGTCGCTGTCCTGGGTGTACCCGTAGGCCCAGCCGCGGCCGCCGCAGTCGGCGGCGGTCAGCCGGCCCATGCCGTCGAAGGCCTGCGTGCCGTACGGCGTCCCGCCCACCGTGAGCGTCGTGGCCAGGCCGTCGGAGGAGAACGGCGCGTAGCCGCGGGTGACGACCGTGCCGTCCGGCAGGGTGATGCGGCTGAGCCGGCCGTACGCGTCGTAGTCGTAGCCCGTGGCGTTCCCGGCTTCGTCGGTCGCGCGGCGCAGCCTGCCCCAGCCGTCGCGGTCCAGCACGCGCCGGCCCGCGGACGCACCGCCGAGGCCGAAGCGCTCCGCCGCCACCGGCTCGCCGCGCAGGTTGTACGTCGTCACCCAGGTGCCGGTGACCGGGACGCCGCCGCCCGACTGCCGGACGGTGGTCGTCAGCGCGACGGGATCGGTCACGGTGAGCCGGCCCGAGCCGTCGCCGCACGCGGTGGCCGACACCTGGCCCCAGTCGTCGTAGGTGAAGGTCTGCGTCAGATCGGCCACCTGGCCGCCACCGCCGGGCAGGTGGTCCGCCTCGGTGACCGAAACCGTACGGCCCTGCTCGTCGTAGGCCAGCCGCTGGACGGTGTGCCAGGCACCGTCGCCGTCGGTGTCCCGGCGCTCGCCGAGGACCGGGCGCCCGGCGCCGTCGAAGCTCCCGCGCTGCCGGTTGCCCAGGGCGTCGGTGGACGTCACCACGAACGGCAGGGACGTGCCCACCTCGTAGCTCCAGCTCTCGGCCGCCTCGTACCCGGTGCCCGGATTGGTGGTGCGGGTCAGCGCGCGGCCCAGGCCGTCGTAGGTGGTGGCCACGACGTTGCCCTGCGGATCGGTGGCCGACCGCAGCCGCCCGGTGAACCGTGAACGGCGCTGCGAGCGCGTCGTCGTCAGCCGGTCGTGCGTCGTCAGCGTGTGGGTCTGGACCAGGTCCTCGCCCTCCGTCCGGAAGGCGAAGGCGTGCGACGCGGTGTAGGACGCGCCGCCCTCGCCGTCCGGGAACTCGACCTGGTCCAGGCCGGTGATGCGGCCGAACTCCGCGCCCCGGGTGCCGTAGGCGAAGTCCTCCCGGCGCAGCAGCCGGCCGTCGGCGTAGCGCCGCTGCGAGGACTTCACCACCACGGCGGGCACCCGGGCGTCCGGTGTGGAGCAGGAGGTGTAGACGTAGGACGTCCGGTGGACGGGCGCGTCGAAGCCGGTTCCCGGCGGTGTGCGGGTGACGTCCTTGAGCCAGCGGGTGAACCCGTAAGGATCGGGCGGGCAGTCCGAACCGCCCCCGCCCGCCGGGTAGTACGCCCAGTCGGTCCGGGTCCCGTCGGGGTCGGTGCGGCTGCTCGGATTGCCCGCGTCGTCGTAGTCGGTGCTGGTGACCTCGCTGCGGGTGCGGCCCTGTGGATCGGTCCAGGTGACCGTCCGCTTCGTCGGCAGCTGGAAGCGGTCGTCCTGCTGCTCGAACCGCCGGCCGACCACCGCGTAGTACTCGGTCCGCACCTGCCGGGAGCAGCCGTTGCGGTTCGTCGTCTCGTCCGTCTGCAGGTGGTAGCCGTTGTACGTGCGGGTGGTCCGCGTGGTCCCTCCCCCGCTGCTCCTCGACTCCGTGGACCCGTACGTGTAGTCGCTCAGGACTCCGTACAGCGTGTCCTGGTCGGGGTCCCAGCCGGCGCCGGAGTGGCCGCCGAGGAAGTTGTTGTCGGTGTAGTCGTAGTCCACCTCGGTCTGCGGCTGCCCGCCGCCGGGCCGTCGGACGTACTGCTCCACGCGGGGCAGGGCGGGCAGACCGGCGGAGTCCGGGAACCGGTGGCCCGTCCCGCCCTGGGAGTAGGAGACCGTCTCGGACATCCCGCCCGGCGCACTCACACCGGTGATCCACGAGCCCCACACCCCCTGCGGCCCCACCGGATCGGCGGAGAGGCTCCACACCAGCGGGGCGTTCTCGCCGAGCCCGAAGTGGTGCACACCGGCCAGCAGCCCGTTCTGCAGCCACAACTCCACCCGGAAGCCCTCGGACCGGCCGGGCAGCACGTTCAGCGTGGCCTTGACGTCCCCCGAGTAGTCCACGGTCAGCAGGGTGTCGCTCTCGTCGCTGACCTCCTGGAGACGCGGGAACGCCCCGTTGCCGAAGTCCCACGACAGCTCCAGCGAATGCCCGGCGGGCGTGAGCAGCGCGGTGGGCACCTTGAGGTCGAACGCGTTCTGCGGCCCGGTCAGCACCTCCACATCACCGGACTTGTGCACCACGCGGTAGGAATCGTCGTCCCTCGTCACCCGGACCGTATCGAGCTTCTTCTGCATCAGAACGACCCCGGCACTGGTCTCCAGCACCTTGTACCGCTCACCGGACGACAGCGTCAGCAGCCGATTCCTCTGGTCGTACGTGGTCAGCCCCAGCGAAACCCCCCGCCCCAGCCCGGCCTCGGCGGTACTCAGCGGCGAGTACCCCAAGGTCAACGGAAACGACGGCCCGAGGTTCCGGTTCCCCACCGGATTCCCCAGCTCGATCCGCACGTTGAACAGCCCGGTCCGGGGATCCACACCCCCCGACACCGCGCTCCCGAAATTCCCGGCCTGCGTGAAGAACGACGACATGGAACCCATGCTGAGGCCTCCGAAAGAGAACCGAACCCGTCAAGTCCACCGCATACGGCCCCCGCCCCTCCGTATGCGCCCCACGGCTCCCCTCACTCTGACGCACCCCCGGCCACCCCGTCCCGCTCATCGCCGGATTGGCCGATTCCCGCACCGCCCGGCCGCCTCCCAGCGGTCGCCCCCGGGCCCCGGGCCCCGGGCCGCGCTGTCGGCGGCCCGGGGCCTCGTCGTGCCACCCGTCGACGGGGTCAGCGGGGCGAGAGGAGGCAGAACTCGTTGCCCTCCGGGTCGGCCAGGACCGTCCAGTGGATCGCGGAGCCGTCGAAGTCGGGGTCGGTGGCGCCCAGGGCGCGCAGGCGGGCCGCCTCCTCGGCCGCGTCCTCGCCGCGGTAGGGGGCGACGTCGAGGTGGACGCGGTTCCATCCGCTCTTGGTGTCGGGGGTGCGGACGAACTCCAGGTAGGGGCCGACGCCCTTGGCGGAGCGCATGGTCGCGTGGTCGTCGGCGACCTCGTGCACCGTCCAGTCCATCGCCTCGCCCCAGAACCGGGCCATCTCCCGCGGGTCGGTGCAGTCGACCACCACCGCGGCGATCAGCCCGGTGTCCTGGTAGACCGGGCGGGGCTCCAGGACGCAGAACTCGTTGCCCTCCGGGTCCGCCATGACCGTCCAGGGGACGTCGCCCTGCCCCACGTCGACGAGCCTCGCACCGAGATCCTTCAGGCGCGCGACCAACACCTCCTGATGGGCCGTCGAGGTGGTGGCCAGATCGAGGTGCACCCGGTTCTTCGCCGTCTTGGGCTCCGGGCGGGCCACGATGTCGATGCAGACGGCCACGGGGTCCGGGTAGGCGAAGCCCACGGGTTCGAGGTTGGTCACCCCCGGTCCCTCGCTGTCGATCCCCCAACCGAGCACCTCCGCCCAGAACCGCCCGAGCGCGGTGTCGTCCTGAGCCTTCATATTGATCTGTACAAGTCGCGTTGCCATGCCGCAGATCCTAGGACCTGGCAACGCCCCACGTCACCGCAGGTCATGGGGGTCAGCGCCCGGCGGCGAGGATCGACTTGAGGGAGGCGACGTCTCCGGTGCGGGCGGCGGTGACGAAGACCTCCAGGAGCCGGCGGTGCTCCAGCGCGTCGACCGTGGCGCGTTGCTCGGCGGTGAGGCGGTGGCGGGCGCGGCTGGCGATCTTGCGGACGTTGACGGGGCTGAGGCCGAGCATCGCGGCGATGTCGGCGTGGGTGTAGTCGAAGGCCTCGCGCAGGATGTACACCGCGCGCTCGGTGGGCGTCAGCCGTTCCAGGACCAGCAGCAGCGCGACCTCCACCTCCTCCGTCCGCTGCATCCCCGTCTCGGGGTCGGCGCCGGGGTCGACGGGCTCGGGCAGGCCGGGGCGCAGGCAGGTCTGGCGGCGGGAGCGGGCGGACTGGGCGACGTTGATGGCCAGCCGGCTGGTGGCGCGGGAGAGGAAGGCCGCGGGGCTGACGACGGCGGCGCGGTCGGCGTTCTGCCAGCGCAGCCAGACGTCCTGGACGACGTCCTCCGCCTCGACCGCGATGCCCAGCGTGCGGTAGGCGATGGCGAAGAGCTGTGGGCGCAGCCGCTCGAAGTCGGTCGCGGCCTCGTCCAGGGTGCCTCGGCCGACGGTCGCGCACGGCTGGGGAGGGAGGTCTTGCAAGGCGGTCACCACGGCATCGCTCCGTTTCCGTCTGCGGCGTCCGTCGACGCCGCTGTGACCACGCTCGCGCCGTACGCCCGTCGGTGACGCCCCGGAGGGTGCGTGGTCCGTACCCTGGTGGCCGGTGCCGGCACCGGCGCCGGGGGCTCAGGCCGGGACGGCCGGCTCGTCGACCAGCGCGCCGCTGAGCTGCCGGCGCGAGGCGACGCCGAGCTTGGTGTAGACCTTGCGCAGGTGCCACTCCACCGTGTGCGGGCTGATGAACAGCTGGGCGCCGATCTCGGGGTTGGTCATCCCGCCGCCCGCCAGGCGCGCGATCTGGGCCTCCTGGGCGGTGAGCGCGGTACGCGGCTCGGCGCCGCGCCTGGGCGCCGCCGTCGTGCCCGGCCCCGTCCCCGTGGCGCGCAGTTCGCGCCAGGCGCGCTCGGCGAAGCCCTTCACCCCGATCCGGCTCAGCGCCTGGTGCGCGGTGCCCAGTTGCTCGCGGGCGTCGACCCGGCGGTTCTCCCGGCGCAGCCATTCGCCGTAGAGCAGGTGGGCGCGGGCGCGGGTGATCCGGACGCCGGTACGGCCCAGGCGTTCGGTCGCCTCCTGGTAGAGGGCCTCGGCGGCCGGTCCGTCGTTGACCTGGGCGCGGACCATGGCCGAGGTGCCGAGGGCCCAGTCGGTGCCGCTGGCCCGGGCCATGCCGGCGATCCGGTCGGCGGCCTCGGCGGCGCGGGCCCGCCGGCCGCTGCGGGCGGCGGACTCGACGAGTTCGACCATCGCCCGGATCGCCAGGCCGATCTCCTGGAGGTTCTCCGCGCCCTGCTCGGCGGCGGCGCACGCCTCCTCGTAGCGGCCGAGCCCGTTGTACAGCACCGCCTTCGCCCAGGCGCCGGAGCCCGGGGCGTCACCCGGGTCCGCGTCCCGGGCCATCGCGTCGACCGCCTGGAGGACCTCGGCCTCCCGGCCCTTCCACGGTTCGGTCACCAGCGAGGCGTAGTGGGCGAGGTAGTGGCTCCCGGTGGCCTCGCCGATCGCCCTGGCCTCGGCGATCAGCGCGTCCGCCCGGTCCATCTCGCCGGCCAGGACGCGATTGGACACCAGCTGCAGGATCGCCGAGGGCAGCACCGACAGCGCGCCCGTCTCGCGGGCCAGCTCGACCAGCCGCGTCGAGAGCACCGTGCTGCTGTCGAAGTCCCAGACGGTGAAGGCCATCCGGGCGGCGAGCGGGAACCAGCCGAGGCCTTCCGCCGGGGAGACCTCCTCGCTGCGCAGGGCGTCCAGGGCGCTCAGCACCATGGGCGCGCCCGCCGCGAAACCGTCGACGGTCATCGCGGCCAGGCCACGCAGCAGCAGGTCGTTGCGGTCCGGCGGCGGTCCGGGCGGGGCGGCGAGCACGGCCCGGGCGACGTCCCGCAGCCGGACGCCGCCCGGCGCGCGGTCGACGACGAGCGCGGCGTCCAGCGCGTCGCGGTAGGTCTGCTGGGCCAGTCCGGCGTCCAGCGGTTCCAGGCGGTCGGCGGCCCGCACCAGCATCGGCAGGGCGCTGCCGGTGCTGGTGGCGGCGAGGACGATCCGGCCGCGCAGCAGTTCGGCCTGGGCGAGCCGGCGTTCGTCCAGCGGGCCGAGGGAGGCGGCGTCCAGCAGTTCACGCGCGGTGTCGTAGCCGCCGGCCTGGTACTTGGCCTGGGCCGCCGCGAGGGCCCGGGTGGCACGGGCGGCCGGGTCGGAGGTGAGTTCGGCCGACCGGGCCAGGAACGCGGCCGCCGCGGCGACCCCGCCGCGGGCCTGCGCCCGGCCCGCGGAGCGCTCCAGTTCCGCGGCGACCTGCTCGTGGGGGCCGGCGGTGGCGTTGGCGAGGTGCCAGGCGCGGCGGTCGGGGTCGGTGTCCGGGTCGGTCGCGTCGGCCAGGGCCCGGTGCACCTGCTGCCGGGCCTCGGCGCTCGCGGCCCGGTAGGCCGCCGAGCGCACCCCGGGGTGGCGGAAGCGCACCCTGGTCCCGATGGTGACCAGGCCGGCGGCCTCGGCGCAGGCGGCGGCGGACTCCTCGACGCCGAGCAGGGCGGCCGCCCTGGTCAGCAGGGTGACGTCGCCGACCGGTTCGGCCGCCGCGATGAGCAGCAGCTGCCGGGGGCCCGGCGGCAGGGCGCGGACCCGGTGCAGATAGGCCTGTTCGGTCCGGCCGGCCGGCGGCCGGGCGTCGGGGCGCCCGTAGCCGCCCGCCAGCTCCTCGGGGGTCAGTCCGTGCGGCAGTTCGAGCAGGGCCAGCGGGTTGCCCTGCGTCTCGGCGACGATGCGGTTACGGACCCGTTCGTCGAGCCGGCCCGGGACGACGGCGTCCAGCAGGGCGCGGGCGTCGCCGTCGCTCAGCCGGCCCACCGCGAGCCGCGGCAGCCCCGCGAACCCGGCGTCGGGTGCGGGCTCGCGCACCGCGAGGACGAGGGCGATCCGCTCGCCGAGCAGCCGCCGGGCGACGAAGGCCAGGGTGTGGGCGGAGACCTCGTCCAGCCACTGGGCGTCGTCGACGGCGCAGACCAACGGCTCCTGCTCGGCGGCGTCGGCGAGCAGGCCGAGGACGGCGATCCCGACCAGGAAGCGGGCCGGCGAGGGGCCCGCGGCCAGGCCGAACGCCGTTGCCAGCGCGTCGCGTTGCGGAGCCGGCAGGCGGCCGAGCCGGCCCAGGAACGGGGCGCACAGCTGGTGCAGGCCGGCGTACGGGAGCTCCGTCTCCGACTCGACGCCGGTCACCCTGACCACCCGGAACCCCCGGGCGCGGGCGGTCGCGTACTCCAGCAGCCGGGTTCTCCCCACCCCGGGTTCGCCGTGCAGCACCAGCACCCGGCTCTCGCCGGCGCGCACCGCGTCGAGCAGTCCGTCGAGCGCCGCGCACTCACGGCTTCGCCCCAGCATCGGTTCCCGAGTCATCAACCGGCAGGCCCTTCCGCTCCGTCCCCGCGCGGCGCCGCTCGGTGCCGCCGGACCACCCTGGCGCCCGGGGCCGCCGGGCCGCGCCCGGGAAATCCCCGGTCCACCCCCGGGGACGGCCCGGGACGGCCCGGGGTGGCCCGGGACAGACCGGGGTGGCCCGGGCGGGTGGCCCGGGGACGGCCCCGGAGGTGGACCGGTGGCGGCTTCAGGCGCCGGTGAGGGCCGCGCGGAGCCGGTTGCGCGACTTGACGTCGAGCTTGCTGAACACCTTGCCCAGGTGCCACTCCACGGTGCGCGGGCTGATGAACAGTTCGGCGCCGATCTCGGAGTTCGTCAGCCCGTCGGCCGCCAGCCGGGCGATCTGCCCCTCCTGGGTCGTCAGGGCCTCGCGCGGCCCGGCCCCGTCGGCCGGGCGCGGCCGCACCGTCTCGCCGGTGGCCAGCAGTTCGCGCCGGGCACGCTCGGCGAAGGCGCCCGCGCCGAAGCCCCGCAGCATCCCGTGCGCGGTGCGCAGCTGCACCCGCGCGTCGGAGCGCCGGTTCTCGCGGCGCAGCCACTCGCCGTACACCAGGTGGGTGCGGGCGAGCTGGACGGCGACCCGGCTGCGTCCGAGGCGCTCGACGGCCTCGCGGTACAGCCGGTCGGCGGCCGGCCCTTCGCTCACCAGCGCCCGCGAGCGGGCCAGCACCCCGAGCGCCCAGTCCGTGCCGCCCGCCTCGGCCCGCTCGGCCAGCCGGCGCAGCGGTGCCTCGGCCGCCTCGGGCGCGCCGGCCCGGGCGGCCGCCTCGACCAGTTCGGCGAGCGCGAACCCGGCGACCGCGAAGTCCTCGTACTCCACGGCCCGTTCGGCGTGGCCCAGGGCCTCCCGGTACCGGCCGAGGCCGTTGTGGAGGACGGCGAGGAGGTAGTGCTCCAGGCCGATCGCCCGCCCTTCGCCCCAGGTGGTGGCCTCCCCGGCGGCGGTGCTGATCACCTCCGCGACCTGGGGGCCCTCGCCGCGCCAGGCCAGCAGCAGCAGTGAGGGGTAGGCGATCGGCGAGTGGCCGGTCACCTCGGTGAGGGTGTCGGCCTCGTCGATCAGGGCGGCGGCGAGGCCGAAGTCACCGGTGTGCACGGCCAGGGCGGCGCGGTAACCGAGGGCCAGCGGAAGGAAGTTGAGGGCGCCGGTCTCGCGGGCCGAGCCGACCGCGCGCTCGGCCAGCCGGTGCCACGTCCCGTCGTCCCACATCTCGCCGGCGACCAGCCAGGTCAGCCAGAGCCAGCGCATGACGTCGCCGTCCTCGGCGCCCTCCGACCGTCCGCCCTCCAGCTGTCCGCCCGCCGACTGTCCGCCCGCCGACTGCCCGGACACCGGCCGCCCGAACGCCGCCAGCGCGGACCTCAGCAGCGGGCCGCCGGTGGCGCAGCCGTCGGCGAACCAGCCGACCAGGCCTTCGAGCAGCAGGTCCGTCGGCCGCGGCGGCAGCGCCCCGGGCGGGGCCGTGCGGGCGGCCTCGGCGACCTCCCGTACGCCGACGGGTACGCCCGTCCGCCCGGCGAAGACCGCCGACCCGAGGGCGTCGAGGTACGCCTCGCGCGCGTCCGCGCCGTCGATCCGCGCCAGCCGGCCGGCGGCGTCGAGCAGCAGCGGCAGCGCTTCGCCGCCGCGCCTGCGGGCGAAGACGGTCTGGGCGCGCAGCCGGCTCAGCCGGGCCTGCTGCGCCTCGTCGAGCGGTCCCAGCCGCGCCGCGGCGAGGAGTTCGAGCGCCGCGTCGGGGGCGCCCGCGTCGAAGGCGGCCTGCGCGGCGGTCATCGCCCGGGTTCCCCGCCGGGCCGCGTCGGGGGTCAGCTCGGTCGCCCGCCGCAGGAAGGCGGCGGCCGCCGCGATCCCGCCGCGGGCCTGGGCCCGCCCGGCCGAGCACTCCAGTTCGCCCGCCAGGGCCTCGTCGGGTTCGACGGCGGCGTGGGCGCGGTGCCACACCCGGCGGTCCGCGTCGGAGTCGGGGTCGGTCACTTCGGCCAGCGCGCGGTGCACGTCGCGGCGCACCGCCGGGTCGGCGGCGCGATAGGCGGCCGAGCGCACCAGCGGGTGGCGGAAGCGCACCCGGGTGCCGAACTCCACCAGTCCCGCGGCCTCCACCGCTCCGGCCGCGTCGGCGCCGATGTCGAGGCGCTCGGCGACCCGGCGCAGCAGCGGCACGTCGCCCACCGGTTCCGCGGCGGCCGCCAGCAGCAGCCGCCGGGCCTCGTCGGGCAGCGCCCCGATGCGCCGCAGATAGCTCTGCTCGATCCGGCTCGCCAGCGGGCGGACGTCCGGACGCCCGAACCCGCCGGCCAGTTCGGCCGCGGTCAGGCCCCGGGTCAGCTCCAGCAGGGCGAGCGGGTTGCCGCGGGTCTCGGCGACGATCCGGTCCCGGACGCGCTCGTCCAGCCGGCCGGGGACCACCGATTCCAGCAGCGCCCGCGCGTCGTCGTCGCGCAGTCCGCGGACCACGCTCTCGCGCAGGCCTGCGAAGGGATCGCCGTCCGTGGCGGGCGCCGCGGTGCGCACCGCGAACACCAGCGCCACCGGTTCCGCCAGCAGCCGGCGGGCGACGAAGGCCAGGGTCTGGGCGGAGACCCGGTCGAGCCACTGGGCGTCGTCCACGACGCAGACCAGCGGCTGCTCCTCGGCGGCCTCGGCCAGCAGGCTGAGCACGGCCAGGCCGACCAGGAAGCGGTCCGGCGCGCCGCCGGTGCTCCCGGCTTCGAGGCCGAAGGCGACGGACAGGGCGGCACGCTGGGGGCCGGGGATGCGGTCGAGCCTTCCCAGCAGGGGCAGGCACAGCTGGTGCAGCCCGGCGAACGCCAGCTCCATCTCCGACTCGACGCCCGCCACCCGCAGCACCCGGCACCCGGTCGCGCCGCCCGCCAGGTACTCCAGCAGGGCCGACTTGCCGACCCCCGGCTCACCGCGCAGCACGAGCACCTCGCCCCGGCCGCCGCGGACGCCGTCGGTCACCCGGTCCAGCGCCCCGCACTCGCCGCGCCGGCCGCGCAGTCCGCCCGGTCCGCCGGTTCCGCCCGGTCCGCTCAGTCCGCTCAGTCCGCTCAGTCCGCTCAGTCCGCTCAGTCCGCGCCAGGGAGCGCCGCCCGCCATCCGCCACCACCACGCAGTTCGAGGTTCGGGCCCTGATCGGTTCGGGCCCGCCCCATGATGCCCCAGCACGCGCGGGCCGGACAAACAACGGACGGCCCGCCCGGCCACCGCCGCGGCGCCTCATGCCCGGCGCCGTCGCAGCTCGCGGCGTTCCGTTTCCGTCGTCCCGCCCCAGATCCCCTCCACGGGCGCGTCCAGCGCCCACTCCAGGCACTGCCGCGACACCGGACAGCGGGCGCACACGGCCTTCGCCTCGTCGCTCTGCACGAGTGTCGGGAAGCTGGTGCCGCTGCCGATGGGGAAGAAGAGTTCGGGGTCCGTGCCTCGACACCGGGCCGACTCACGCCAGTTCATGAGGTTCCCTCCGTGCCACGTGGGCCGCTGTTCGCTCGCCCTCGCCCTCTATGACTGCGTACGGGCGGCGATTGTGACATCGGCCGCCGGGCCGGAGCGCCGGGCCCCGGAGGATAGGACCGTTGACGTATTTTCCGCCGCCGAACGCCGACAGCCGTTGACCCGCCGGCCCGCCCGGGGATTGGCTTTCCCGCAAAGCCCGCCACCGGGAGGGAGCCCGGCCGGGCGAGCAGAGGGGAAGACGCCATGCCACGTACCACCCGGACGACCCGCAACCGGTGGCTCACCGGCGGCGGTGTGCTGGCCGCGGCCGCGCTGATCGCCGCGACCGCCGCCACCGCCCCGGCCCAGGCCCGCCCGGTGCCGCGCGGCACCGTCCAGATCAGCACCGGGCTGAACGGCGCCGCGCCCGACGACCAGTCCTGGAGCCAGGGCGTCAGCGCCGACGGCCGCTACGCCCTGTTCACCTCCTGGGCCACCAACCTGGTGGAGCAGCCCGGCAAGACCTGGCGCGACGCCTTCGTGACGGACCTGCGCACCGGCCGCACCGAGCGCGTCAACCTCTCCGACGCGGACGAGCCGCTGGCCGGCTTCACCGACTACGTCGCGATCAACGCCAACGGCCGCTACGTCGCCTTCGACAGCGACGCCGAGGACGTGGTGCCCGGCCTGCCGGTGAAGGGGCGCGGCGAGGTGTACGTGCGCGACCGCTGGACGGGGCGCACCGAGCTGATCAGCGGCAGCCCGGCCGGTACCGACACCGACCGGTTCCACTCCTCCTACGCGCCCTCGATCAGCGCGGACGGCCGGTACGTGGCCTTCGTGTCCGCCCGGACCGACCTGGACCCGACGGTGGTGGACAGCGACCCCGCGCTGAACCGGCCGTACACCTGGAAGTACAACGTCTACCTCACCGACCGCCGTACCCACACCACCCGGCTGATCTCCCGCGACGCGAACGGCCGACCGGGCGAGAGCCTCTCGATCCACCCGACGATCAGCGCGGACGGCCGCACCATCGGCTTCTCCTCGCTCTCCGCCCTGCTGCCGGAGGAGCAGCCGCCCGCCGGCCCCGCCGAGGCGGACCTCACCCCGAGCGCCGCCGAGGCCGCGCGCCGCATCCTCCCGAGGGGCCTGGCGCAGCCGCTCCTCTCGCACCCGACGTCCGCGGTCTACTACACCTATGACGTGCCGTCCGGGAAGCTGACGCCGGTGAGCGTGGGCCTCGACGGCGAGGTGGGCCACTCCAGCTTCGAGGCGACGATCAGTCCCGACGGGCGGCGCGCGCTCTACACCCTGCCCGAGCCGGGCGGCTCGACCAACGGCCACCGCTACCACACGGTGCTCCACGTCCGGGACCTGACGACGGGCGTGGTGACGAAGGTCAGCGGCGGCCTGCCGGGGACCGCCTCGGTCGGCTCCTCCGACCACGGCTCGATCACCGCCGACAACCGCTGGATCTACTTCGAGTCCGCCGCCGACAACCTGGTCCCCGGCCCGCAGCACGCGGACTGGGACGTCTACCGCCAGGACCTGCGCACCGGCCGGACCGAACGCGTCTCCACCGCCCCGGACGGCTCGCTCGGCAACGGCTCCTCGAACGCGCCGTTCGTGTCCGCCGCCGGGCGCACGGTGGTCTTCGGCTCGACCAGCGGCAACCTGGTGGCCGGCGCCGGCGCCCCGCCCACCGAGGGCTTCCAGGTCTTCGCCAAGCCCGTCCCCCGCCACCTCGGCCACGGCCAGGGCCACGGCGACGGCGACGACCAGGGCGAGAACCAGGACGGCTGACCGGTCCCCGGCGGCCTCGTGGCCCTGCCGGGCGGGGGGGCGGGCCGACGCGTCGCCGCGGCGGAACGGGTCAGGCCGCGGGCTTGGCGAACAGGTCGAGGTCAAGGATCTGGTCGGCAGGCGGGACGGTCACGGTGACGGGCACGTCGTAGTCGCTGAAGTCGATGGCTTCGTCCACCGCCTCGGACCCGGTCCCGGTCCACCCGGCCTCGATCCGCAGCGGAAGCAGTGGCCCCTCCACGGGTACGTGGATCGTGTGGGGGCCCTCTTCCTTCGACACGACCAAGACGCTCATGGCCCTCCGGCTGCCGATCGTCCCGGGCTCGCCCGACTGGGCGTCCCACCCGGACGCTTCGCCCCCGACGCCGGGAACCGTCGCCAGGTCGCAGACCTCGGCCATGCCGGCGTACTCCGAGCCCGGGGCGATCCTGAAATAGCGGCCCTTGTAGAGCTCGGCGGTCGCGGCGTCATGGGTGGTGGTGAGCAGTTGCGCACTCATCTTGACCAGCAGCGTTCCGCTGCCGCGCAGCAGCTCCAGCCCGCCCTTGCCCTCGATGTCGAGCGTCCCCGTGCAGTTGCCCTGCCGGTCGGCCGACACCTTGACGGTGGACTTCACCCCGTCCTCGACCGTGAACCCGGTCATCGTGACCGAGGACACCTTCCCGAACGCCTCCCGCGACTTCTTCAGGAGGATCATCCCGGTCATCGACTCCACCCGCTCGGTCGGGCTCGCCGAGCTCGGGCTCGGGCTCGCTGCGGCGGCGCCGCCCTCGCCGCCGTCATCGCACCCCGCCACGGTCAGGGCGAGACTCAGGGCTACGAGGGCCGCGACGGCGGCACGGTTGGCGTTCACGGTGATGGTCACTCCCGGAGCGAAACGATTCTTCGACCCGGAACAATGATGGTTGACCTGCTGATTCGTCAACTGGAAAACGACGGAGATCCGCCGGTTCCCCCCGGACCGGCCCGGCGAAGTGACGGAGGACCAGTGAATCCCGCCATGGTGGAGCCCGACCGCTACGGCGCGACCGCCCGCGCCTGCGCGCGGGCGGCGAGCATCCGCACGTGCTCCTCGAAGAACCACCGCGGGTCCCCGCCCATCCGGACCAGCAGCACCAACGCCGTCACCGCCACGTCGCACACCTCCTTCCGCACGTCGTCCCACTCATGGGAACGCCCCTTGCGCGGGTTCCCCCCGAGCACCCCGATCGCCGCCTCGGCCACCTCGCCGACCTCCTCCTGAAGCTTCACGACCTGCACCAGCCAGCGCTGCTCACCGGCCATCACCGACTGCGAATCCAGCTCTTGCGCAAGCGAGTTGAGCGTCATCCAGGTGTCGTCCATGTCGCCGGATCCTGCCCCTGTTCGAACCACTCGTTCAACACGGGCGGTTCCCGGCGAGCCTGTGGCGAACGCGCCGTTTTCGAGCAGCAGTCCAGCCCCCACCGGCCCAACCCCACCGGCAGGTTCACCTGACCGGGTGCATCCCGGGCCCCCGGTCCCCATGTCCGCGGCGGTTGAACGTCCAGGCGCCGACGGGCGCTCATGCCCGGGCGGCCCAGAGGGCGTCGACGGTGGTGGCGCGTTCGTGCCAGGTGGTGCGGAGGAGGGTGGCGGCGGTGGCGGCGTTGTGGGCGAGGAAGCCGGCGCCGGCCGGCTGGGGGGTGAGGGGGAGGGTCTGCCACCAGCCCCAGTGGCCGCCCCAGCCCTTGGAGAGGAAGCGGCTTCCGATGGCCTCCCGCACGGCGGGGTCGGTGCAGTAGACGCCGTAGAACGGGCGGCGCCTCGGTTCGTCCGGGTCGGGGCCGGGGTGGCCGTCGGCGTCGCGGCGGATGCCGAGGCCGAAGCCGAGGACCGGCACGTCCCCGTTCAGCCACCGGGGCCTGCTGATGACGACGGCTGTCTCCGGGTAGCTGCCGTTCGCGCCGACGGCGAGGTAGTCGACGGAGGTCACGGTGAGGTCTTCGCCGAGGTCCGCCGCCAGGTCACCGAGCGCGGTGCGGCCGTGGGCCGGCAGGTGCTTCAGGAGTCGCCTGGCCGACTGCCGGGCGGCGAGCAGCACGGCGCCGTGCTTGATCCAGAAGCCGGCCGCGTCGTCATCGTCCGTGCTGATCCCCACGGTGCTCTCCAGGTCGCTCAGGTAGTCGTCGGCGTGGCGGCGGCCCGGGGCGGCGGGTCCGGGCGGCCGCTCCGCGAGCAGGCGCGCGAGTTCGCCCCCGAGGTCGCGCAGGGCGACCGGCCGGAAGCGCGGATCGGTCGGCGGGCGGCCGGCGGGGGTGAGGTAGACCAGCACCGGGTTCGCCAGGTCCGCGAAGTCGTCGCCCTGGCGGACCGTCTGCCCCTCCCCCTCCCCCGCGTCGACCTTCAGCTCGATCACGACCGAGGCGACGGGGCTGATGACGATCAGATCCGGGCGGCTTCCGGCGCCCCGGACCTGCTGGTGCACCCGCGCCCGGTCCAGGCGCGGGTCGTCGGCGAGCTCCGGCAGGCCCGCCAGGCGCAGCAGCGACCCGAGCAGCCCCGCCTCCAGCCCGTGGACCTCACGGGGGTCGAGCAGGAACCTCAGGTAGTTCTCGTGGCTGCCCTCACGGCGGCGCTGCCCCAGGATCTGCAGCGCGCTCGGCCCGCGCCCGCCCCGCCGTGCGCCGGGCAGGGCCAGGACGTCCGCTTCGACGCCCGCCCAGCCGGCCGCCCGAGGGCCCAGCCGTCCGCCCGCTTCCACACCCATGAACGACCCGCCCCCGTCCGCCCCGCCACTCGTGCTCGTGGATCGCCGGCCGCCCCCGTGGGCCGGCGCCACCCATTGTGGCCCAGCCGCGGGCGGCTACCGGCGAGTTGGTGCCTCCTGTGACCCGGGGGTCACACCGCCGCGACCTGCGGCCGGAAGGCGCGGATCGCGTCGTGCCCCTCCTGCACGACCGCGTAGCTGGACTCGGGAACGGGGTTCCAGGCCCCCGGGAGGTCGCCCAGCGGCTCGGAGACGATGATGCGGGCGTCCTCGGAGGCCATTTGCAGGACGGGGTTGTCCGGGTGCAGGGCGCGCAGCGCGTGGACGCTGGTGCTGAAGAACAGCGATCGCGAGGCGTGTCCGCTGGAGTAGCGGAACGCCCAGAGCCGCGTGCCCTCGGAGACGGCCACCGTCATCTGCAGGGGGTCGGCGACGCCGTGCCGGGCCGCGGCCGCCTCGACGAACCCGGCCATGCGTTCGACGGCGCCCGGGACGTCGTCCTGCAGTCCGAAGGTGAGCGCCAGGAAGAACATCAGCTCGGAATCGGTGGACCCCTCGATGTGCGGGTAGAGGGAGGCGTCGACGCCGAGCGTCAGGTCGCGCTTGAGCTTCGGGAAGCCGCCGATCGACCCGTTGTGCATCCACAGCCACCGTTCGTAGCGGAAGGGGTGGCAGTTGGTGTGCTGCACGGCCGTGCCGGTGGAGGCGCGGATGTGGGCAACGAACAGCGGCGAGCGCACGCAGTGCGCCAGCTCGCGCAGGTTGCGGTCGCTCCAGGCGGGGCCGACGCCGCGGAAGACCGCCGGCTCGGCGACGTGGTCGGGTTCACCGTGGTCGGCGGGGTACCAGCCGATGCCGAATCCGTCGCCGTTGGTCGTCTCCACGCCCATCCGGGCGTGCAGGCTCTGGTCGATCAGCGAGTGGACGGGCTTGTAGAGCAGTGTCTCCAGCAGGATCGGGGAACCGGAATAGGCCAGCCAGCGGCACATGCGGCTCGCCTCCCTTCGGCCGGGTCCTTCCACCGTAGGCCGAGGAGCCCGGCGGGGCGCGGGGAGCGCGAGGGGAGCAGGCGGGACGGCCTCGTCAGGCGGACTTGGCCACCCGGAGGAACTCCGCGATCAGCGCCGGGTCCTTCACCCCGCGCCGCACCTCGACGCCGCTGGAGACGTCCACGCCCCACGGCCGCGCGACCGCGATCGCCGCGGCGACGTTCGCCGGGCTCAGGCCGCCCGCCAGCACCCACTTCCCGGCCGGCGGCTTCGCGCCCAGCGCGGACCAGTCCCACGGCTCCCCGGCCCCCGCCACCGGCGCGTCGAGCAGCAGCAGGTCCTCGCCGAAGTCCCCGCAGTCCGCCCCGGCCGCCGCCGCTGCCGAGGTGGCCCTGATCAGCGGCAGGCCCAGGTCGGACAGCTCGGCGAACGCGGCCGCGGGGTGGTTGCCGTGCAACTGAACCGCCCGCACCCCGGTGGCCCGCACGGCCTCCCTGACGTACTCGGCCGGCTCCTCCCGGAACACGCCGACGGTCCACACACCCTCGGGCACCGCGGCCGCCAGTTCCCGCGCCACCTCCTGCGACACCCGGCGCGGGCTCTCGGTGAGCACGAACCCGATCGCGTCGGCACCGGCCTCGACGGCGGCGGCGACGTCCACAGCGGTGCTGAGACCACAGATCTTCACGAACACGTTCCCGGACGCTCCCTACTGGACGGCGGCTGCCAGGGTACAGCGGGAGACCCCGGTCACCGGCCCGTCCGGCACGGGATCTCCGCCGACAGCGACGGCGGAATCATCGAGAGCATGGAGGCGGGCGACAGCCTCGACGTGGAGATCACGGCCGGGGTCCACCGGATCCTCTCGGCGTCGCTGGAGACCCCGAGCGGCGACGAGTTCCTCGTCGACCGGCTGGAGCCGGTCACGCCGGCGGGGTAGACCTCATCGACCGTCAGGTTCCGCCTCCGGGCGCTAGAATCGCGGGACTTGACGCAGGGAACGGGGGTTCGCGGTGGACGGGGTGGAGGGCGGGGCGGGCGGTGAGGTCGCGGGGCTGGTGCGGGAGTTCACCGCCGTGCTGGCGCGGGAGCGGGAGCTGGCGGAGCGGCGGGAGGCGGTGATCGCCCGGTTGCACGCGGAGGTGGAGCAGTTGCGGCGGGGTGAGGTGGAACGGGCGCTGGACCTGGTCCGCCACCCGTTGATCCGGCTGCACGACCAGATCCTGCGGCAGGCCGCGATGCTCGAATCCCCGCTCACCGTCGAGGAGTCGGGCGCGCTGCTGCGGGCGTTCGCGGACGAGACGGCGGACGCCCTGGCCGGTACGGGCGTCGAGCGCTACCCGGCCCGGGTGGGCGAGCCCTACGATCCGGCCCGGCACAGGCCGGTCGGGCGGGACGCCGCGCGGCGGCCCGAGGAGGACCGTACGGTCAGCGGGGTCGTCGCGGCGGGGTTCGCGACCGGCGACCGGGTGGTGCGCAAGGCCGAGGTGCGGGTGGCCCGTTGGGACCCGGACGAGGCCGCCCACCATTCCTGACCACTTCTGTTCGGCGACTCCTCGGGGAAGGGTCCACATGGCCGTCTACGGCATCGATCTCGGCACCACCTACTCCTGCGTCGCCTTCGTCGACGACGTCGGCCGGCCCACGGTGCTGCGCAACCTGGAGGGCTCCGACACCACCCCCTCGGTGGTGTACTTCGAGAGCGCGGAGAGCACCGTCGTCGGCCAGAGCGCCAAGGACGCGGCCGTGCTGGACCCGGAGCGGGTGGTCCGGCTGATCAAGCGGGACATGGGCGAGCCGGTGCTGCGCGAGTTCCACGGGCGCGCGTTCACGCCCGAGGAGGTCTCGGCCCGCATCCTGCGCAAGCTCGCGGACGACGCGCGCGTCAGCGGCGGGGCGGAGGTGCGGGACGTGGTGATCACCGTGCCCGCGTACTTCGGGCTCGCGGAGCGCGACGCGACCCGCAAGGCCGGGGAGATCGCCGGGCTGCGGGTGCTGGACGTGGTCGCCGAGCCGATCGCCGCCGCGCTCGACTACGGGGTGCTGGACACCGACGCCGACAGCGGGCGCGACCGCTCGGTCCTCGTCTACGACCTGGGCGGCGGCACCTTCGACACCACCGTGCTGACCCTGCGCGGCACCGATCTGAAGGTGGTGTGCACCGACGGGGCCAAGGAGCTCGGCGGCAGCGACTTCGACGACCGGGTCGTGCTGCACCTGGTCGAGGCGTTCCGCGCGCGCTTCCCCGAGGCGGACGACCCGCTGGCGGACCAGCACTCGGAGACCCAGCTGCGCCGGGACGCCGAGGACGCCAAGCGGGCGCTGTCGTTCCGCGAGCGCTACACCGTCCGGGTGATGCACCAGGGCCTGGTCGCCGAGGTCGAGTTGACGCGCGGGCTGCTGGAGGAGCTGACCCGCGACCTGCTCGACCGCACGGTCGAGATCACCCGGCGCACGCTGGCCCTGGCCCGCCGGCGCGGGGTCGAGCGGTTCGACGAGGTGCTGCTGGTCGGCGGCTCCACCAAGATGCCCGCCGTGGCGCAGCGGCTGCGCGAGGAGTTCGGCTTCGAGGCCCGGCTGCACAACCCGGATCTGACGGTCGCGCGCGGCGCCGCGCTCTACGCCCTCGACCGGGCCCTGCACATCGTCAAGAGCGGTGAGTTGCCCGCCTCCGAGGCCCCTGACGTGCCCGACACCGGCCACCTCACCCGGCAGGCCTACCAGGTCGCCACGGTGGCGGCGCGCGGCTACGGCATCCGCGTGCTGGACGTCGAGACGGACCGCGTGTACGTCACCCACCTCGTCCACGCGAACGACGCCCTCCCGGCGGCGGTGACCCAGGACTTCTACACCGTCCGCGAGGGGCAGCGCCGGGTGCGGATCCAGGTGATGGAGCAGGCCGGCGCCGTCGAGTCGGAGGAGCTCGACCACAACACCGTGGTCGCCGAGGGGGATCTGGACATCCCCGCAGGCAAGCCCGCCCGCTGGCCGTTCGCCTGCGAGTTCTCGCTCGGCGCCTCGGGGCTGCTGGAGGTGGTCGCCACCGAGCGGGAGACGGGGCGGCGGCTCGAACTGTCCGTGCGGATCGGCGGCATGGACGCGGCGGCCGTGGACGAGGCGAGGATCGCGCTGAGCCGCGAGCAGATCGCCTGACGGCGGCGGGACGGCGTCCGGGATGTCCTTCGACGAGGCGCGCTACCTGCGCGAGGTGCTCGACCGGGGCCTGCCGGTGGACGAGGACCTGCGGCACCGCTACCAGCTCCCGGCGGAGCTCACCGCGGCCGGGGTCGACGAGGCGGTGCGGGCCGTCCGCGCCTGCTGGCGGCGCCACCGCACCCGGCTCAAGTACCTCGCGGTGATCGAGGAGCTGGAGGCCGGCCGGCTGGTGCACCAGGCCCTGTTCGAGGCGGCGCGGGGCGGTGACCTCGCCCCGCTGCGCGCGGCCCTCGCCGAGCAGGGCCGGCTCGCCTCGGCGGCGCGGGGCGAACTGCTCGCGGCGCTGGGCGAGGCCGCCGGCGGGCTCGGGCTGGTCAGCCCCGCCGTGCTGGCGGGCGTCGGCGCCGTCCACCGGGCGGACCGCGCCCGGCTCGACGAGGCGCTGGCCGGACTGTCCGTGGCCGTCGCCGACCCGGACCCGCTCCCCCGTGACCTGCCGCACCCGGCCTACGCGCGCTGCGCCCGGCAGTTGGCCGTCCTGCGGCTGCGGCACCTCGCCGACTTCCTGGCCGCCGGCGGCCCCGGGGAGCGCGTCACGGACCCGGTCCGGCCGTTCACCGGCCCGGCGCCCGGCGAGGCCGAGCTGGAGGCGGCCGCGCTGCGCTGGGGCCGGCAGCCGCACGGCGCCGCGCACACGGCGGCGCAGGCCGTGGCCGCCGCCGCGCGCAAGGTCCTCGGCGACCGGGGGCCGGAGGGGCTGCGCGCCGTCCTGCTGTACGAGCTCGCCGAACCGCTCCGGGCCCGGCGGGCCGCCCGGGCCGGCACCGGGACCCTGCTGGCGCACGCCGAGCAGGGGCTCTCGGTCGCCGCGACCGACGCCCGCCGGCTGGTCCTGGCGGTCCTGGAGGAGCCGGACCCCGACCCGGTCACCGCCCGGCTGCGGGCCCTGGCCGCCGACGGGCTGCTGGCCGAGGCGGCGGCCCTGCTCGACCGGCTCCCCGGGCAGGCGCTCCCGCCGCAGGCCGCGGGGCCGGCCGCGCACGTCCGCGCCACGCTGGCCGAGGCGCGGCGGCTCGGCGACCTCGCCTCCGCGCGCCGGATCGCCGATCCCGACCACGCCTGGGCGCTGCTCGACCGGGCCGAGGCCCTGGTCCGGGACCTGCCCCTGATCGACGAGGTGCGCCGCTCGCTGCCGGTCCGCCCGGTCCCCCGGGTGGGCGCGGAGGCGGACCCGGCGGGGGTGCTGGTGGAGTGGGAGCCGACGCCCTCGACGGCCGGGCGGCCGGAGTACCTGGTGGTGCGCCGGACCGGCCGGGCGCCGCGCTCGGCGGCCGACGGAACGCTCCTGGCGCCGCCCGCGCCCGGCGCGACCTCCCTGCTGGACACCGCGGCCCCGGTGAACGTGCCGGTCCACTATGCGGTCGTGGTGCGGCGCGCCGCCGAACCGGACGGGCCGTACTCCCCGCTCGCCGTCTGCGGCCCGGTGCGCCACCGGCCGGAGGTCGGGGAGGCCCGGCTGGAGGCGGACGACGGTGTGGTGAGCGGCGGTTGGCGGCTCCCGGCGGGCGCGGAGGGCGTGCGCGTGACGCGCCGCACCGAGCCGGAGACGCCGGACGACGAGCCTGGTACCCCGGACGACGACCGTGGTACCCCGGTCGGCCCGTCCGCCCCGGTCGCGGCCCGGGCGGACGGCTTCACCGACCGGGGCCGGCCCAACGGCCGCACCCACGTCTACCGGATCCAGGTCGTCTACCGGGACGACGACGGCGGCACGATGGCCACCGAGGGCCGGTGGCTCGCCGCCGTCCCGCTCGCGCCCCCGGAGCCGGTCACCGCCCTCACCGTGGTGCCCGCCGCGGAGGACCCGGGCCGGTTCGAGGCCCGCTTCGAGACCCGGGCGGAGCCCGCGCACGGCGAGGTCCGCCTCTACGCGTTCGACGCCCGGCCGCCGTGGCCGGTCGGACGGCTGCTGCGCCCGGCCGACCTCGCCGCCCGCGGCGCCCGGCTGACGACCCGGCCGGTCGCCGGCGGACTGCGGTTCCGGCCGCCCGGGCGCGGCGCCGTGGTCGTCGCGGTCACGGTCGCCGGCGAGCGCGCCGCCGTCGGGGCGAGCGCACCGGTGGTGGCGCTGCCCGAGCTGCGCGACGCGGCGGTGACCCGGAGCCCGGGCGAGGCCGTCGTCACCTTCGACTGGCCGCCGGACGGGCCCGCCGAGGCCGAGGTGCGCTGGCGCGTCGCCGGGGGCCCGCTCCAGCGGCGTGCCGTCACCCGTCTCGGCTATCTGCACCGCGACGGCGTGCGGCTCGCCGTTCCGCACGGCGCGGGCGTCGAGGTCGAGTTGTGCCCGGTCGGCCGGGCGGACGGCCTGCCGGCGTTCGGCGCGCCGGTCCACCTGGTCCTGCCGGCCCGGATCGAGGTCCCGTACACGCTCACCCGCCGGGGGCTGCCGGGCCGGCGCTCGGTACGGGCGGTCTTCCGGTGCGCGACCGAGGTGCTGGTACCGGGTCTGCTGCTGGTCGGCTCGACCGGGCCGGCCTGGCCGCTCGCCGCCGGTGACGGGGCGACGCTCGCCGAGGCCGGCGCCGTGCGGATCGGCCCCGGCCGGCCCGCCGTGCTCACCGCCCGGCTGCCCCGGGGCGGCCGTCTCACCTGGCTGCGCTGCTTCGCCGCCGGCGAGGAGGTCGTGCTGCTCGATCCGCCGGTCCGCGGACTGCGGACCGGCGCCCGGCGGGCGCGGGGCCGGTGGGCAGGGGGCCGGTCGTGAACCTGACGGGCCGTCGCGACACCGTGCGGATCTGCCCGTCGTGCCTGCGGCGGGCCGGCCGGGCGGAGACCTTGTACCGGTGCGTCTCCCCGCCCGGTTGGTGCCCCGGCGACCACCGTCCCGCCGCCACCCGCCGCGCGCCGTCCGCCGTCTGCGGCGGTTGCGGGCGGACGACCTCGCGCCCGCACTGCCGCCGGTGCGGCGAGCGGCTGCCCGAGGGGCGTCCCGGGGAGCGCGGGCGGGTCGTCGCGGTGGTGGGGCCGCCCGGCAGCGGGAAGAGCACTTTCCTCGCCGTCCTGCTGCACGGGCTCCGGCACGGCCTCGGCGCGGAGCTGGGCGTGGCGCTGCTGCCCGGCGACGACCGGACCGAGGCCGAGGTGCGGCAGCGCTACGAGCGCCCGCTCTACGAGGAGGAGCGCGCGCTCTCCCCGGACGCGCCGGGCTCGGGCTTCCGGCCGCTGGTCCACCGGCTGAGCCGGGGGCACGGCCGGCGGGAACGGTCGCTGACCCTGGTCCTGCTGGACACCGACCCGGCGGCCCCGCCGCGGACCGCCCGGCCGGACCTGGCGCGGGCGGACGCGGCGGTGCTGCTGCTCGACCCGCACGACCTGCCCGGCGCCGGACTTCACCGTCCGGGCCGTGGCACCCGGCCAGCGGAGGTCCTGGACGGGGCGCTCGACGCGCTGCCCCGGGACGCCGGCGGCCGGATCCGCGTCCCGGTCGCCGTCGGCCTGGCCAAGCTCGACCTGCTGACCCCCGCTCTTGCCCCCAACTCACCGCTGCACCGCCGCCGTTCCCCGCGTCCGGGATTCGATCCGGTGGACCGCGCGGCCGTGGACACCGAACTGCGGGCCCTGCTGGAGCTCTGGCAGGGCGACGGGATCGACCGGCGGCTGCGCGCGGGCCGGGCCGACCACCAGCTCTTCGCGTTCTCCGCGCTCAGCGCCCCGCCCGGCCCCGGCGCGACGCCGCCCGGTGGGCCGCGCCCGCACCGGGTCGAGGATCCGCTGCTGTGGCTGCTGCACCGCTTCGGCTTCCTGCCGAGGGCGGGGCGGCGGTGACGCCGGGACACGGCGACGCCGGCCGGGCCCGCCGCCGGGGCCGGTCGGCGCAGGCCTGGGGCAACGTCGTCTTCGGCGTCGTGCTGCTCCCGCTGCTGCTCTGGGTCGCGTTCCTGTTCGCGGTCGTCGGTGTCGCGCTGCACTGCGCGCTGATCGCCCTGCCGCGCCTGCTGCTGCGCCACTTCCGCGCCGTGCGGGGCGCGTTCGGCGCGGGCGCGCCCGACGCCACGGGCGAGGGCCCCGCCCGGGAGCCGTATCTGCGCCGGGGAGGCGGACAGGCGCTGCGCGAGGTGTGGCGCGGCCTCCGGGAGGCCTACGCGGGTGAACTGCGGGCCGCCTTCCGGTGGGACCCCGGACCGCCACCGCCGCCGGGCGCGCCGTGGGAGTGGGCCGAGCGCATCGCCACCCGCTGCCTCGGCGGGCTGCTGTGCGTCCTCCGGGGTTCCAGCGTCGGCGCGGCCGTCCTGGTGTCGGCACTCCTCGCGCTGCCCGCCCTGCTCTGCCAACTCCTGCTCCGGGCGGTGCTGCTGGCCGGGTTCAGGCTCTGGTGGACGGCCTGCCGGGCGGTCGACCGCCTCGGCCGCCGGCTGACCGGAGCCGCCCCGGTCTGCCCGCATCCTTCCTGCGGGCGGGCGGTGGAGGCCCCGGTCCGGCTCTGTCCCGGGTGCGGGGCGCGGCACCGGCGGCTCGTCCCCGACCGGTACGGCGGGCTGCGCCGCACCTGCCGCTGCGGGGTCCGGCTGCCCGCCGGCACGGTGTTCGGCGCGTGGCGCCTGGAGGCCCGCTGCCCGCACTGCGACCGCCCGGTGCCGCCCGGCGGCTCGCCGACGGCGGTGGTGCTCGTCGCGGGGGCGGCCGGTTCCGGGCGCAGCACCGTCGTCCGCGGCGGGTTCGCGCATCTGGCCGGGGTCGTCGGGGCGCTCGGGGGGCGGGTCGCCGGCGCGCTGCCGGGCACGGCCGTGGCGGAGCTGTCCGGGCTGCGCGGCGGGCGGCGCACGCTGGTGCTGCTCGATCCGCCGGGCCCGGTCTTCGAGGAGCAGTCCGGGCTCGACGTCCTGGACGGGCTTCGCCGCGCGCGGGGCCTGGTGCTGGTCCTCGACGCGCTGACGCTCCCTTCGGTGCGGCGGGCGCGGGTCGGCGGGGCGCCGTCGTCCGCGCCGGGGTCGGTCCCGGCCGCGGAACGGGTGCTCCGCGCCGTCGACGCCCTTCCCCGGCGCCACCGGCCGCGGCGGATCGCCGTGGTCGTCACCCGGACCGCCGCGCTCCGGGACACCCCGGCGGGTCCCGGTCCCGGTCCCGGCCCCGGGGACGGCGACGAGTCCGTGCGGCGGTGGCTGGAGGAGGCGGGGGCGGGGAACCTGGTGCGGGTGCTGGAGCGGGCCGGCGGCGGGCTCCGCTTCCTGGCCGACCGGTCGGAGGCGCGGTCGGGCCCGGCCCTGGGCGAGTTGCTGCTGTGGACGGCCGGGGTCCGCGCCGCGCCCCGGCGGCTGCCGGCCCCGCGCCGGGCCCGCCGGCCGGGCGGGCCCCGGGTCCGGCGGGCCGGCTCGGCGGCCCGCGCCCGGGGCGCGCTGCTCCTGTCGCACCTGGCCGGCCTGGCGGTGGTGCCGGTGGCGCTCACCCTGCTGTTCACGGGGTCGCTGCCGCCCACGGCGGCCTTCGGGCTGCCCGGCGCCGTCGACCGGTGGCTGCGTCCGCTGCCGGACTTCACCCGTGAGGTGGACCTGGCCGCCTTCCGCGGGGACGGCTCGTGGCCCGTCCTGACGGCGAGCTACTCCGCCCCCGGAAGCAGCCCGGACGGTCCGCGCGCCGGGAAGGGCGGCCACTGGTCGACCGAGGGCGGCCCGAACGCGGTCATGCCCGACGGGACAGACGACGGGGCGGTGGAGAACTGGCTCCTGAAGCGGGACTGGTTGGAGATCGACTTCGGGATTCCGGTGCCGGTCTCGCGGATCGAGCTGGACCTGAACCCCGGGATCGCCGCGCTCGCGACGGTCGAGACCCTCACCGCGGCGGGCGCCTGGGTGGACGGCGGGCGCCAGCAGTCGTCCAACGAGGACCTCCTGACGGGCCGCGACCGGGGGTTCGCGGTCAACGTCACCACGTCGGCGGTCAGGATCGTCCCGACCGTCCTGCCGGGGGGCGACGGCGCGCGCGTCGCCAACCTGCGGATCTGGTCGCCCTCGACCACGCTGGTCCGGCCCCGCCTCGCCGGCACCGACCTGCTGCTGACCAACACCGCGCACCGGGACGTCCCGGTCGAGGTGCTCCCGCCGGCGCTGCCGCCGGGCTGGCGGGCCGAGCCCCGCGTCGCGCCACCGCGACGGCTGGCCGCCGGCGCCACCGCCACCTCCGCCTGGCACCTCACCGCCGGTCCCGGCGCGCAACCCGGCCCGGTCGGCTACTCGTTCCGCGTCACCGAGCAAGGCCGCACCGCGACCGCCACCTGCTTCGCCCTGCTGCACCCCACGCCGACAGGGGTCCGGGCCGAGCCACTCACCTGCGATCCGGCCTAGGGTCCGCGTGTCGGTGGTGGCGGCGGCCAACGGCGCGGCTCCTGCACCGGGCGGAGTTCGACGCTCAGTCCTGAGGTCCGGTCAGGGAGCCCAGACGGCCGGCCAGTTCCTCGGAGCGGGCCCGGTAGCGCGCGACCGATGCCATCTTGATCCCCTCGTAGCCGCGCACGGTGTCGGGCAGTGAGGCGATCTCGACGGCCAGACCGTGAACGTCCTCGCCGAGGACCCGGCAGACCTCGGCCATGGTGGTCTCGTACTCGACCACCAGGGCACGTTCCGTGCGTCGCACGTGTGCCGCTCCGAACGGGTCGAGGCGGGTGCCGCGCAGGCCGCGCATCGCCGCGAGGGCGCGGAAGGCCGGTTTGAACCAGGGGCCGAGTTCGATCTTGCGGGTCATCCCCAGTGCCCGCAGCACGGGCGGATGGAGACGGTAGGACATCCGTGCGCCGTCCCCGAATCGGGCTCTCACCTCCCGCTCGACCTCGGGGTCGAGGGAGAGCCGGGCCACCTCGTACTCGTCCTTGTACGCCATCAGCTTGTACAGGTACGTGGCCACGGCCTCGGCGAGTGCGGTCGAGCCGGGCACGCGTTCGTTCTCGATCCGCCGTACCCGCTCGACGAAGCGCAGGTACCTCGTCGCGTAGGCGGTGTCCTGGTACGCGATGAGATCCGGGACGCGGACCTCCAGGATCCGGGCGAGTTCCGACCCGGGGACGGCCCCGGCCGATGCGAGGACGCTGCGGGCCGCGGCGGACGGGCGCCGTTCCGGCCCCGCCGGAACGGCACGCCCGCGCAGTACGGCGGCGAAGGCTTCGGGGTCGGCGACGGCTTGGCGGCCGAGGCGGAACGCCTTGAGGTTGGCTTCGACCTTGACGCCGTTCAGGGTGATCGCCTCCTCGATGGCGTGCGCCGGAACCGGCAGCCCGCCGCTCTGGTAGGCCGCACCCGTCAGCAGGAGGTTGGCGAACTGGTCCTCGCCCAGCAGGTCGGCGGCGAGCCGCCGGGCGTCCAGGAAGACGCTGTCCCTCACCCCGGCCCGGATCCTTTCCTTGAGCGGCCCGGCGGGCGGGAAGGACACGTCCGGGTCGATCACCATCCGTCCGGTGGGGACCTCCGCGGTGGAGACGACCGCCACCGTTCTCGCCGGGGCGGTCGCCGACAGGTTCCCGGCCTCCGCGGCCACGAGCAGGTCGCAGCCGAGGTAGAGGTCGCACTCCTCCAGGGCCGCCTTGCCCGCCTGGTCCGTCCGCTCCTTGGTGATCTTGATGTCGGAGACCACCGCACCGCCCTTCTGGGCCAGGCCGGTCTGGTCGAGGGTCCGGACGTGCAGGCCCACGAGCGAGGCCGCGGTGCTGAGGATCTGCGCGAGGGTGACCACGCCGGAAC
The DNA here is from genome assembly GCF_042957205.1 of Kitasatospora sp. NPDC008115. Classification (NCBI taxonomy): domain Bacteria; kingdom Bacillati; phylum Actinomycetota; class Actinomycetes; order Kitasatosporales; family Streptomycetaceae; genus Kitasatospora; species Kitasatospora sp. NPDC008115. Next base: position 81,369 of record NZ_JBIBHU010000029.1, on the reverse strand, counting down.
CGCCGATGCCGGTGATCCGGATGGTGTGGGAGGCCGGCACGGCGGGTGCCGGATCGGGCAGGACGGCGCTGTCCGGCATGGCCGCGGCGGTGAAGGCGCGCTTCCCGCCGGCGGGAACGACCGTGAGGAAGGAGGGACAGTCCCCCGCCAGGCAGGCGTAGTCCTTGTTGCAGGAGGACTGGTCGATCCGGGTCTTGCGGCCGAACTCGGTCTCGACGGGTTGCACGGAGAGGCAGTTCGACTGCTGCCCGCAGTCGCCGCACCCCTCGCACACCCGCTCGTTGATCATCACCTGCTCGACGGGCTCGGGCGCGAGGCCGCGCTTGCGCTTGCGCCGGAGTTCCGTCGCGCACTCCTGGTCGTGGATGAGCACGGTGACCCCGGGGGTCCGCGCGAGCACCTCCTGGGCCTCGGGCAGCCGGTCGCGGTGCCAGACGACGACGCCCTTCGGAAGCGCGACCCGCCGGTAGCGCTTGACGTCCTCGGTCGTGACGATGACGCGTCCCACGCCCTCCGCCAGCAGCTCCTGTGCGATCGCGGGCACGGGCATGACGCCGACCGGCTGCTGCCCGCCGGTCATCGCCACCGCGGAGTTGTGGAGCAGTTTGTAGGTGACGTTCACCCCGGCCGCGACCGCCGCCCGGACGGCGAGGCTGCCGGAGTGGTGGAAGGTGCCGTCTCCGAGGTTCTGGATCAGGTGGTCGCGGGCGAGGAACGGCTGCATCCCGATCCACTGGGCGCCCTCGCCCCCCATCTGTGTCATGCCGATCACGTCCCCGGCCTGGGCGGGGTCCATGAGCGTGACCATGGCGTGGCAGCCGATACCGGCTCCGACGGCGGCGCCCTCGGGCGCCTTGGTCGAGAGGTTGTGCGGGCAGCCGGAACAGAAGTAGGGGGCTCGGGTCACCACGGGCAGGAGCGGAAGCGCCCGGCGCCCGGCCGCCGCCGGCCGCCGGGCGTCCGACCGGTCGGGTACGGCCGGGAACCCGCCCAGGCTGTTCAGCCGGCGGGCGAGCCGCGCGGCCACGGTGTCGGGATCGAGTTCGCCGTCGAACGGGAAGAGGACCGAACCGTCGGGTGCGCGCTTGCCGGAGACGGACGGCCGGTTGCCGTGCCCGTAGAGCAGTTCCTTGAGGGCGGTCTCGATCAGCGGCCGCTTCTCCTCCACGACCACGATGTGGCTCAGTCCCCGCGCGAACCGCTCGACGACCGTGGGTTCCAGCGGGTGGATCATGCCGAGGTGGAGCAGGCGCACACCCCGCCGGTTCAGTTCGGCGTCGTCGAGCCCGAGGATGCGCAGGGCCTGGCGGACGTCGAGGAAGGTCTTGCCCGCCGCGACGATGCCGATGCGGTCGTCGGGCCCGGAGACGGTGATCCGGTTGAGGCCGTTGGCGGCGGCGTAGCGGCGGGCGATCTCCAGACGGGCGCCCTCCCGGGTGCGTTCCAGGTCGCCGAGCACCGGCTGCACCAGCCGGGCGCCGACCGTGTGGCGGTACGGCACCCCGTCGACGACGAGGTCCGGTTCGACCGGCGAGATCCGGTCGGCGCTCACGTCGACGGTGCCGGAGCCGTCGGCGACCGCCGTGACGATCTTCAGCGCCACCCAGAGACCCGATGCCCGGGACATCGCCACGCCGTGCAGTCCGAAGTCGAGCGCCTCCTGCGGGTCGGCCGGGTAGAGCGTCGGCAGACCGAGGTCGGCGAGGAGCAGTTCGGAGGCACCGGGGACGGTGGACGACTTGGCGGCGGGATCGTCGCCGACCAGGGCGAGGGCGCCCCCGGCCGGGTGGGTGCCCATCAGGTTGTTGTGCCGGATGGCGTCCGAGGCGCGGTCCAGGCCGGGGGACTTGCCGTACCAGACGGCCGTGATGCCGTCGACGCGCTTGTCCGGCTGCGCGGCCGCGAGCTGGGTGCCCTGGACCGCCGTCGCCGCCAGCTCCTCGTTGACGCCGGGGCGGAAGACGATGTCGTACTCGTCGAGGAGGGGGCCGCAGCGCGCGAGTTCCATGTCGTATCCGGCGAGCGGCGAGCCCTCGTACCCGGAGACGAATCCGGCGGTGCTGCGGCCCGCGCGGCGGTCGGCGCGACGGATGTCGAGGGGCAGACGGGCGAGCGCCTGGATGCCGGTGAGGTGGACGCTGCCTTCTTCGCGGGTGTACCGGTCCTGGAGCGAGGGCCGGGGCCCGGTCGTGTTGTGAGAGGTCACCACTGTGTTCCTCCGGGATGGGGCATCGGTGGGCGGGGCGGCCCAGGCACGGGCCCGTGGGCCCGCTTGCCGGTCCGCCGGGCGGTCCGCCGGGCGGTGGGACGGGAGCGCCGGGCTCGGGGCCGGCGCTCCCGCACGAGGTCCGCTCCGGGACGGGGCCGTGGTCGCGGCCGCCGTCTCCGGGGACGGGATCTGACGGAGCGCTACCGGGCGGGCCGCTCGGCTCCGCGGAGCAGGTCGGTGAGAGCCGCCACGGGAGTCGATCCCTCGGCGCTGTGCCACGCGATGTGGCCGTCCGGCCGGACCAGGAGGGCTCCGCCCGAACCGATCCCGAGCAGTTCGAGGCAGCGGCCGTCCGGGCTGGTGGCGTCGCGCCCGATGACGACGGTCCGTTGCGCCATGCCGCCGCAGGCCCCCACGGGCCGCGCGGAGGACTCGGGGAAGAGCTCCTCGAAGGCGGCGGCGAACGCGTCCGCCCAGGCGGCTCCGCCCGGCCCGGCGATGAGGGTGAAGCCCGGCACCAGGAGGTCGTGGGTGGACACCCGCTCCCCGCCGCGTTCGACCCAGGCGTGCGGAAGTCGCGCTCCGCGGACGGCGGTCGGCGTGCGGTCGACGGCCGGGGACGTGGCACCGCCCGCACCGCCCGCCCACCGGGCCGCTCCGTAGACGTACCCGATCTCCTGGTTCAGCGCGTCGAAGTGCGGGCGCTGCAGGGGGACGGCCTCCGCGATCCGCCGGCGTTCCGCCGCGGCGACCTCCGGGTCCGGGCTTTCGAGGCGTGCGGCGACGGCGTCCGTCCCGGGCCCGATGCCGACCTCGGCCATCTTCATCGCGTTCAGCATGCTGTGGCGGGCGTTGTCGACGGCCACCGGGCGGCGTTCCCGCTCGTAGCTGTCGAGCAGGGTCTCGGAGGCGCGGCCGCTCAGTACGGCGGCGAGTTTCCAGCCGAGGTTGTCCGCGTCGGCGAGGCCGCTGTTCATGCCGAGGCCGCCCGTCGGCGGGAACTGGTGCGCCGCGTCGCCGGCGAGCAGGACCCGGCCGCTGCGGTAGGTCCCGGCGGTCCGGGCCGTCATGGCCCACGACCCCACGGAGCGGACGTCCACGTCGAGTTCGGTGGTTCCGACGGCGTCCCGGATGATCCGGGCGCATCGCTCGGGCGGGTAGTCCTGCGGCGATTCGACGGCCGGGTCGAAGCTCCGCTGGAAGGTCCACCGGCGGGCGCCGTCCATGCCGATGAGTACTCCCGGGGAGACGCTGTTGATCAGCCAGACCAGCAGGGCGGGGTCCTGGCGCGTCCACGGGGAGAGGTCGGCGTGGAAGTAGATGTTCAGCTGGTGGCCGAGGACCGGGGCGCCGTCCATCGCGATGCCGAGCCTGTCCCGCATGCCGCCCGCCGCCCCGTCCGCCGCCACGACGTAGCGGGTGCGCAGGGTCTGCCGCCCGCCCGCGCCCTCCACGGTGACGTCGACGACGTCACCGTGGTCGGCCACCTCCCTGACGGTGGTGTCGTAGTGGACGGCGGCCGCGCCCTGGGCGAGGACCGCGTCCAGGAGGTGTCGCTGCACCCGGTCCTGTGCGCAGGAGGCGAGTTGCTCGGCCGAGGCGTACGCCCGTTCCAGGATCGGGCCCCGGGGGCCTTCGGCGAAGTCGATCCGGCCCAGGGACTCTCCGGCGAGGGTCTGCTTCCACAGGATGGTGCCGGCCTGCGCCGGGTCCACCGCGTCCGCCCGGACGGCGTCCGCGATGCCCCAGGCGCGGAACAGTTCCATGGACCGGGTGTTGACGACGTGGGCCCTGGGATGGGGGTTGATCCCGCCGAACTGTTCGCAGACGACACTGCGGACGCCGTGCCGGCCGAGGACGAGTGCGGTGGCCAGGCCCACGGGGCCGGCGCCGATGACGACGACCGGCACGTCGATGTCCTTCATGCGCGCCGGACCAGGTCGGCGGGGGACTCACCCGACTCGAAGCGTCGCAGCAGGTCGTCGGGGTCGAAATCGACCCCGATCGGATTGGCCTCGAAGGCTCCGGACCGGAACCACTCGTCGAGGGCCTCCGCGGTGGCGAAGTTGTCGATCTGGAGCTCGATGTGGTTGCCGTCCGGGTCCTCGAAGTACATCGAGGTGGTCGGCCCGTGGTTGATGCACCAGAAGGGGCGGATGCCCTCACCCTTCAGCCGCCGGTACGTGTCGAGCAGGTCCTCGATCGTCGCGTAGGTGAACGCCACGTGGTGAAGGCCGGTGTGCGCGTCGGTCGGCCGCTCGGACGCCCCGGTGGCGACCAGCGCGACGCGGTGGTGCTCGTCGTCGTAGGTCAGGAAGGCGAGCGCCTCGTCGGCGAAGGCGACCCGGCCTTCGAGGACGTTCGCATACCAGTCGGTCATGACCGGCAGGCGGCCGGTGCGCAGGACGACGTGGGCGAGTTTGTCGGGAGAAGCCATGGGGTGGCGACCTCCTTCTCGGGAGCACGGCAGCCCTCTTGGCTGCCATACAAGAGAAACCTAGAAGGCTCTTGTATGGCAGTCAAGAGATGGGTTCAGCGCGCCGCCGCGACGGCCACCAGTGCTTCCATCAGGAGGTCGACGAGCTCCCCGGTCGGCCGGTCCAGCGCCCGCGTACTGACCAGCAGCCCCTCGAAGAGCACGTGCGCCAGATCCGCCACCGGCGCGACGTCCGCCCCCTCGGGCAGCCGGTCCGCGACCGCCGCGAGGAGGCGGCCCTCCAGCCACTCCTGCATGCGGACATAGGCGTCGGCCAGGGCCGGCGACTCCCCCATGCGGTCGTACGCCTCCCGGTGCAGCCCGCGGTGGGCCTCCAGATCGACGAGGCACGCCACCAGCTGCCGGCGCGGATCGCCCCCGATTGCGGGATCCGCCTCGACACGCTCCCGCTCACGCAGGAACGTGCGGTCCAGCGCGGCGGCGAACAGATCGTCCTTGGTCGGGAAGTACCAGCGAACGGCGTTCGCCGCGACGCCCGCCACCCTGCCGACCTCGGCCAGGCTGGTCCCCTTGTACCCCTGAGCGGCGAAGAGTTCCCAGGCGCTTTCGACCAGGACGGCCTCGCGCTCGGCCTTCGGGATCTGTTGACGGTTCCTTGGCATGACAGCAAAGCCTAGGCGGCGCCGCCGCACCCCCCCACCCGCGGCTCCGGCCCCGGCCCGCGATCAGCACATCTCTTGACTCTGGAACAAGAAGGCTCTTGACTCTGAAGCAAGAGAAACCCCCTCCCCCACCCGCAGGAGTCATGGATGCGCCTGTACAGCACAGCCCTCGGCATCGCCAGGGAGGACAACACCGGTGAACTCTCCCTGCTCGACCTCCCCTTCGCCGACCTGGGCGCCCTCCTGCGCGGCCCCGGGACCAACGCGGCCCGTACGGCGGCGGTCGTCCGGCGGGTCGCCCTCGACGAGGTGCGCGTGCACGCACCCGTTCCCCGGCCCGGGAAGATCCTGATCATCGGACTGAACTACCGCAGTCACGCGCAGGAGGCCCTGGAGATGTTCGCCGCGATGGGCCGGCCCGACATCGTCCTGCCCACCGAGCCGAACTTCCAGGTCGTCGCCGGCTCCGCGGTCGTCGCCCCCGGCGACGACATCCGCCTCCCGGCGGTCGCGGCGCGGCAGGTCGACTACGAGGGCGAGGTGGCCGCCGTCATCGGCAGGCCCGCGACCGCCGTCGACACCGCGGACGCGCTGGGCCACCTCGCCGGCCTGACCATCGCCAACGACGTCTCGGCCCGCGACATCCAGCAGCGGGCGATGTCGGGCGATCCGACCGCCTCCATCGGCGTGTCCAAGAGCTTCGACACCTTCAAGCCGCTCGGCCCCTGCCTGGTCACCCCCGACGAGTTCCGCGAGCCGCTCGACCTGCGGCTGCGCACCCTGGTCAACGGCGAGCCGCGCCAGGACGACCGCACCGCGGGCTTCATCCACGGCGTGGCCGAGCTGATCTCCTTCCTCTCGCACTACCAGACCCTCGAACCCGGCGACGTGATCCTCACCGGGACACCGCGCGGGGCCGGCGTGTTCTCCGGCCGCCACCTGCAGCCCGGCGATGTCGTCGAGGTCGAGGTCGAGGGCATCGGTACGCTCCGCAACCGCGTGGCGGCCGCCCCCGAGGACGGAGGCGCGGGCACATGACCGCGGAGGACGACCGGTGCAGGCGGTTCAGGACGGTTCGAGGGCGAGGAGGAGCCGGGCCACCCGGCACCGCCCGCCCCCTGACCCTGCCACGGACGGCCGCCGCCCGGGTGTCCCCCGCCTACGGCCGCCAGCGGCCGCCGGAGAGGTCGGCCAGCGCCTGGGCGATGTCCGGGGGCAGGGTCCGGCCGATGCTCACGGACTGCACCAGGTACCAGCCGTCCCGGCCCCGGTAGCGGGCCGGGGGGACGGGTGCTCCCGGCCGCAGCCGGACGTGGATGCCGTGCACCCGGGCGTCGCGGCCGCGGCTGTGGATCCGGCGGACCGCCACCTCGTCCACGTCGCTCCACTCGTAGCGGCAGCGGTGCCGGCCCCACCGGGCGGCGATGAAGGCGTCGGTGATGTGCAGTTCGAGCCGCCGCCGGGGCAGGAAGCGGATCAGCATGAACAGCACGCCGATGACGGGCAGGCCGACCATCGGCGCCCAGGCCTCCAGGTGGTCCCAGGTGCCGCTCACCGTGGTCCGGACCAGTTGGAGGCCCATCAGGGCGCCGAGCGGCCCCCAGTGCGCGAGGGTCACTTCGCGGGACCGGCCGCTGAGCAGGTACGAGGCCGGGTCGCGCCGGACGGTGAGGCCGCGCCAGGACGCGGCCGGCGGCACGGGCGTCCCGGCAGCGGTGCCGGGCGCCGCCGCCGTGCCGGACGACGCCCGGGGAGCGGGAAGCGAAGCCGTTCCCGGGCCGGCCAGGTGCTGCTGGAGGCGCAGATTGCGGAAGCGGTACGTCCCGGCGGTCCGCTGGAGCAGGCCGGCCCGGTGGGCGTCCCGCAGGAAGGTCATCAGCGCCCAGGGCACCCGGCCCGCCAGCGCCAGCGAGCAGCGCGCCAGCAGCCACCGGCTCCACGGGCTGAGCAGCAGGAACATCGCGCACGCCCCGCACCAGGCGGCCAGGGTGTCGGCCCAGTCCGTCAGGGGGCGGGCCCGGGACCAGCCCAGCAGTCCGGTCCCCAGGGCGATCAGCGGTGCGAGCACGACCATGGTCAGCAGGACCGAGGTCCGCTCCGAGCGCAGCAGCGCGTCGGGGGTCGCGGCGTCCACGGTGTCCGAAGGTGCCGCCATGACGATCATCAGATAACCGGGCAGCAGCACCCCCACCACCGTCATCAGACCCGCCGTCGACGGTGCCAGGAACTGGACCAGGCCCAGGGCGAGGATCACCGGCGGCCCGCCGATCACCACCGTGAGCCGCCAGGCCCGGCCCAGCCGCCCGTTGCGGCCCGCCGAGCGGAGGGCGCCGGCGAAGCGCAACGGGTTGACCCGCCGCCGGGGCGTCGCGGTGTCGTCGCCGAACCACGCCTGTCCGGCCATCCGGACCGCGCCCGCGAGGGTCACGCTGAGGCCCAGGACGGTGCCGAAGCCGAAGGTCCGGTGCCGGCCGCCCGGGACCGACCCGAGCACCAGCTCGAACAGCAGCGACAGGGCGATCCCGACCGCGATCAGCGCCGGCACCGCCAGCGCCCTCGGCAGCGGCGCCCCGAACAGCCGCCACCAGGCCAGCTCGGCGGTTCCCTGACGGTCCATCAGCCGGGCCAGGTGGGACAGCCACTCCCGGGCCCGCTCCGGTTCCCACTGCCGGGGAGGGTGCAGCCGGTCGGGGGCCGGCGGCAGCGCCGGGAACGACGCGGGCACGATCCGGTCGAGCAGGTGCCGCTCGACCTGGGCGGCGGTCGCGAAGCGCCTGCGGTCCACCAGTTCGCCCGGGTCGGCCGGCGCCCGCTCGTACCCGCGCCGCAGCAGCCAGACCATCAGCGGCGTCGACAGCGCCCGGCTCACCGGGCTGTTGGGCTCCGCGCGGAGCTCGGTCAGCAGCGGCGCCCACTGCGCGGCGCGCGACGGCTGTCGGGCGTGGCGCAGGTAGGACGCCACGTCGGCGGGGTCGAGCGGCAGCGCCTCGATCGCCGAGTCCACCCGGAGCACGTCCCGCTGCGCCGTCACCAGCTCGCGGTAGGCCTCGGTCCGGCAGATCAGCACCACCCCGCCGTCCTGGCCCAACTGGCGTCCGAGGGCGCCGAGCACGGCGATCCGCCGGTGTTCGGGCAGCTCGTCGAGGCTGTCCAGGACGGGCAGCAGGCGCCGTTCGCTCACCAGCCGGGCGGCGGGATGGAGCCCGTCCACCCGCGGTAGACCGGGGTGCTCCTCCGCGATCCGGCGGACCAGCCAGTCGTGGAAGTTGACCCGCTCGGAGTCCCAGGACTCCAGCGAGAGCACCACCGGCACCGGGACGTCCTCGTCCCGGGTGAGCCTGCGGGCGAGCAGTTCCAGGGTGAGCAGCACGGCCAGGGTCGTCTTGCCCGCGCCGGCCCCGCCGAGGATCAGCAGCCGGCGGTGGTCGAGACCGAGCAGGGCCTCCGCCATGGTGCCGACCCGGTCGCCGCGCCCGTCGAGTTCGCGCCCCGGCCCGAGGGCGGTGCGGCTGTGCACCCAGCGGACGGCCAGCGGTTCGGGGTCGGCCATGTCCCAGGCGTCGGCCTCGGCCCGCCACTGGTACAGCAGGCTGCGGGCCAGCCGTTCCTCGGCGAGGCCGAGCGGTGTCGCCGGCGGCACGGGCGGGGGCGGCACGGTGAGGTGCAGCTCGCCGTTGAGCACGCCGATCTGCACCAGGTAGTGGACCGTGCTGTCGGTGACGACGTTGTGGATGTCCGTGGACCCGGGTCCGGGTCCGGCGCCCTGTCCGGCGCCACGTCCGGGGTCGGGTCCGCGTCCGGGTTCGGCCTCTGTCACTCCCCGTCCCGCCTCCGTCGACCGCTGTCACGCCACTCCTTTCTACCAGGGCCCGGCCGACGATTCCGACGAATCGTCAGGTTCACGACGGATGCCCGTCCGGGCCGGTGCCGCGGGCGCCTTGGGGCGGTGGAACGATGGGACGATGACATCGTCTTCCGCCGCTCGTGACTCACTGGAGGGCCTGGCCCTCGGGGACGGATTCGGGGAGCGCTGGTTCCCGCTGTTCCGGACGCCCCGAGAGGCGTTCGAGCAGATCAGGGCCCGCCGGACCCCGCAGGAGGCGCCCTGGCACTGGACCGACGACACCGCGATGGCGCTGTCGGTGTACGGGGTGCTGACCGCGTACGACGCGGTGCACCAGGAGAAGCTGGCGCTGGCCTTCGGGATGACCTACCGGGCCGACCCGGGCCGCGGCTACGGGCGCGGTATGCAGCGGCTGCTGCCCGGGCTCGCGCAGTCGCCGGGAAGCTGGCGGACGCGGGCGCGGGACCTGTTCGACGGTCAGGGCAGCTTCGGCAACGGCGCGGCGATGCGGGTGGCGCCGCTCGGGGCGTGGTTCCGCGAGGACCTGGAGGAGGCGGCCGAGCAGGCGGCGCTCTCCGCCGAGGTCACGCACGCGCACCCGGAGGGCGTGGCCGGCGCGGTGGCGGTCGCCCTGGCGGCCGCGTTCGCCGCGCGCGGGCGCGACGGGCGGCACGAGCCGGCGGGCTCGGAGCTGCTGGCCGGGATCGCCGACCGCACCCCGCCGGGGGCGGTGCGCGACGGCCTTCACCGCGCCGCCGACCTGGCGGCCGGGACGGAGCCGTGGCGGGCCGCCGACGTCCTGGGCAACGGGCAGCGCGTCCAGGCGGGCGACACCGTCCCGTTCGCCCTGTGGTCCGCCGCGCACCATCTGGACAGCCTCGCCGACGCCCTGTGGACCACCGCCGAGGGCCTCGGCGACGTGGACACCACCTGTGCCATCACCGCCGGCGTGGTCGCCGCCCGCACCGGCCTGGCCGGGGTGCCCGAGGAGTGGCTGGCCCTCCGTGAGCCGCTCCCCGCCTGGGTCGCCGACGCCGAAACCCGGTAGCAGGTAGCCGGCGCGGCACGTCTCCGGTTCCCTTCTCACCCCTCCGGCGGGGCGCCCCGGCAGGCGGACGTCTCGGCGTCCGCCTGTCCGGCGGCGGCCGGCCGGTCGTGGTCGTCCGTGTCCGGCTCCCGGCTGCCGATCGTCACATGGGCGAGGGCCGGGCATCCGGATCCGCCGCCGGCCGCCACCGGGACCCGTGCGGGGCCGCCGCGTCCCCAGATCACCGGGCGGTCACCGCCCCGGCCGGGCGCCGGTCGCACGGCCGGGCCGGGGCCGCCGGGCCGGGGAGGTCCGGTACGGACGCACGCGGCGCCCGCGAGCCTGCCACGCGGGTGGAGCGCGCCGCCCGCCGCTTCGCGCACCGCTGCTGATCGCTGGTCATACCGGCGATCCTGCCCGGCCCGCCGGTGCGTTCGCCTGAGTACCGGTACTCAACTCGGGCCCGGGTAGCGCCGGCAACGGCCCGGGCCCGCCCCAGGGGGTTCCTGGGGCGGGCCCGGGCCGCTCTGTCGTGCGGTGTGGGAGGAGGCCGGTCAGCACCAGCCGAGCTGGGCGAACGCCTTCCAGGCGGCCCTGGTCTTCGAGCCGGCGATGCCGTCGATCCCGCCGGTGTCGTAGCCGAGGTCGGTGAGGAAGCGCTGGAGGGCGCGGATGGTGTTGGGGCCGACCGCGCCGTCGACGGTTCCGGCGTTGTAGCCGAGGTCGTTGAGGAAGCTCTGCCAGGCCTTCCAGCTGTTGGTGCCGAGCTGGCCGTCGATCGCGCCCGGGTTGTAGCCGGCGTCGCGGACGTAGCACTGGACGCTCTGGGCCTCGGCGGTGGTGAGGCCGAGGTTGTTGACGGCCCGGACGCCGACGGTCCGGGCGGGGGCCTGCGGGGCGGACGCGGCGGAGGCCGCGGTGGCGCCGGCGAAGGTGCCGATGCCGAGGGTGGCGGCCGTGAGAACACCCACCAGCGCCTTCGTGAGCCTGTTCGATGCCATGGGCTTTACTCCCTCGTACGGGAATCGGGGCGAGAAGGAAGCTAGCACCGATCGCATGCGAATGACCAAGCGTATTTCTGAATTCCGAACAGCACCCGACAAGATCGGAAAGCGCCGGACCGGATTCGATGGCTCCTGGATTCCCGCAGCTCAGAGGTGGTGACGTCGGCGCGGATCGACACCCGCCGACCGATCCGTACACGGAACGGGAATTGGCGGACCGGCAGCCCGCTGTCCCCCGTCCGGCCGAGCGCGCGGACGGGTGGGCGCGCGGACGAGTGGGCGCGCACCGGTTGTCCGCCGCTCGCCGGGGCGCCTACCCTGCTGCTGTGTCCTCGTCAGCGCGGGGTGCCGCGACCACGACCTATCGGCACGGGACGCTCCCGGGGGCGGTGCCGGTGCTCGGGCACCTGCCCGCGCTGGCCCGTGATCCGGCGCGTTTCCTGGCGCGGCTGCACGAGTACGGCGACCTGGTGGAGGTCCGGCTGGGGACGTACCGCCTCGCGGTTCCCTGCCACCCGGAACTGCTGCGGCAGGTCTACGCCGACGACCGCACCTTCGACAAGGGCGGGCCGATCTACGAGCGGTTCCGGGAGATCCTCGGAAACGGGCTGCCGACCTGCGCCCACGCCGACCACCGGCGCCAACGCCGGATGCTGCAACCGGAGTTCCGGCCGGAACGGCTGGCCGCGTACGCCGCCGTGATGAGCCGCGAGGCGGCGCTGCTGGCCGGCTCCTGGCGGCACGGCGAGGTGGTGGACGTCTTCCCCGCCTGCTACCGCTTCACGCTGCGGGTGGTGACGCGCACCCTGCTCGGCACCGAGGTGCCGGACGCGCTGGCCGAGCGGCTCCAGCACGCCTTCGAGACCGCCTTCGCCGGCGCACTGCGCAAGCTGTGGATGCTGCCCGCCGGGCCCGGCTACCGCACGGCCGTCCGCACCCTGCGACGGACCGTCGCCGACCTGGTGCGCGAGCACCGGGCGCACGGCCCCGGCCGCACCGACCTGCTGGCCGGGCTGGTCGCCGCCCGCGACGAGGACGGCTCGACGCTCTCCGACGCCGAACTGCACGACCAGGTCGTCGCCATGCTGCTGGCCGGCACCGAGACCACCGCCTCCCAGCTCTCCTGGACGCTGCGCCTGCTGATGACCCACCCCGAGGCCCTGGCCGCCGTGCAGGCGGAGATCGACGCGGTGCTGGCGGACGGCCGCCCCGCGCGGTGGGAGGACCTGCCACGCCTCCCCCGCACCGCCCGGGTCCTGACCGAGGCGCTGCGGCTCCACCCGCCCGGCTGGGTGCTGCTGCGCACCTGCACCCGCGAGACGGACTTGGGCGGGCGCGTCCTGCCGCGCGGCAGCCAGGTGCTGCTCAGCCCGTACGTCGCGCACCACAATCCGCGGATCTTCGCCGACCCGGCCGTCTTCGACCCCGACCGCTGGCTGCCCGAACGGGCCGCCGCCCTGCCGCGCTGGGGGTTCGCCGGGTTCGCCAACGGTCCCCGGCAGTGCCTGGGCGCCGACTACGCCCGCGCCGAGGCCGCGATCGCGCTGGCCACCGTCCTCGCCCGCTGGCACCCGGCCCCGGTGGCGGGCCGGCGGGCGGACGACCGCCCGGTGCGGCTGACGACGGTGCTGCGCCCGCAGCGGTTGCGGCTGCGGCCGCTCGCCCGCGGGACCGCCCCGGCCGGTTGACCGCACCCCTCGATCGGGTGATCCGCCGCCGGCGGGGCCGGGCATTGTCGTACGCCTGCCCTAGCGTCCTCGCCATGACTCCTGTGACCGCAACCACACCGGACACCACCCCCGCGCCCGTCCACCGGGACGGCGGCGGGCACCCCGCCCTGGACGGTTCGCCCGTCACCCACCTCACCGACACCCTGCGCGAGGCGCTGCTCGGGCTGGCCGCCCGGCTCGACCCGGCGGGCACGGCGGCCGACCCCGAGTGGGCGGTGTGCACGGCGCTGCGGCTGGTGGTGGCCGGGGCCTACGACACCGCCGAGCCCGGCGAGGAGCCCGGGCTGCTCTACGTCACGCCGCCGGTCGCCGAGCTGGGCAGCCGGCCGGTATGGCTGGAGCGGGCGCGGCGCGGCGGGCCGGTCACCGCCAGGTTCCCGGCCGACCGCTGCTGACCGCCGACCACTGCTGACCGCTGCTGACCGCCGAGAACCCGCGGCCACCCGGTCACCCTTCGGCGGCTCAGGCCTTCTTGACCACGCTGGACTTGAGCTGCATGGCGCCGAAGCCCTCGATCCGGCAGTCGATGTCATGGCCGTCGACGCCGTCGACCAGGCGGATGTTGCGCACCTTGGTGCCTGCCTTGATGCCGGAGACGCTGCCCTTGACCTTGAGCGCCTTGACGACGGTCACGGTGTCGCCGTCGCTCAGCACGTTGCCGACCGAGTCCTTGACGACCCGCTCGCCGGACGCGGCCTCGCCGCCGCCGGCGGCGGGGTCCCACTCGTGGCCGCACTCCGGGCAGACCATGAGGGCGTCCATCTCGTAGGTGTACTCGCCGGAGCACTCGGGGCAGGCGGGGAGGTTGTCGCTCATGTGATTCAGACTGTCCAGTCGCTCGAAGGTGCCGGGCCGATGCCGGTCCATCGGCACGCCAGCATCTATGAACATGAAGAATTTTTCAACCGCTCAGCGGCGGTGACGGCCCCGCCGGGCGCGTCGGCGGACCGCCGGGACCGAGGCCGGGACGGGGGGCGGCGCCAGGACCGGGGGCGGGGCCAGGACCGGGGCAGGGGCGGGCGCGGGGACCGGAGCCGGCAGGCAGAGCCGGGCGGCCTCGCGGCCGAGGTTGACGCCGATGGCGAGCGCCATCGCCATGGCACAGGCCTGGGCCATGCCCCGCAGACCGGCCTCGGCGTCACCGCGGACGAAGGCGAGCAGCGCGAAGTAGAGCACCGAGCCGGGCAGCAGCGGCCCGAGCGCCGCCGTCACGTGCGGGAGCGCGGAGCTGCCCCGGTGACGCGCCATCACCTGGCCGGAGAGCCCGACCAGCCCGGCCGCCAGCGCGGCGGCGGCGATCGGCTGCCGGCCCGCGCCGACCAGCACGCCGTACGTCGTCCAGCCGGCCGTACTGTTCAGCATCACCGCGGGCAGCGCGCCCGGTTCCGTGTTCAGCATCACCGCGAAGGCCAGGCTGACCAGGACGGCCGCCACGAGCTGGAGCGGCGGATTGGACGCACCGACCGGGAAGTCCCTGGCCGCGAGGTCCGCGCCGTGGTTGATGCCGACGTAGAGGACGGCCGTCACCCCGATCACCACGCCGGTCATCAGGTACAGCGCCTCGACCATCCGGGCGGCGGCCGTGAGGTAGCAGCCCGCGAGCCCCTCCTGCGCCGCGGCGACCAGCCGCCACCCGGGCAGGAGCGCGTACAGGCCGCCGGTGATCACCGCCGAGCCACGCAGGTGGAGGCCGTTGAAGGAGAGCAGGATGCCGATCAGCGCGGCCGGTGTCGCGGCCAGCACGAACTGGTAGAACTCCGGGAGGTCGTGCCGCGCGACCAGCACGGCGAGCCGGTCGCCCACCATGGCGGCGACGAAGGCGCTGGTGAACACCAGGGCGGCCCGGGCGTCGGTACGGCCGCCGACCAGCACCGTCGCCGCCCCGGCGAGCAGCCCGCAGGACAGCGCGACCAGCCACCCCGGGTAGCGGTGGCCGCCCAGGACTCCGGCCGCGAGCCGGCGGTGGGCCTCGTCGACGTCGATCCCGCCCGCAGAGATCGCGGTGACCAGCCGGAACAGCACCGCCAGCCGCGCGTAGTCGCCGGACGGGCGGCGCACCGACCGCTCCGCCGTCAGCGGCGGCTCGGACGGGCCCGGCCGGCAGGAGACGGCGACCCGGGTGAAGGTGACCTGCGGGTCGCACGGGTGGACGCCGTAGGCGCGCGCCACCGCGAGCATCGCCGCCTCGACGTCCTCCGCCGCCTCGCCGCTGGCCAGCAGCAGCTCCCCCACCAGGAGGACGAGGTCGAGCACCGCCGCCAGCTCGGCCGGGCCCGGCCGGTGGGCGCCGAGCGGCTCGGGGAGCAGCGGTCGGGCGGCGGTGGGCGTGCGGAGCAGCGGGAGCATCCGGTCGGGCCAGGCGGTCGCGCCCGGGCCGGTGCCGACCGGCCCGCTGGCGACCGGCCCCTTGGCGACGGTCCCGTGGGCGACGGTCCCGGTGTCGGCCGGGTCGCCGAGGGGCGGCCGGGCCTGGAGCGGCACCGTGGCCGCGTCCTTCTCCGGCCGCGCCGGCGGCCTGGCCCCCCTGACGGGGCCGGACGGCGCGGCGGGCCGGGGAGGTCCAACGGGGCCGCCGGGCTCGGCGCGCGGGCCCAGCTGTTCGTGTTCCGGCATCGCCGCTCCCTGGCCAGCACCCCCACTTTTCGGGTCGCCCAGTGTATGCGAACGACTACCCGCTGCGACCGTCGGGTGAACGCGCCACGCGCACGCAGGCGCACCGGGGTGGAGTGAAGGCGGGCGGTTCGCGCCGGTCGTCTCCGGACGCGCCACGGACGCCGCCCGCGCCACCGTCTTCGCCACCGCCCGGAGCGCGTCCGGACCGTCAGCCGAGGAGGCGGCCGTCCCGGGCGACCACGCGACCGGCCCGGACGACGAGCTCGCGCGCCGGGAGGTCGACCACGACCTGCGGCAGGCACTCGCCGGCCAGCAGCATGAAGTCGGCGGGGGAGCCGGGCCGCAGCGTGACGCGGGGCAGGTCGAGCAGGTCGGCGCCGCCGTCCGCGGCGAGCGCGAAGCAGTCGGCCAGCTCCTGGTCGGTGCGGGCGCCGGTGGTCCAGCCGAGCAGGTGGGCGCGGTGCAGCATGTCGGCGTTGCCGAAGGGGCTCCAGGAGTCACGCACGCCGTCCGAGCCGAGGCCGACCCGCACGCCGCGCGCCAGGAGCTCGCGGAACGGCAGGACCTGGTGCGCCGAGGGGGCGACGGTGGTGAGACCGACGCCGGCCTCGGCCAACTGCTCGGCGAGCGCGCCCAGCCGGTCGCCGGCCAGTTCCGGGACGCAGAAGGCGTGGCTGACCACGACCCGGCCGGCCAGGCCCGCGGCCCTGGTGCGCGCGGCGATGTCGCGCAGCGGGTCGAGGCCGCGCTCGCCCCGGTCGTGCAGGTGGACGTCCAGCCGCAGGCCGTGGCGTTCGGCGAGGTCGAAGACGAGGTCCAACTGCGCGGGGCCCTCGCCGTCGGGCCCGCCGTCGAATCCGGCCGGGTCGATGCCGCCGACCGCGTCGATCAGTCCGCTCGCCGCCGCCTCGGCCAGCAACTCCCCCGCGCCGGGCGTCCGGCGGACGCCGTGCTGCGGGAAGGCGACCAGCTGGACGTCGAGCGCCCCGGCGAGCCGCTCGCGCGCCTCGGCCAGCCCGGTCACCCCGGCGAGTCCGTAGGCGGGGGCGACGTCGACGTGCGCCCGGACGGCGCGGGTGCCGCACGCCACGGCGTGGGCCAGCAGCCGGTGGGCGCGCTCGGCGAGCGGGGTGCGCTGGTGGCGGTGGAGGTCGACGTCGCCCTGGACGTACTCGGGCAGCGCTCCGGCCGGGCGCCGGCTGTACCAGGGCTCGCCCCAGGCGGTCTTGTCCGGGTGGATGTGCGCGTCCACCAGGGTGGGCAGCGCGATCCGGCCGCCGCCCTCCACGACATCCGGCTCGGCGCCGTCCGGCAGGCGCTCGACCAGCACGCCGTCGACGGCGATCAGGTCGACGGGCCGCTCGGCGCCGTACGGGCGGACGTTGCGGAAGACGGTGGCGGCGGTTCCGGCCATGGGGGGTCGACCCTCTCTGCGGGCATGGTCGCTGGGGTGGTTCGGCTGCCGCCGGGGGCACCGGTCCGTCCACGGAGTGTCCGACGATTGTCCAACTGGCGAAACATCCCACCTTTTCTTGCAACAGTCTGTTTATCATCCCCGGGTCCCCCGTTCCCCACCCGGAGCCGCTCCCGCATGTCCACACCGCCTCCCGCCAAGGCCCCCCGTCCGCATCCGCTGCACGCCCTGCGGGCGTCCGCCTTCGCCATCGGGGCGCTGCTCCTGCTGGCCGGCATCGGCGTGCTGGTCCACCAACCGCTGCTGATACCCCCGGTCGCCGCCAGCGCGGCGCTGGTCCACGGCGCGCCCGGCCTGCCGATCTCCCAGCCGCGCAATCTGATCGGCGGTCACCTGCTGGCGGCCCTGATCGGCTACGCGACGCTCGCGGTCACCGGCAGCACCGCCTGGGGCGCGGCGATCGCCGCCGGACTCTCGCTGGGCGCGATGATGCTCTGCCACGTCTCGCACTCCCCCGCCGTCGCCAGCGCGGTGGTGGTGGTCCTCCAGTCGCCGGACGCCTGGCCGTTCCTTCCGCTGCTGGCGCTGTCCACCGTGCTGCTGGTGGCGATCGGCCTGCTGCCGGGCCGGATCGGCGGCCACCCGGTCCGCTACCCGCTCTCCTGGTGAACGCCGACAAGCGGGTCATCCGATCGGATGACCCGCTTGTCGGCCGAGCGGCGCCGCCGACCGGGCCGGGCCGCCGATCCCCGGCGGGCCCCCGAGGGGGCAGGCTGGGCCGGGCCCGACCCGCGCCCCGTGAGGAGCCCCGCGTTGTCCATTCGCCCCCCGGCACCGGCCGCCGCCCTCGCCGCGCTGGCCGCCGCCGCCCTGCTCGCCGGCTGCACCGGGCCCACCACCGAGGCCGCACCCGCCACCGCGCCCTCCCCGGCGACCGCCGCTCCGGGCGACGCCCCGACCGCGCCTCCCACCGCCGCCCCGCCGACGGCTCCCGGTCCCGAGGCCGCCGCGTCCTCGCCCTCCTCCCCCGCCCTCCTCGTGAGCGACTTCGGCGCGGACACCGTCACCTTCGTCGACCCGGCCCGCTCCGGCGCCGGAGCCGACCTCGGCTCGGTCCGGGTCGGCACCGCCCCGTACGGGCTCGCCGTCGCCGCCGACGGCACCGCGTGGGTGGCCACCGCCGAGGGCGTGGCCGCCGTGGACACCGCCACCCGCACCCGCACCGCGCTGATCCCGTACACCACCCGCACCGGCCCGGTGACCACCGGCGAATACCGCGGCGGCGGCATGGGCCTCGCCCTCTCCCCGGACGGCAGCCGGGTCTACGTCGGCGTCAACGTGCCCGGCGGCAACGGCACCCTGGAGGTCGTCGACACCGCCACCCGGACGGTCACCGGGGTGGTACCGGTCGGCCGCCGCCCCTTCGACGTGGACGTCTCCGCCGACGGCGGCCAGGTCTACGTCACCGACCACGACTCCTTCGACGTCACCGCCGTCTCCACCGCCACCTGGCGGGCCCGCCGCATCGAGGTCGCCCCCTACGGCACCGAGGGCGGCCTCGGCTCCTGGCTCAAGCCCCACTACACCGCCGTCCGCCCCTCCGACGGCGCGCTGCTGCTGCCCTTCGAGGGCGAGCGGCTCGCCGTCGTCGACCCCTCCACCGGCCGCGTCACCGTCGAACCGATGACCGCCAACACCCACCAGCACGGTGCCGCCGCCGCCCCCGACGGCACCCTCTACGTCGTCGGCACCGGCCCGATCGACCCCGCCACCGACGCCGGCCCCTCCCTCACCATCCGCTCCCCCGGGGGCGCCGAGCGCGTCGTCCCCCTCGACGGCCCGCACGAGAGCGTCACCCTCTCCCCCGACGCCCGCACCGCCTACGTCTCCGGCGGCTTCACCCGCGAGGGCGGCTGGGACGGCCTCACCCTGGTCGACACGGCCACCGGCCGCACCACCCGCCTGCCCGTCGGCCGCCTCCCCCTGTCCGTCGCCGTCCTGCCCACCGCCCGCCCCGGCGGCTGAGGCCTCGGGCCCGTCGCCGACGCGCGGGCCGGGACCGCCGTCCCGGCCCGCCGGGGCGTCAGCTGTGCGGCAGGGCGAAGTTGTAGCCCTGGGCGCTGTGCGCGCCGCCCGCCGGGCAGACGCCGTCGGTCGGGTACCCCCAGAAGTACATCGAGAAGCACTTCTGGCAGAACCGCCAGTTCCGCTGCTGGGTCGGGGTCTCCGGGACGTCGTGCGGCAGGACGAAGTTGAAGCCCTGCGCGCTGTGGGCGCCGAAGGAGGGGCAGACGCCGTCCGTGGGGTAGCCCCAGAAATACATCGAGTAGCACTTCTGGCAGAACCGCCAGTTCCGCTGCGCGGTGGGGGTTTCCGGGACGTCGTAGGGCAGCACGAAGTTGAAGCCCTGCGCGCTGTGCGAACCGCCGGCCGGACAGACGCCGTCGGTCGGATAGCCCCAGAAATACATCACGAAACACTTCTGACAGAACCGCCAGTTGTTCTGCGTGGCGGAAATTCTCGCCGGCGCGGGCGCCGGGGCGGCCTCGGCCCGGACGATGCCGGCCGCCCCCGCCAGGCCCACCGCGGTCGCGCCGACGGCGCCGCGCAGGAAGGTCCGCCGGCCGGAACCGGTGGTCGAGGGCATGGCGGACGTACCCGACTGCTCCATGGTTGGTCCTCCGTCGAGTTTGCCGTGGTCGTGCACGTGCGCCGCGGCATCGGGCGCGCGGCCCCGGAAATACTCCCGTCGGGGATTAGCCGCGTCAAGGAGAATTCCCGGGAATGAACGGCGGGGGCTCCGGAGGAAATTCCGGACCGGACGGTCGGCGGTCGGCTTTTGTGACGCCGGATATCTCTGGGAAGGGTGTTCCGGGCCACGGTGAACGGAAATCACCGAGGCCGGGACGGGACGGCGGCGCGGCGTCAAACACGCCCGGCGGCGTGCTCGTAGAGCGCGACCAGCACGCCGTGGACCGGCTCGCCCTCCGGGGCCTCGGCGGCCTCGTTCACCAGGTCCTGGAGCGCGGCGCCGAGGCGTGCCGCCTGGCCGGCGGTCAGCCGCAGGTGCCGCAGCACCATCAGCGGCTCCTGCGGCGCATTGGCGCACTCCTCGGCCACCGCCCCCAGCAGCGCGGTGACCGGCCCGGCGTCCCCTCCGGCCACGGTGATCCGCCGGGCGGTGCGCCGGTAGACGTGCTCGCTGCCGCCGCGCACCTTCCGCGTCTCCACGACGCGAACGACACCGGCCTCCTGCAACACCTTGAGGTGGTGCGCCACCGTGCTCTTGCGGCCGTCCACCGCCGCCGCCAGCTCGCCGACCGTCGCGGAGCGCCCGCCGAGCGCCAGCAGCAGCCGCTGGCGCAGCGGCTGGGAGAGCGCCTTGTACTGCCGCGGGCTCTCGATGGTGAGCTCCTGATCCTGATCCTGACCCTGGTCCTGCTTCTGGTCCGCCATGGGTAAAGCGTCCAACTTTCTTGACGCTTTCGCAAGCCGCGTGCTCTACTCGGCCTGACCAGATCGATCACCATCAGCGGGAGGCAGCTCATGACGCGGCTTCAGCAGGCCGAGATCACCCGGATCGTCACCGAGCTGCGCCGGCTCACGACCGGGCTCTACGTCTTCCCCGAGATCGCCGAGCGGATCGCCGCGGGCCTCGACGAATCCCTGTCGCGGGGCCGGTACCAGGGGGCCGAGGACGCCGAGACGCTCGGGCGCCTGGTCACCGAGGACCTCCAGGCGGTCAACGGCGACGGCCACCTGCGACTGAAGTTCCACCCGGACCCGATCCCGGCCGCGAAGGAGGACGGCGCCCTCCTGGCCGAGCTGGCCCGGGGCGCCGACCTCTCGCTCGGCGGCGTCCCCCGGGTCGAGCGCCTGGAGGGCGGCGTCGCGCTGCTGAAACTCGCCCCGATCCTCTTCCCGCTCGACATGACCGGCGAGTCGCTGAACGCCGCGCTCACCCTGGTCGCACGGGCCGAGGCGCTCATCCTGGACCTGCGCGAGTGCGTGGGCGGACACCCCTACACAAGTGCCCACATCTGCGGCCACCTCTTCGACGAGCCGACCCACCTCAACACCCTCTACGACCGCCAGGACGACTCCGAGCAGCAGTTCTGGAGCCCCGCGCCGCTCCCCGGCCCGCGCTTCGGCGGCACCAAGCCGGTCTACGTGCTGATCAGCGGGGCCACCTTCTCCGGCGGCGAGGAACTCGCGTACAACCTCCAGCAGCGCGGCCGCGCCGTGGTGGTCGGCGAGGTGTCCGGCGGCGGCGCCAACCCGCGCCGGGGCTTCACCCTGCACCCCCACCTGGAGGCCACCATCCCGGTCGCCCGCTCGGTCAACCCGGTCTCGGGCGGCAACTGGGAGGGCACCGGCGTGGTCCCGGACACCGCGACGGACCCGGCCCTGGCGCACGAGGTGGCCCACCGCGCGGCGCTGGCCGCGGTGGCCGGGCTCGGCGGTGACACCGCGTCGGCCGAGGAGGCCCGGCGGGCGCTGGGCGGCCCGGCCGAGGACCGTCCGGCGCCGGGGCCGGACGCCAGGCTCTGACGTCCGGCCCGGCGCCCGGCCTTGAACGCCGGCCTCAGGCGGCGCCGTGGAGCAGCACGGGGAGGGTGCGGTGGCCGTTGGAGATCAGCGACTCGACGGGCCGCAGGTCGGCGTCCGGGGCGAGGGCGAGGTCGGGGAAGCGGTCGAAGAGCCTGCTCAGCGCGGTGCGGCCCTCCAGGCGGCCGAGCGGGGCGCCGAGGCAGAAGTGCACGCCGTGGCCGAAGGCGAGGTGGTCCTTGTCGGCCCGGGTCAGGTCGAAGACGGCGCCGTCCGCGTGCCGGGAGGGGTGGCGGCCGGCGGCGGCGTAGGCGGCGAGGATCGCCTCGCCGCGGCGCACGGTCACCCCGCCGGGCAGCTCGATGTCCTCCACCGCGTAGCGCAGCGGCAGGTGGGCGACGGGCGCGTCGCGGCGCAGCGTCTCCTCGACCACGTCGTCCCAGCCGACCTTGCCCTCGCGCACCAGGGCGAGCTGCTCGGGGTGGGTGAGCAGGTTGGCTATGCCGTTGTCGATCAGATTGACGGTGGTCTCGTAGCCGGCCGAGACGACCAGCAGCAGGGTGTCCATCAGCTCCTCCTCGCTCAGCCCGGCGTCGCCGCCCTCGGCGGCGCCCGCCTCGCTCTCGCAGGCGGCGATCAGCGCGGAGGTCAGGTCGTCGCCGGGCTCGCTCCGCTTGGCGGCGATCAGCTCGTTGATCATCCCGTAGAAGGCCACCCCGTTGGCCTCCGACTCCTCGGGGGTGCGCGTGGTGTCGAAGGCGCCGTCGACGTGGGCCCGGAAGCGGCCGATCAATTCGTCGGGCAGGCCGAGGAGTTGGGCGATGACCTGGATCGGCAGCGGATAGGCGAGCCGCTCGCGCAGGTCGACCGGCGTCCCGGGCGGGGTCGCGGCGAGGTCGTCCAGCAGGGCCTCCGTCAGCTCCTCGACGCGACCGGTGAGCGCGTTGATCCGGCGGGCCGTGAAGGCGGTGCCGACCAGTCGGCGCAGCCGCCGGTGGTTGGCGCCGTGGGCGGTGAACATGCTGCGCACCGTCACCCACAGGGCCAGCGGCCAGGTGGTGGCGACCTCGGGGAGGTCGGGCCAGTGCCGGTGGCCGTCCTTGGACACCCGGGGGTCCTTGAGCAGCTCCTCCAGCAGGTCCGGGTCGGCCACCGCCCAGGCCTTCACCCCCAGGATGTCGACGGGCGTCGCCGGTCCGCGGGCGTGCAGTTCGGCGGTCTCGGCGTCGCGGTCACGGCCGGTCGGGTCCAGCACGAGACGGTCCACGGGGGCTCCTTCGGTCGGACGGTGCAGGGGTGCGGGGCGCGGCGGGAGCCGCGCACGGGGATGAGCATGCCGCCGCGTGTCCGCCGCGTCGAGAGGGCCTTCCCGGTGCGAATGACACCACCGCGGGGCGCCACCCGAACAGGCGTCCCAGCGTCAATTGACTGATGCGAGCGGCGGCTTCACCCCCGACAGTGGCTCGTACCGGCCGACGCGGCCGCAGCACGGAGGGAACGAACATGATCGACAGGCGCACCTTCACCAAGGCGCTCGGGCTCGGCGCGGGCGGCACCGCCCTGGCCCTGGCCGGCCCGGCCGGGGCGGCGCGGGCCGCGGACGGCGGCGCCGGGCCGGGCGGAACCACCGTGCCGACCGGGACGGCCGCGGGGCGCACCGGATTCGCCCGGCTCGCGCAGGTCCGGGCCGGCGTCCTGGACGTCGGGTACGCCGAGGACGGGCCGGCCGACGGGCCGGTGGTGCTCTGCCTGCACGGCTGGCCGTACGACATCCACAGCTACGTCGATGTCGCCCCGCTGCTCGCCGCCCGGGGCTACCGGGTGATCGTCCCCTATCTGCGCGGCCACGGCTCCACCCGCTTCCTGTCCGCGAAGACGGCCCGCAACGCCCAGCAGTCCGCGATCGCGCTGGACGTCCTCGCGCTGATGGACGCGCTCGGCATCGAGCGGGCCGTGCTGGCCGGCTTCGACTGGGGCTCGCGCACCGCCGACATCCTGGCCGCGCTGTGGCCGCGCCGGGTGAAGGCGCTGGTGTCGGTCAGCGGGTACCTGATCACCGATGTGAAGGCGCAGCAGGATCCGCTGCCGCCCGCCGCCGAGCACACCTGGTGGTACCAGTACTACTTCGCCACCGAGCGCGGCCGGCGCGCCATGGCGGACCCGGGCAAGCGCGACGACCTGTGCCGGCTGGTCTGGGACACCGTCTCCCCCACCTGGGCCTTCGACGACGCGGTCTTCGCCCGGACCGCCGCCGCCTTCGCCAACCCCGACTACGCCGCGATCGTGGTGCACAACTACCGCTGGCGGCTGGGCCTCGCGGACGGCGAGCGGCGTTACGACCGCCTGGAGGAGCGGCTGGCCGCCCGGCCGCGGATCGCCGTGCCCACCGTCACCCTCGACGCCGGGCGCGACCCGTTCACCGCCCCCGGCGACGGCACCTCCTACCGGCCGTACTTCACCGGTCCCTACCTGCACCGGACCCTGCCGGAGGTCGGCCACAACGTGCCGCAGGAGGCGCCCGAGGCGTTCGTGCGGGCCGTCCTGGACGCCGACCGGCTCTGATCGCGCCCAGCCTCTCCAGCAGCACGGGCCCCGGTTAATTCACCTGCGGCGTGGGGCCCGTGCTGCTAGAGTGACGAGAACGTTGATCCCTATTCGAGGAGACCGGACATGGTGGTGGACGACGACATCTCCGGGTGATACCCGGACCGACAGGCCGCTCGCCGGTGCGCTGACGCACCGCTGCCGCGGCCCGGCTGTCGTCCCCTTCTTCTCCTTGTCCACCCAGGGGACAGGTGTGTCCTTCCCTGCCCCCTGAAGCCGTCATCCCGTGAGGTCACCTTCATGTCCGGCGCTTCCGTCGTCTGCTCCAACCTGTCCTTCTCCTGGCCCGACGACACCCCCGTCTTCCAGGACCTCTCCTTCGCCGTCGGCTCCGGCCGCACCGGCCTGGTCGCCCCCAACGGCAGCGGAAAGAGCACGCTGCTGCGGCTGATCGCCGGCGAACTGCGGCCCACCGCCGGGTCGGTCACCGTGGACGGCGCCCTCGGGTACCTGCCGCAGAACCTCCCGCTGACCGCCGAGCTGACCGTCGCCGAGGTGCTGGGCGTCGCCGAGGTGATCCGGGCCATCGACGCGGTGGAGTCCGGGGACGTCGACGAACGGCACTTCACCACCATCGGCGACGACTGGGACATCGAGGAGCGCACCCGCGCCCAGCTCGACCGCCTGGGCCTCGGCACGCTCACCCTCGACCGCACGCTGCGCACCCTCAGCGGCGGCCAGATCGTCTCGCTGGGCCTCGCCGCCCAGTTGCTGCGGCGGCCCGACGTGCTGCTGCTCGACGAGCCCACCAACAACCTCGACCTGGAGGCCCGGCACCGGCTGTACGACACCCTGGAGGACTTCCACGGCTGTCTGCTGCTGGTCAGCCACGACCGCGCGCTGCTCGACCGGATGGAGCGCATCGCCGAACTCGACCGGGGCGAACTGCGCCTGTTCGGCGGCAACTTCACCGACTACGAGGAGGCCGTGCGGGCCGAGCAGGAGGTCGCGGAGAAGAACGTCCGCAACGCCGAGCAGGAACTCAAGCGGGAGAAGCGGGAGATGCAGCTGGCCCGCGAGCGGGCCGACCGCCGGCAGAGCAACGCCGCCCGCAACCTCAAGAACGCGGGCCTGCCGAAGATCTTCGCCGGAAACATGAAGCGCGGCGCGCAGGAGGCCGCCGGCCGGGCCGGCCAGGTGCACGCCGGCCGGGTCGGCGAGGCGAAGGCGCGCCTGGACGAGGCGGGGCGCGCGGTGCGCGAGGAGCAGCGGATCACGGTGGACCTGCCGGACACCCAGGTGCCCGCCGGGCGCACCCTGTTCCTCGGCGAGGGGCTGCGGGTGCGGCTCGGCGAGCGGGAGGTCTTCGCCGGCCCCGGCGTCGACCTGACCGTCCGCGGCCCCGAGCGGATCGCGCTGACCGGCGCCAACGGCGCGGGCAAGAGCACCCTGCTGCGCCTACTCACCGGCGACCTCGCCCCCGGGGGCGGCGAGCTGCGGCGGGCCGACGGCCGCATCGCCTACCTCTCCCAGCGCCTGGACCTGCTCGACCCGGAGCGAACCGTCGCCGAGAACTTCGCCGCGTACGCGCCGGAGCGGCCGGAGGCCGAGCGGATGAACCTGCTCGCCCGATTCCTGTTCCGCGGCGCCCGCGCCCACCTGCCGGTCGGGGTGCTGTCGGGCGGCGAGCGGCTGCGCGCCACGCTGGCCTGCGTGCTGTGCGCGGATCCGGCCCCGCACCTGCTGCTGCTGGACGAGCCGACCAACAACCTCGACCTGGTCAGCGCGGGGCAGTTGGAGAACGCCTTGAACGCCTACCGGGGCGCCTTCGTGGTGGTCAGCCACGACGAGCGTTTCCTGAGCGGGATCGGCATCACCCGCTGGCTGCACCTGGCCGAGGGCGAGCTGCGGGAGACGGCGGCGCCCGTGCGCTGACGGTACGCGGCGGGCGGCGGGGCGCCGCGCACCGCCGGCGGGGCGACTACCCGCCGGTACCGGTGCGCGGCGCGACCCGCCGGGGAACGCTGCGCCGGATCGGCACACTGCCGCGCAGGAGACCCCGGGAGCCGTCCATGCCGCCGTCCAGCCGCCGCGACACCTCGGCCGCCGCGCCCGCAGCCAAGCGCGCGGGCCTGCGGCGACTCGGCGAGTGGTGCGCACGCCACTCGCTGCTGGTCATCGTGCTGTGGATCGTGGCGCTGGCCGCCGTCCAGGCCGCCAACAAGACCGTCGGCGGCACCTACTCGGACGACTTCTCGCTGCCCGGCACCCAGGCCCAGCTCGGCAAGGAGGTCCTCCAGGCGCACGAGCCGGCCGCCGCGGGCACCAGTTCCCAGGTGGTGCTGCACGACGCCCAGCCGCTGACCGGCTTCCAGTCGCAGATCGCGCAGGCCGTCTCCTCCTTGCAGCAACTGCCGCACGTGCTCGGCGCGCAGAGCCCGCTGCCGCCGCCCGGGCAGCCCGCGCCGCCCGGCGGACCGCTGTCCGCCGACGGGCTGACCGGCTACATCACCGTCCGCTTCGACACCACCCCCACCCTGCTCGGCGACGAGTACCTGGACGGCGTGGACGCCGCCGTCGCCCCGCTGCGGGAGGCCGGGGTGCAGGTGGAGTACGGCGGACCCCTGGGCGAGCTGGCCCGCCCCGCGCCGGACGACCGCTCCAGCGAGGCGATCGGCTTCGCGGTGGCGATCGTGGTGCTGCTGGTCGGGTTCGGCAGCCTGCTCGCGGCCGGGCTGCCGCTGCTGACCGCGCTGTTCGCGGCGGTGGTCGGCCTCGGCGTGCTGGGCCTGATCGCGGCGCTGTCCACCTTCGCGACGGTCGCCCCCACCCTGGCGACCATGATCGGCATCGGCGTCGGCATCGACTACGCGCTGTTCCTGCTCACCCGGCACCGGCAGAACCTGATGGACGGCGTCGACCCCATCGCCTCCGCCGGGCAGGCGGTCGCCACCAGCGGGCGCGCGGTGCTGGTCTCCGGCTGCACCGTGATCATCGCGCTGTCCGGGCTGTCGGTGTCCGGCATCTCCTTCATCGCCAAACTCGGAGCCGCCGCCGCGGTCACCGTGGTCTCGGCGGTGCTCGGCGCGCTCACCCTGCTGCCCGCGATGATGGGCTTCCTCGGCCGCCACATGGACCGCATCTCGGTCCGCCACCCGATCGCCGAGACCGGCGGCGCCCCGGGCGAGGAGGCCACCGGCGCCTGGCACCGCTACGCCCGGCGGGTCGAGGCGCACCCCTGGCGCTATCTGACCGCCGGGGTGGTCGCGCTCGTGGTGCTGGCGATCCCGCTGTTCTCCATCCAGCTCGGCCACATCGGCGACGGCGCCGACTCCACGGACTTCACCGACCGGCGCGCCTATGACCTGATGTCCGAGGCGTTCGGCCCCGGTTCCAACGGGCCGCTCACCCTGGTCGTCGACCAGAGCGCCGTGGCCGCCGGCGACCGCCCCGCCGTCCAGGCCTCCGTGCAGCAGGCCCTGACCGGCCTGCCCGGCGCGGCGAGCGTCAGCCCGCTGCAGACCAGCCCGGACGGCGTGGTGCTGTTCAACACCGTGGTGCCGACCACCGCGCCCCAGGACCAGGCCACCACCGACCTGGTGAACCGGCTGTCGGACACCGTGCTGCCGGACGCCGTGGCCGGCACCGGCGCCGAGACGTACGTCACCGGCAACACCGCGGCCCAGGTGGACTTCCTGGACATCGTGTCGAGCCGGCTGGCGCTGATCATCGCGGTGGTGGTCGGGCTCGCCTTCCTGATCATCCTCGCCGTCTTCCGCGGCCTGCTGGTCGCCGTCAAGGCCGCGGTGCTCAACCTGCTGTCGATCGCGGCCTCGTACGGGGTCCTGGTGGCGGTCTTCCAGTGGGGCTGGGGCGGTCCTGCGCTCGGCGTGGCGGGGAAGGTGCCGATCGAGAGCTATGTGCCGATGATGATGTTCGCCATCGTCTTCGGGCTGAGCATGGACTACGAGATCTTCCTGCTCTCCCGCGTCCACGAGGCGTGGGTGCGCACCGGCCACCCGCACGACGCCGTCGCACACGCCCTGGAGATCACCGCCCGGGTGATCACCTGCGCCGCGCTGATCATGGTCAGCGTGTTCGCCGCGTTCATCGTCAGCGACAACATCGTCATCAAGATGATGGGCCTCGGCCTGGCCGTCAGCGTGCTGGTGGACGCCACCATCGTCCGCCTGCTGCTGGTGCCCGCCGTGATGACCCTGCTCGGCGCCTCCGCCTGGTGGACCCCGCGCTTCCTCGACCGGATCCTCCCCCACATCGACACCGAGGGCGAGGGCGAGCAGGCCTAGCCTCCCGGCATCGAACGGGGACGGCGCACCGCGCCCGGCCGTGCCCGGGGAACTGCTGCGCGCCGCGACCTGGCACACCGCGCGCACCGGCCCGCGCGGCCAGCTGGTCTCACCCGTCAGCGGGACGGCCCGGCCAACCGCGGACGTGCTGGCGGAGTTCCGGCCCCACCTCGCCCCCGGGCTGCGGGCCACCGGGGACACCGCGCGGATCGCGGAGCTGTGGGCGGAGTTCGAGCGCACCGGCAACGGCGCCGACCGCCGGCGCCGCTGGTACGCCGAGGGCGGCCGGCAGGGCCTCACCGAGCGCCTGATCGCGTCCACCGTCCGCCCGGACCGGTGAAGAGGACCGTCGATGAGGGCCACAGCTCCCGTCCGGACGGCGTCACCGGGGTCACCGTCACCTGGGGTCCGGGGCCGATCGGTCCAGCCAAGCGCCGTCGCGCATGACGACCCTCCCCCGCAGTTCCGGCTCGCCGCGCCAGGCGCGCACGGTCGTCGGGACCACGCGGATGTAGACGAAGGAGCCCTCCTCACCGCGCGGGTCCCACCCGAACTTGGCGGTGTACGCCTCCGCCGCGCCCGCGTCGACCTCCTGGTCGGGGATGCACTGCGCCTCGCCCTGGACGAGCACCACGTCGAAGGTGTCCGGCAGGCCCAGGTGCACGCGTGGCTGCGCGCGAAGGTTGCGCGCCGTCGCGGACGCCGCGGCGGTGCACATCCACACGGCGCGCCCGTCCCAGAAGAACCAGAGCGGCACCTGATGCGGTCCGTGCTCGGGGTGGGCCGTCGACACCCACACGTCCCGCTCGTTGTCGAGCCGCTCCAGGGTGTCGCGCCGGCGCTCCGCCGTCGTGCGGCGAACGGTCTTTGTGATCTTCATGATGACCGACCCTAGCCAGGCGGGCCCGGCGCGCACCTGGGGCGCGGGACCTACGCCCAGCGACCGAGGCGGACCGCTCCCGGGGCCGTGCCCCCGGGCGGGCGAGCGCGTTCATTGGCGGAGCCGGACTCCCTCCCCGTCGGACATCGGCCACAAGGGGCCCGCAACCGGAGAATCCGGGCGAACCCGCAGTACCGTCATCCCCGCAGGTCAGAGCCGCTCCGCCCGCGCGGCGCCCGCGCGGCAGCACCGTTCCCACGGCCGGCTCCGACGAGGCGCGGCGCCGCACCCCCACGAACGGGGCCGGGCCGTCCGCTTCCCGACGTACGCGCTCGCGTGCGGGCGTTCCGTTTCCGCACGCCGCGCGGGACACAAGCGGACGAGCACGCTCGGCCACCGCGCGCGCTCCCACCCGAGGCGGGCGCCCGCAATGCAGTACGGCGCACCGATCTCCGATTCGCGGTAGGGCCCGCCGGCCGGGCGGCCGACGGAAAGGGAGCGGCGGACGACAGCGCCGGTCAGCGGAACCAGCCGCTCCAACGGCGGCCCTCCCGAACCGCTCCGTCCTCACCACCGACCTCCCGATGACCCGTCCGCCCGTCCGGCGGGCGGGCGATGGCATGCGAGGGCCCGGTCGCCCGGGGGCAGCGGACGACGGCTCCCGCCGTCCACCGGCGCCGGGCCCTCGCCGCAAGCCTCGCCCCGGACTTGACGATCCGTCATCGGTGACCGGCGGGTAACGGCCGTCCGGCCGGGCGCGCCTGCCCCAAGGTCCACCCGCACCTGCCCGCGCCCGTGACAACCGGCGGGCGGGCCCACCCCGTCGCTACCCGGGTGACTCCCCGCCCCACCGGCGGCCTTCGGCTCCCGGCGCAGCACGACCCGCCCGAACGGGCAGCGCGGTGCCGCACGCCGATCCACCGGGATCCGGAGGAGCGGGCCCAGGTGTCCCGCCGCGCAGCGCGGGCAGACGCGCGGGCGTGAATCCGATCGAACGCGCCCTTCGCGCGCTGGACGGCCTCCAGCAACGCCACCGTCCGTCCGCCGTCGTGGTCGGCGTCCTCAAGAAGTACGGGGACGACCGCGGCGGGCTGCTCTGCGCGCTGCTCACCTACTACGGCTTCGTCGCGCTCGTCCCGCTGCTGCTCCTGCTCAGTACCGTGCTCGGATTCGTGCTGCACGGCCGTCCGGGCGCCCAGCAGGCCGTCGTGGACTCCGCGCTCGCCGACTTCCCGATCATCGGCGACCAGCTGCGCCAGAGCACCCACGCGCTCCAGGGCAGCGGCCTGGCGCTGGTCATCGGCGTGCTGGGCCTGCTCTACGGCGCCCTCGGCGTCACCCAGGTGCTCCAGCACGCGATGGCCGAGATCTGGAACGTGCCGGGCGTGCGCCGGCCCGGCTACTTCCCCCGGCTGGCCCGCGGCCTGCTGCTGTTCGCCGTCCTGGGCGCCGGGCTGCTGCTGACCACGGCCGGCGCCGCCCTGGTCGGCACCACGCTGGGCGGGCTGCCCGCACGGATCGGGGCACTCGTCGTCTCGGCGCTCCTGAACACCGCCCTGTGCCTGGCGTGCTTCCGGGTCCTCACCCCCTCCGAGGTGCCGACCCGGTCGCTGTGGCCGGGCTGCCTGCTGGCCGGACCGCTGTTCACCGCGCTCCAGACGTTCGGCTCACTGCTGGTCGCGCACCAGCTGCGGCACGCCGGCCAGGTCTACGGCTTCTTCGCGACCGTGATCGGCCTGCTCTCCTGGCTCTACCTGACCGCGCAGGTCACCGTCTACGCGGCGGAGACCGACGTCGTCCTCGCCCGCCGCCTCTGGCCCCGCAGCCTCCTCCAGCCCCCGCTGACCGACGCCGACGAACAGGTCCTCGCCTCCGTCGCCCGCCAGGAGGAACGCCGCCCCGAGCAGCACGTCGACGTCTCCTTCCAGGACTCCGACGACGGGGACGGCCCCACCGGCGGGGACCGCCCCGACAAGGCGGGGTGAGCGGCCTACCGGGCCGCGGGGTCCGGGCGGGCGGGATCCGGGCGGACGGGGTCCGGGCGGGGGCCGGGGGCGTCGGTCACCGAGACCCGGGGGAGGGCGTAGGCGTGGTGGTCGCGGAGGTAGCCGATGAGGTGCTCGCGCAGTTGGCAGCGGAGTTCGTAGGCGTGGTCGGCGTTGGCGGCGGTGGCGAGGGCCCGCACCACGATGGTGGTGGGCGTGGTGTCGACCACCTGGAGGGCGCTGCCCTCGCCGTCCCACAGCGGGTTGCCGGCCAGGAAGGCGTCGAACTCCTCGCGGAGCTTGCCGACCGGGGCGTGGTGGTCGAGGTGGAGCAGGGCCGTGCCGGTGATCCGGCTGGAGCGGCGGGACCAGTTCTCGAACGGGCGGCCGACGAAGTAGGACATCGGCATCACGATCCGCCGCTGGTCCCAGGTCGCGATCACCACGGCGGTGAGGGTGATCTCCTCGACCGTGCCCCACTCCCCCGCGACCACGACGACGTCCCCGATCCGGGCGAGGTCGCCGAACGCCATCTGGACGCCGGCGAAGACGTTGGCGAGGGTGCTCTGCGCCGCCACGCCCGCCACCACGCCGACCAGGCCGGCCGAGGCGAGCAGGCTGGTGCCGACGCCGCGCACCGCGGGGAAGGTCATCAGGACGGCGCCCAGCGTCACCAGGCCGATCACCGCCTGGCAGATCCGGCCCAGCAGGTCGGCCTGGGTCCGGGCGCGGCCCGCCCAGTCGGGGTCCCGGCGGTGCACGGCGAGCCGGACCGTGCCGTCCACCAGCAGCGCCACCACCCGGGCGCAGAGCCAGCCGCCGCAGGCGATCGCGGCGACCAGCACCAGGTGCCGCAGGCCGTCCCGGGTGGCGAGCGGCGCGTCGATCCACGGCAGCGCCCCGAGCACCAGCAGGCACGCCGTCAGCGCGAGCAGAGGGCGGCGGCACCGGGCGAGCACGCGCGGCACGCCGGTGCTGCGGCCGCCCGCCGTCAGCCGCCGGGCCGCGGCCAGCGCGGCCCGGTCCGCGCCGTACGCCAGGAGGACCGCCGCCAGGCCGGCCAGCGCCAGCCGTACCAGACTCCACCCCATGTCCCGCTCCCCTCTCGGGTCCCTCCTCGTGGGCGCCCGGGCACGCGCCCGACCCGCGGTCCCGTCTTTCCCGGCTCGGACCGCGCACACCTGGCACCTGCCACCCGGTTGGGCCCTGTCACCTGGTTGAGCCCTGTCACCTGCCGCCGTGGTGGCATGGATCGCGCCGCCCGGGGCACCCGACCCCCGCGCACCCGCCGCGCCGGGGCGCATCACCGGCCCAACGACGGAAGGGAGAAGGACACATGGACGAGGACGTCAACCTCTGGCGGTTCCGCGACACTTCCGGCCACACCGCCGGCACCGACCTCATCGGGTTCCACGTGGAGGCCGTCGACGGCCCCGTGGGCAAGGTCGACAAGCTCTCCGAGGAGGTGGGCTCGCAGTACCTGGTCGTCGACACCGGCCCGTGGATCTTCGGCCGCCTGGTGCTGCTCCCGGCCGGGACGGTCATCCGGATCGAGATCGGCGAACAGAAGGTCTACGTGGACCGCACCAAGGACGACATCAGGAACAGCCCCACCATGGGCGCGGCCGAGTCCGACCTGGGCCCCGACTTCCGCGACCGCTACGCGCTCTACTACTCCCCCTTCTACGGCGGTCGCATCATGTGACGCCGGCGGGAGGCTCGGCCACCGGGGCCGGGGACCGCCCTCAGCCCCGGTGGCCGGTCAGGCCGGTCCGTACCGGTCGGCCCCGCCCGGTCCGCGCGATGCCTGCCCGACCGCCTTGTGCAGGGTGCGCAGGGCCACCAGGAGCAGCCCGATGTCGTCCAGCAGGACCGGGTCCGGGAGCAGGTCGACGGGGCTGACCAGGTAGGCGACGGACGCCCAGAACAGGACCTTGGCCGACATGGGGACGCCGGTCGACGCCAGCAACCGCCGTGCCCGGACCAGCTTCACGACCAGGACCACCGCGATCGCCAGGGACACGGCCACCAGCGCGCCGCCGACCCACCACAGAACGCCGCCACCGTCCATCGGCCCACCTCCCGCTCGCTCCCGCACGACCCTGCCCAGGGTACGGAAGACGCCGGCCGGACGCCGAACGGTCCGGCCGGACGCGTCCTGCGGTCAGGCGTCGAGGACTCCGCCCGCGCGCCTGACGACCGGCGCCTCCGTCGACCACGGGAAGTTGATCCAGTCGTCGGTCCGCTTCCACACGTACTCGCACTGCACGAGGCTGTGCGACTTCTCGTAGATCACGGCCGAGCGCACCTCGGCGACGTGGCCGAGGCAGAAGTCGCGCACCAGCTTCAGCGTCTTCCCCGTGTCGGCGACGTCGTCGGCGATCAGGACCTTCTTGTCGGTGAAGTCGATCGCCTCGGGAACGGGCGCCAGCATCACGGGCATGTCGAGGGTCGTGCCCACCCCCGTGTAGAACTCGACATTCACGAGATGAATGTTCTTGCAGTCCAGCGCGTAGGCCAGCCCCCCTGCCACGAACACACCGCCACGGGCGATGCTCAGGATGAGATCGGGCTCGAACCCGTCATCCGCCACCGCCTGCGCCAGCTCGCGTACCGCCCGACCGAACGCCGGATAATCCAGGACTTCTCGTACATCGCTCACCCGCACATTCTCCCCCGGCATTGACCGGCCGACGGACACCGGCGCATGTGGCCATCGCCGGGACAGGAAATTCTTCGGCGAAGACCCTCTGAAGTGAGGTCGCCCCACCGTCGGGAGACGAAGATTCTTTCGTCTCCCCCGACCGACCGGGCCATCCGGGGCTACCCTCGGCGGTATGGAAGCGTCGGACGCCAACGCCCCGGAGGGTCCCGTCACCTCCGCCGGGCTCGCGGGGCTGGTGGGGATGCTGGAGCGGCGCGACGCGGTGGTGCTCAGCGGGGCCGGGCTGTCCACCGAGTCCGGCATCCCCGACTACCGGGGTGCCACCGGCCTCCGCCGCACCGGGACGCCGATGACCTACCAGGAATTCACCGGCGGCGAGGCCGCCCGCCGCCGCTACTGGGCCCGCAGCCACACCGGCTGGCCGCTCTTCGCCCGGGCCCGGCCGAATGCCGGGCACCGCGCGGTGGAACTCCTGCGCCGCTCGGGCCACGTCGGGGCGGTCATCACCCAGAACGTCGACGGACTCCACCACGCGGCCGGCACCCGCGAGACCGTGGAACTGCACGGCGGGCTCGACCGGGTCGTCTGCCTCGACTGCCGGCGCACCAGCTCGCGGTCCGAACTCGACCGGCGCCTTGAGGAGTTGAACCGGGGCTTCCGCCGGCCGGGCGCCGTGCTGCGCCCCGACGGTGACGCGCAGCTGCCGCAGGAGCAGGTGGACGGCTTCCGCGTCGCGCCCTGCGCGGACTGCGGCGGCGTGCTCAAGCCGGACGTGGTGTTCTTCGGCGAGAACGTACCCGCCGACCGGGTCGAGCGCTGCTACGAACTGGTCGACGCCGCCGGCTCGCTGGTCGTCCTCGGCTCCTCGCTCACGGTCCTGTCCGGCCTGCGCTTCGTCCGCCGCGCCGCCCGCGCCCGGCTGCCCGTCGCCATCGTCAACCAGGGCCCCACCCGCGGCGACGACCTCGCCGCGCTCCGCCTCGACCTGCCGCTGGGGCCCGCCCTGACCGAGGCCGCCCGCCTGCTCG
This sequence comes from Kitasatospora sp. NPDC008115, assembly GCF_042957205.1. NCBI lineage: Bacteria > Bacillati > Actinomycetota > Actinomycetes > Kitasatosporales > Streptomycetaceae > Kitasatospora > Kitasatospora sp. NPDC008115. The sequence goes on along the minus strand of NZ_JBIBHU010000029.1, from coordinate 46,472 downwards.
GCGCCGGCTGAGGCGACCGCTCAACAGTTCACGACCGCTCGACGGCCGCCTTGATCCGGGCGCCGAACGCGGGCGCGTCCTTGCGCGCCGCAAGCAGGGCGGGCTTGAGCAGCAGCCGGCCGAGGCCGTGGCCCTCCAGCTCGTTGAAGATCCGCACCCGGGTGCGGCCGTCCGGCAGCGGCTCCAGGTCGTAGCCGCCGTCCGCGGTGATCAGGTTCCGGCTCCGCTCGCTCCAGCGGATCGTGCGCGGCTCCTCCAACCGGGTGATGCGGAACTCCCGGGAGGTCTTCATCCCGGCGTCCTTCACCCGGCTCCGGAAGACCGTCCCGACGGCGGTCGGGCCGTCCGGCGACTTGTCGATCTCCAGCACCCTGGGGCTGAACTCCGGGTCGTGCCGGCCGTCCGCCAGGTAGGCGAAGACCTCCTCCACCGGGCGGTCGACCTCCACGGTCGCCTCGAACTGTCCGGACATGTCGACTCCTCGCTGTGCGGGCACTCCCAGGATCCCAGAGCCCGCCCGGCCCCACCCGTTCCCGGCCGGGCATGACCTCGGAGGTCATCGACGTCCGGCGGGCCCTCGGGGAGGATGGCGATCACCGCGCCGGAGGACGGCGCGGACCATGACGGGGAGGAACCTCGGATGACCGCGACCACGCCTACCACGACCGCCGGAACCCGGGCCGTACTGGAGGAACTGCTGCGCCGGATCGGCGAGGGCGACCCGGAGCGCATCGCCGAGCTGTACGCGCCGCAGGGGGACTGGAAGCTCGACTGGCCCGAGGAGGAGCACGGCCGAGCCGAAACCCCCTGGATCCGCCACCGCAGCACCCGCGCCGACGCCGCCGCGCACTACCGCGAGCTCGCCGAGCACCATGTACCCGGCGCCGCCGCGACCACGGTCGAGCGCATCCTCGTCGACGGCGACGACGCCGTCGTCCTCGGCGAGATCCGCCAGACCGCCCGCTCAACCGGCCGCCCCTACCGCGCCCGCTTCGCCCTCCACCTGACCGTCGAACAGGGCCTGATCACCCGCCACCACGTCTACGAGGACAGCCTCGCCGTCGCCCGCGCCTTCACCCCCGCCACTCCGGCCACCCCGGCCGCGTGATCGGCGCGGGCGGGGGGCCCAGCGGTCAGACGTCCCAGGCGCGGGGACGGTCCAGGGCCTCCCAGTCGGTGCGGAGCAGGGAGAGCACGGCGAGGTCGTAGCGGCGGCCCCGGTGGAAGCAGGCGGAGCGGCTGACGCCCTCGGGCACGAATCCGGACCTGGCGAGCGCGGCCAGTGCGGCGCCGTTGTCGGTGTGGGTCTCCACCGCGAGACGGTGCAGCGGGAGTTCACCGAAGGCCAGGTCGACGAGGGCGTCGAGCGCCGCCGTGCCGTAGCCGCGGCCGCGGTGTCCGGGGTCCAGCACCAGCTCCACGTGGGCCGTTCCGTTGACCAGGTCCTGGTCGGTCAGCGCGATGTGGCCGATCGGGACGCCGCTCGGGAGCAGGACGAGGAAGTCGTCGCGGTCATTGTTGTCGCGGTCGCGCTCGACACGCTCGCGCAGCTCGGAGAGCGACCGCGGCCAGAAGCCGATCTCGTGCGCCGCCACCGGGTCGGAGCGCCAGCCCTGCAGCAGCTCGGCGTCCTCGACGTCGAGTACCGCGAGGCCGACGGACGCGTTGCGCCAGCTGACCACCCGCGTTTCCTCGTCGTCGAAGTCCGTGTCCGTGGTCCCGCCGTCCTCGATCATGGCCGGATGCTACCGGGCCCCGGGGGGCAGCCTCGACCTGCCCGACTACGCGGCCGGGTCGTCGGACGCCGCCCCCGGGTCCTGACCGGTCCGGCCGGCTCCCCGCCGGCGCCGTGGTGGGAACACTCCAAGATCGGCCGGTGATCGTTGTTCCCCGACGCGGGGCCCGGCCCGGCCGGTCCTGGCACAGACTGGCGGAGCGTGACGGCCCCGGCGGCCTCCGCGTCCCTCCCCGCCGACCCAAGGACCACCGTCGTGAACTCGCGCGTTCTCACTCCCCGCAACCGGGGCTTCCTCTTCCTGGACTCCCACCCGGCGGGCTGCCGCCGGGTGGTGACCGACATGTGGGAGGACTGCCCCACCGCGCCCGGCCTGCCGCCGGAGGACGCGGGGCCGGTGGCGCTGGTCATCGGGTCCTCCGCCGGATACGGCCTCGCGGCCACCGTCGCCGGACTCAAGCGGGCCGGTATCCGGGGCATCGCGGTGTCCTTCGAGAAGGCCCCCACCGAGCGGCGCACCGCCACGGCGGGCTGGTACCGCACCGCGGCCACCGCCGAACTCGCCCGCGACGCCGGGCGGGACCTGGTCTTCCTCAACGGCGACGCGTTCTCCGACGCGATGAAGGAGCAGGTCGCCGACCTCGTCGAGCGGCGGTTCGGCGGCAGCCTGGACTACCTGGTCTACTCGGTGGCCGCGCCCCGGCGCACCGACCCCGACTCCGGTACGACGTACTCCTCCGTCCTCAAGCCGATCGGGCGGGCCGACCGCACCAGGACGCTGGTCTTCGACGACCGGGGCGCCCCCGAGGTCCGCGAGGTGGAGACCGGGCCGGCCGAGGGCGACGACATCGAGCAGACCGTGGCCGTGATGGGCGGCGCGGACTGGGAGCGCTGGATCGACCACCTCGCCGTCCGGGGGCTGCTGGCCGAAGGCTTCACCACCGCCGCGCTGTCGTACATCGGCTCGCCGCTGACCGCGGCGATCTACCGCCAGGGAACCATCGGCGCGGCCAAGGCCCATCTGGAGGCCACTGCCCGGACGCTGAACGAGCGGCTCGCCAAAGCCGTGAGCGGGCGGGCCGTGACCTCCGTCAACGGCGCCGCCGTCACCCAGTCCTCCACCGCCATCCCCGGCATCGCCCTGTACACCGGGCTGCTGCGCGGCGTCCTCGGCGAGGGCGTCGTCCCGCCCGTCCGCCAACTCGCGGCGCTGTGGGACCAGTTCACCGGGGCGGCCCCGCTCGCCCTGGACGATGAGGGCCGGATCCGCCTGGACGCGTGGGAGTTCGCCGACGGCGTCCAGGCGGCGGTGGCCGAACGCTGGGAGGCGGCGACGACCGGAACCATCGCCGGGCTCGCGGACCTCGACTGGTTCCGTGCCGAGGTGCAGCGTCTGTACGGTTTCTCGGTGCCGGGCGTCGACTACTCCGCCGAGGTCGCCACCGACGTCCCCTGGCCGGGCCACACCTTCTGACCCTGCCGCTCGTGCCGGCCCGCGGTCAGAGCTTGCGGGCCGCGTGCACCTCGTCGAGGTGGATCAGCACGTCGTAGGCCCGGTAGGCCCGGCCGACCGCGAGGCGCGGCATCGGGTCGCTGATGTAGACCGAACCGGCGTCGTAGGTCGGGCGGCTGACGTCCAGCCAGTCGCGGGCCGTGCGCGGGAGGGTGCGCAGGTCGACGTAGTGGTCGCGGTGGCGGACCCGGTCGAGGGTGTGCTCGTTCATGTCCGGCGTGGTCGGCGGCACGGTGACGGTCTTCCAGCCGCCGACCCGGACTTCGTCGTTGGTGAGGAAGGAACCGCGGTCGAAGGTGAAGCCGATGGCGACGTAGCCGCTGCCGTAGGCGTCGCGCAGGTGGGAGCCCTGCGGCTTCGGGTACATGAAGGTGTCGGTGGCGAGGTAGCCGGTGTGCCCGTTGTGCGCCGGGAGCAGGACCTTGCCACCGGTGCGGCGCTGCCACCAGGAGGTGTTGTCGGCCATCGCCCGTCGCGCAACTGCTCCGAGGCGGAGACCGAGGCCGGGTCGGCCATGTCGAGGGCGGCGAAGGCGAAGGTCTGGGCGATGTTGCGGGCGTGCTGCACGGCCCATTCGTACGCGTCGTCGCCGGGGGTGCCGCTCGCGGCGACCAGGTCGAGCGCCTGCTGGGCCCTGGCGGCGTTCTCCCAGCGCTCGGCGACGGGCCTGCCGGACGTAGGAGACGACCCGCTCGACGACGGCGTCGCGCAGGGGCCGCGTCACAGGGCGCGCAGGGCCCGCTCGCACTCCCGGCAGCGCTGCTCGGCGAGCGCCGGCGGGTACCAGGGCTCGCCCAGGCCCGGCCGGAAGTGCGCGTGCTCCATGTCCCCGGTGTCCCGCCCGCACAGGGTGCTCGGCAGCGGGTCCTCGGGCACGTCGGGGTCCGATCCGGCGGCGTGCACGGCCGCCACGGCGGGCTCGACCCCGTCGGGGCCTAGCACCCGGGCGGGTTCCAGCTCGTAGAGCACGACGATCGAGGCCATGGCACGAGGATCGTCCGCCGAGGCCGCCCGGACACCCCGGGGTGGGCTGTTCGTGGGCACCCCGCAGGGCCGCGGGCCCACCGTGCCCGGCCGTGCAACAGCCCCAAACCGGGACCAAGCGCCCGAGCCGCCAGGGACCTCCGGGCCTCGAACAGGTCCCGGTGGGCCGCTCCGCCGCTCCCCCCGGGCGCGGCAGGCCGGTGAGCACGGCGCGCAGCCGGCCGGACCGTCGGGCCCTCACCGTCCGGACCAGTCGCGTTGCCGCCGAACAGGCCGTTGGCGAGCGTGGGCGAGGCAGGCCGGCGCGCGGACGGCCGGCTCACCGGTCGAAGGAGTGCACGTGTACTGGAGCAGCGGAAACTACGAGGCGTTCGCCCGGCCTCGCAGGCCCGAGCGGGCCGACCGGGCGAGCGCATGGTTCGTCGGCGCGGGCCCGGCGTCCCTGGCGGGCCCGGCGTCCCTGGCGGGCCCGGCGTCCCTGGCGGGAGCGGCGTTCCTGGTACGCGATGCGCAGGTAGCCGGCGAGCGGATCACCGTCCCGGAGCGGCTGTGGCTGACCGGCTGAACGAGGGGCCTGCGCCGGCCTGGGACCAGTGGCGGCGGATCGCCGCCAAGGGCCCGGAGTTCGGCCGCCCCGAGGTGTTCTGCGGGAACATCGCGGGTCCGCGAACCGCTCCAGGTTCGCGGACCCGCCGGGCCGGGTGCTGCGGGCGGTGGTCAGTAGTAGTGGCGGCGTCCGCCGACGGCGTGGCCGAGGGCACCGGCGACCCACAGCACGAGGCCGATCAGGACTAGGACGATGCCGATGGTCCACAGCACCGAGATGCCGGTGACGAAGCCGATGATGAGGAGTATGACGCCGAGGACGATCACGGATGCCTCCCGGTGGATGCGGACGGGCGGAGCCCCGGAGGGCCGGTGGCCCGCCGTTCGCCGGCCGGGCCCCGGCGCTGCGTGTACCACCCTTCGCGGCGAACAAACGCGTCCGCCGCGAGGAGCGCGGCAGCGGCCGCGGGCCGCGCTACGCGCGCCGGGGGCCCGGGGCGGTGAGGTCCGTGAACAGCGCACGCCGCTCCTCCTCCGTCAGCCCGCCCCACACGCCGTAGGGCTCCCGGGTGGCTAGCGCGTACCGGCGGCACGGCACCCGCACCGGGCAGCGCGCGCAGACCGACTTCGCGTGCTGCTCGCGCTCCCTCGCGGCGGCGCCGCGCTCGTTGACCGGGTGGAAGAAGATGCTGCTGTCGACACTGCGGCAGGCTCCCTCCAGCTGCCAGTTCCAGTGCTGCTCGGCGGCTCCGGGGAGGCGGGAGATGTCGGTCACGGCGGCCCTTTCCTGACGCGGGACGGTGGTCGGTGCCGACCGGCCGTCTAACCCCGATCCGGCGGTTCATGCGTTCCGGTCGGGATGCCCCCCGGTCACGCGGACAGCAGATCGCTGATGCAGCGGTCCCAGTCGATGCGGTCGGACTCGGTGCCGACGGGCACCAGCCGGCCGGTGGCGCGCAGGAAGCGGGCGAGCGGGCGCGTCGGCGCCTTCAGCAGCGCGACCCCGTCCCGGCAGCCCAGCGCGATGAACACGTGCTCGCCGGTGCCGCTCGGCTCGATGCGGACGTCGCCCTCGCCGACCGGCCCGCGCAGTCCGGCCGCCAGCAGGTCGCGGGCCACCACCCAGACGGCGCCCTCGTCGGCCCCGAAGTCCAGTCGGACGGCGAACGGGTCGCCGGTCTCGTAGCGGCACTCGACGTGCAGGTCCCGTCCCTGTGCCTCGCCCGTGATCAGACGCATGCTCAGCTGTGCCACCATCGATTCCGACATCGGCCTCGCCCTCCCGCGACTCGTGCCGTCGAACGCTGTGCGCACCGTCTGCCCCGGTGCTGCCCGCTCATGCCACGGAATCGGCGCCCGCGCCACCCGGCGGGCACGGGGACCGTGGGTATCCGCACGGAGCGGAGCGGTCACACACGGTTCGCCCGGGTATCGCACGATTCCGCCCGCCGCCCAGCGGGCAAGCAAGGCATATGGACGACAGGCGCAACCCCGAGGTGGACGCCGCGGTCGGCCGCGCCGACGCGCGGCGGCTGACGGACGAGCTGCGCGCGGCGGTGGCGGAGCCCCGCACCGCCGCGCTGGTACTGACCCGGCGGGTGCGCGCCGCGCACCGGGGCCGGGTGTGGACGGCACTGGGCCATCCCTCCTGGGACGCCTACGCCATGGCCGAACTCGGTGTCCCACGGCCGACCGCCTACCGGCTGCTGGACCTCGCGGACACCGCCGGCGTGATCGAGGAGACGGTGGCCCGCGAGGCCGGGCCCTCGCTCGCCCACTCCTGGGACAGCTGGGCGGTACTGGACGTGCGGGCGGTGGTGGACCTGCGCGGCCGCCTGGCGGAGCTGTCCGACCTGCTCGCCGAGCGTCTGGGCCAGCTGCGCGAGGAGTCCGGCGAGGAACCCCGGGAGCCCGCCCGGGTCGCCGCCGCCGTCGCCGACGCGGTCGCCGAGCTGCGCGAGAGCCCGGACGTGCCGCCAGCCGATCTGCGCCGCGTCCCCGGGCCCGACGGGATGGACGTCGAGGCCTGGCGCACCGTGGTCGCCGAGGGGCTGGACGTGCAGAAGCGGCTGCGCGGCGGCTACCGTGAGCTGGGGCTGCTGGCCCTGCGGGTGGCACCGGGCTACGTCTCGGACCACGACGCCGAGACGGTGCTGCACCTGCTCGGCGAGGAGATCGGCAGCACCTTCGACGAGCTGCTGGCCTGCCGCCGCTACGCGCTGACCGGCGACGCCCGCGCGGTCGAGGGGCTGTGAGCCGGGGACGCGCTCCCGGCCCGTTCAGCCGCCGCGTTCAGCCGTCGTGCAGGAAGCGCGCGGTGTCGACCTCGGCCCAGATCGTCTTGCCCTGGGCGTGCGGCTCGGCGCCCCAGCGGTCGGCGGTCCGCTCCACGATGAACAGTCCGTGACCGCCGGGCAGCGCCGGGTTGTGCGGCCGGCGCGGGGTGGGCATGACGGGGCTGCGGTCGCTGACCTCGACCCGCAGCCGCGACCCGGTGACGTCGAGCACCATCTCCAGCGGGCCGCCCCCGTGCAGCATCGCGTTGGCGACCAGCTCCGCCGCCAGCAGCACCACGTCCTCGGCGGTCTCGTCGCGGGCACCGGGGCCGACGGCGGCCGGGTACCAGTCCGCGAGCGCCCCGGCGGTGAAGGTCCTGGCGTGGGAGACCGGCTTGGGGAGCCCGGCCAGGGTCAGCCGCCGGCGCTGGCCGCCCGGGGGTGCCGCGGGTCCGGCCTGCTGGGGGTCTCCGTCCAGGGTTCCCCGGCTCAGCGTCATAGGAGGGCACCCCTTCGGATCGACGGCCTTTTCCGCATGGTCGGTTTCCCGGCGGTTCCGGAATTATGCCTGCCGCCGGGCCGGACGGCACCGAACCGGCGCGGGTCCGGTCCGGTGCGCGTCACGGCTCATCCCGCGAGGGCCTCGCCGACCGACTCGTGGATGGCGAACACCGTCCGCGCCCCGGTCAGGTCGAGGACCCGCATGACCGTGGCCGGGACGGCGGCGAGTCGCAGCTCCAGGCCCGCCCGCTCCGCCGCCAGGCGGGTGCGCAGCAGGACGTTCAGGCCCGAGGAGTCGCAGAACCCCACTCCCCGAAGGTCGATCACCACGGCCGCGGGCCGTTGGGCGACCAGCTCGGCGAGGGTGTCGGCGGCCGGGGCCAGCGTCTCCACGTCGAGGTCTCCGGCCAGGGCGCAGACCACCGCGCCGTCGGGTCCGGAGCGGGTTTCCACCACCAGCCCCGGACGCGGTTGGGAGGCCGCGAGCACGGTCTCTCCCCGGTCGTTGTCGGATGGCATCATCGTCGTTCCCCTCCATGTCCGTGCCTTCCGACCATACGGAGATCACGCCCGTCGGCCAAGTGAGGGAGGGAGGACCGGGGCTGTGGCGCCCCCGGAGCCGCACCACGCGCTGCGCTCAGGCTGCTTCCATCCCTTGCCTCAGTTGTCGCAGCGTCCGGCTCAGGAGTCGCGAGACGTGCATCTGCGACAGGCCGAGGCGGGCACCGATCTGGGACTGCGTCATGTCCTCGCAGAAGCGCATGGAGAGGATCAGCCGATCGCGCTCCGGCAGGGCGGCCACCAGGGGCTTGAGGGCGACCAGGTCCTCCACGAGGCCGAGTTCCCGGTCGTCCTCGCCGAGGTGGCCGGCCAGCGGAGCGGGGCCGTCGCCGTCCTCGCCGCCGCCGTCCAGGGAGCCCGCGGTGTGGCCGTTGGCGGCGGTCAGGCCCTCGACGACCTCCTCCTGGCCGATGCCGACGTGCTCGGCCAGCTCGGCCACCGTCGGGGCGCGGTCCAGCCGCTGGGCGAGGCGCTCCTGAGCCTTGGCCAGGGTGATCCGGAGCTCCTGGAGGCGGCGCGGGACGTGGACGGCCCAGGTGGTGTCGCGGAAGTGCCGGCGGATCTCGCCGAGCACGGTCGGCAGCGCGAAGGTGGTGAACTCCACACCGAGTTCGGGATCGAAGCGGTCGATGGCCTTGATCAGGCCGAGTGCGCCGACCTGGAGGAGGTCCTCCTTGGGCTCGCGGTGCGAGTCGAAGCGGCGGATCGCGAACCGTACCAGCGAGAGGTTCATCTCGACCAGCGTGGAGCGGACGTAGGAGTACTCCCGGGTCCCCTCCTCCAGCGTCGCGAGGCGGCGCAGCAGCACCTTGGTGAGTTCGCGGGCGTCCGCGGGGGCGACCTCGCGCGGGTCCTCCACGGCCGCCAGTTCGGGCGGCAGCAGGTCGCGCAGCGCCGTCGTGGTCGACGCAGCGGCGGAAACGAGCAGTTCACCGGTGGGGGCCACCATGGGAGTCCTTCCGTCGTGTCGGCACGGTCCTGCGCCCGCTACCCCGGATGCGCGGAAGGATGCAGTCGCCGTCCGTGAAGGTTTCGCGGAGACTGCCGGACGGGCGCCGGAGCGGCGGGACCCTTGAAAGGTTGCCTCAGGCACCAACTCTTTTTCAACCGCCGTAAGGGGTGGGGTAGCCTCCGTGGCGATACCACCGCGCCCGGGGACCGGTCCGCAGACCCGTTCCCGCGGTGCCCAGGATCGGAGGCGAGCATTCGATGGCCGGCCCCACCACGTTCCACGGCCCGCAGCACGACCGGACCGGAGCGCCCGACACCGCGCGGGTGGGCGAACCCGAACTGCGGCTGCTCCTCGCGGGGTTGACGGCGGTGCGGGACGGCGACTTCGGCACCGAGCTGCCGGACGACGCGGACGGGCTGCTGGGCGAGATCGCCACCGTGTTCAACGGCATGGTCGACCAGCTGTCCCGGTTCACCTCCGAGGTGACCCGGGTGGCCCGCGAGGTCGGCACCGAGGGCCGGCTCGGCGGCCAGGCCCAGGTGCCGGGCGTCTCGGGCTCCTGGGCGGACCTCACCGACTCGGTCAACGCGATGGCCGGCAACCTCACCACCCAGGTGCGCGACATCGCCCAGGTGGCGACCGCGGTCGCCAAGGGCGACCTGTCGCAGAAGATCACCGTGGACGCCCGGGGCGAGATCCTGGAGCTGAAGAACACCGTCAACACCATGGTGGACCAGCTGTCCGCGTTCGCCGGCGAGGTGACCCGCGTCGCCCGCGAGGTGGGCACCGAGGGCATCCTCGGCGGCCAGGCCGATGTGAAGGGCGTCTCCGGCACCTGGCGCGACCTGACCGACTCGGTGAACTTCATGGCCGGCAACCTCACCGGCCAGGTCCGGGCGATCGCCCAGGTGGCCACCGCGGTGGCCGGCGGCGACCTCTCGCAGAAGATCACCGTCAACGCGCGCGGCGAGATCCTGGAGCTGAAGGAGACCATCAACACGATGGTCGACCAGCTCAGCTCCTTCGCCGACGAGGTGACCCGGGTGGCCCGCGAGGTCGGCTCCGAGGGGCGGCTCGGCGGCCAGGCCCAGGTGGAGGGCGTCTCCGGCACCTGGAAGCGGCTGACCGAGAACGTCAACCGGCTGGCCGGCAACCTCACCCGGCAGGTCCGCTCGATCGCCGAGGTGACCAGCGCCGTCGCGGCCGGCGACCTGACCCGCTCGATCACCGTGGACGCCTCCGGCGAGGTCGCCGACCTCAAGGACAACGTCAACTTCATGGTGCAGTCGCTGCGCGAGACCACCCGCGCCAACGAGGAGCAGGACTGGCTGAAGACCAATCTGGCCCGCTTCTCGGCGCTGATGCAGGGCCGGCGCGACCTGGTGGTCGTCGCCGAGTCCGTGATGGACGAACTCGCCCCGCTGGTCTCCGCGCAGTGCGGCGCCTTCTACCTCGCCGAGGAGGGCCCCGAGGGCACGGTGCTGCACCTGGTCGGCTCCTACGCGTTCCCCGACGGCGAACGCCCCACCCGCTTCCGGCTGGGCGAGTCCTTCGTCGGCCAGGCGGCGCGCAGCCGGCGGACCATCACCGTCGACTCGCTGCCGCCCGACTACCTGGCCGCCTCCTCCGGCCTCGGCCGCACCGGCTCGCTGTCGCTGGTGGTGCTGCCGATCGTGGTCGAGGAGCAGGTCCTCGGCGTCATAGAGCTGGCCTCCGTGCAGCCGTTCACCCAGGTCCACCGGGACTTCCTCGACCAGCTGATGGAGACCATCGGCGTCAACGTCAACACCATCATCGCCAACGCCCGGACCGACGAGCTGCTCGGCGAGTCCCAGCGGCTCACCGCCGAACTCCAGGCCCGCTCCGAGGAGTTGCAGGCGCGCCAGGAGGAGCTCCAGGCCTCCAACGCGGAACTGGAGGAGAAGGCCGAGCTGCTGGCCGCGCAGAACCGCGACATCGAGGCCAAGAACCTCCAGATCGAGCAGGCCCGCCAGGAGCTGGAGGACCGCGCCCACCAGGTCTCGCTGGCCTCCACCTACAAGAGCGAGTTCCTGGCCAACATGAGCCACGAGCTGCGCACCCCGCTCAACAGCCTGCTCATCCTGGCCCAGTTGCTCGCCCAGAACCCCACCAGGAACCTGACCGCCAAGCAGGTCGAGTACGCCGGCATCATCCACTCGGCCGGCTCCGACCTGCTCCAGCTGATCAACGACATCCTCGACCTGTCCAAGGTCGAGGCGGGCAAGATGGACGTCAACGTCGAGGCGGTCCCGCTGCGCGCCCTGCTCGACTACGCGGAGGCCACCTTCCGCCCGATGACCGGCCAGAAGAACCTCGCCTTCGCCGTCCGGACGGTCGACGGCGTACCGGCCGAACTCGCCACCGACGACTACCGGTTGCGCCAGGTGCTGCGCAATCTGCTCTCCAACGCGGTCAAGTTCACCGAGCAGGGCCGGATCGAGCTGCGCATCGAGCCCGCCGCGACCGCCGAACTCCCCGACGGCGTACGGCGCGAGGGCGGCCCGGTGCTCGCCTTCCGGGTGAGCGACACCGGCATCGGCATCGCGCCCCAGCACCTGGAGACCGTCTTCGGCGCCTTCCAGCAGGCCGACGGCACCACCAGCCGCAAGTACGGCGGGACCGGTCTCGGCCTGTCGATCAGCCGGGAGATCGCCTACCTGCTCGGCGGCGCGATCACCGTGGAGAGCACCCTCGGGCGGGGCAGCACCTTCACCCTCTACCTGCCCGCCGCCCGGCCCGACGCGGCCGGCCCGGCCGACGGCGCGCCGCGCCGCACACCGAGCCGCGCCCCGGAGCCGGCCGGGAACCCGGGCCGGCACCCCGACGACCGGGCGGCCGCCGAGGGGCCGCGCCGGCTGCTCGTGGTGGAGGGCCGCCCGAACGGCCTGCTCTCCCTGGTGGCGGAGAACGCCGTGGCCGACCTCGCCCGCTACGCCGGCGGGCGGCGCCAGGTGGAGATCGTCACCGCGGTCGGCGCCCAGGAGGCCGCCACCGCGCTGGCCACCTCGCCGTGCCACTGCGTGGTGCTGGAACTCGACCTGCCCGACGGCACCGCGGCGCGGTTCCTGGAGGAGATGGAGCGCGACCCGGCGCTGCACGCCGTCCCGGTGCTGGCGCACCACAACCGGGGCGTCGGCGCGCAGGACGAGCAGGACGTCCGCCGGGACCGCGGCCGTCCGCTGGAGTTCCTCTCCAGCCTGGACGAGCTGCGCGAACGCGTCGCGCTGCACATGAGCGCCGACCGCCCCGGCGCGGTGCTGCCGCTGGTGCGCGACGCCGGGCGGGACGCCGGGTGGAGCCCGCAGGCCGATCCGACGCTGGCCGGGCGCACCGCGCTGGTGGTGGACGACGACGACCGCAACCTCTACGCGCTCACCAGCATCCTGGAGCTGCACGGCCTGCGGGTGCTCCAGGCGGAGAACGGCCGGGCGGCGCTGGAGGCGCTGGCCGCCCACCCGGGGATCGACGTCATCCTGATGGACGTGATGATGCCGGAGATGGACGGGTACACGGCCACCGCGGCGATCCGCGCGATGCCCGAGCACGAGGGGCTGCCGATCATCGCCGTGACCGCCAAGGCGATGATCGGCGACCGGGAGAAGAGCCTGGCCTCGGGTGCCAGCGACTACATCACCAAGCCGGTCGAGCCGGCCGAGGTGATCGGCCGCATCAGGCACCACCTGACCCGGTAGTCCACCCGCCGCCCGACCCCAGGAGTCAGCACCGTGCAGCAGCCGCAGGATCCGCCGGCCACGGACCGTCCCGCGCCGTCCGAGGGCGGCGCCCCGCGGGTGGGCCCGCAGCGCGGGAGCGCTCCGGCCGGCGCTGCGGCCGGCGCCCCGGCCGACCGGCAGGCGACGGAGGCCGGCCGGGAGGCCACCGCGGTCGGCCGGCTGGCCGGTACCGTGGAGCGGCTGCGGCTGGAACTGGAGCGCGCCCAGGCCCACTCGGCGGGCCGGGCCGTGGTCGAGATGGGCGTCGGCGTCCTGGTCGAGCGCCTGCGCTGCGGGCCCACCGAGGCCGCCGGGCAACTGGAGAGCCTCGCCGAGCAGGCCGGGGTGTCGACCCTGGCGCTCGCCGCCGACCTGGTCAACCAGGCCGCCGCGGACCAGATCTCGGCGCTCGCCCGGGCGTTCGTCGAGGAGGCGGCCGTCCCCCCGGAACAACCCGGCGGACCGGGCAGGCCGGGCGGACCTTCTCGGCCGGACCGGCCCGCCGAACCGGCCGAGCCGGTGGCGGTGCGGCTACGGAGCACCGAGGCGGACGCCCTGGCGGGCGGCGACGCCGCGGCGGCGGCCCGCGCCATGCTGGACCACGCGCTGCGCCCGCTCGGCGTGGCGGCGGTCGCGGTCTGGGCCGCCCACCCGGACCTCTCGCTGTCGCTGGCCGGGAGCGCCGGCTTCCACGAGGAGGAGGCCCGCCGCTGGCGCCACGTGCCGCCGGGCGTGCCGACCCCGGCCCGCCGCGCCCTGGACGAGCGGGCGGCGGTCGGCTACCCGACGCTCGCCGAGGCCTCACTGCCCTCGGTCGGCCAGCACGAGATCCGCGGCGGGCGGCTGGCCGTCCCGGCGGGCAAGGGCGGACGGCTGATCGGCGTCCTGGAACTCTGCTGGCACGAACGGCTGCCCGAGCAGTCCCAGCCGCTGCAACGGCAGTTCGAGGCGCTCGCGGAGGTGGCCGCCGCCACCCTGGAGTCCGGCGGCGAACCGGAGCCGCACGCGCCGGACCCCGCCGACACCCGGTTCGAGGAGCTGCGCCGGCTGACCGACGGCCTGCTCGACCCGTGCATGATCCTGCGGGTCGCGCCGGACGCCGACGACCTGCCGCCGCCCTTCGTGATCCGGCACGTCAACCCGGCCTTCGTGGACTTCGCCGGCCGCCCCACCGGCGCGATCGCCGGCGCCCGGCTGCTGGAGGCGTACCCGCTGGCGGCCGAACCGGGCGGCCTGGCCGAGAAGGTCGAGCACGTCTTCGCCACCGGCGAGCCGTTCCGCACCCCGGACCTGCGGCTCGCCGCACTGGTCGACGGCGTGCCGCTGGTCACCCGGGCGCAGGTGGGCATCAGCCGCCACGGCGGCCATCTGGCGGTGGTCTGGCGCCTGGACGACGGCATCCCGCGGGTGGCCCGGCTCCTTCAGCACGCGCAGCGCCTCGGGCGGATCGGCGGCTTCGAGGAGGACCTGAGCACCCGCCGGATCGTCTGGAACGACACCCTGTTCGAACTGCACGGGCTGCCGCCCGGTGCGCCGCCGATCGCCCTCGACCAGCTCCCCGACCACGCCCACCCGGACGACCGGCACGCCATCGGGCGGTTCCTGCGCACCCTGCTGCACCACCACCGCCCGGCGTCCACCGCCTTCCGGCTGCAACGCCCCGACGGCGTCACCCGGCACATCCGCGTCGTCGCGGAGCCGGTGCCCGGGCCGGGCAGCGGGCTGCGCACCGTGCGCGGCGCCTACCAGGACATCTCCGCCCAGCACTGGACGGAGGTCGCGCTCGCCGCCACCCGTGACCAGCTCGCCCAGAGCGAGCAGCAGGCGGCCGAGCGCAGCCGGCTCGCCCTCCAGCTCCAGCACGCGATCATGCCGCCGGCGCACGGCCCGCTGGACTTGCCGGACCTGCGGGTCGGGGTGCGCTACCGCCCGGCCGAGAAGGGCCATCTCGTCGGCGGCGACTGGTACGACGCCCTGCCGCTGCCGTCGGGGGACGTGCTGCTGTGCGTGGGCGACGTCGCCGGCCACGGCATCGAGGCCGCCACCGGGATGGTCGCCCTGCGCAACGCGCTGCGCGGCCTGGCCGCCACCGGGGCGGGGCCGGCCCAGCTGCTGGGCTGGCTGAACAGCGTCACCCACCATCTGACCGACAACGTCACCGCGACCGCCGTCTGCGGCCTCTACCGGCCCGGCTCGCGCCGGCTGCGCTGGGCGCGCGCGGGGCACCCGCCGCCGGTGCTGCTGCGCGGGGCCAGGGCGAGCACCCTGCCGCAGCTGGGCGGCATCCTGCTCGGCGCCGTCGACCAGGCCGACTACGAGGAGGGCGAGCTGCTCCTGGAGCCGGGCGACCGGCTGGTGATGTACACGGACGGGCTCATCGAGCGCCGCGACGAGTCCTTCCAGGCGTCGCTGACGGGCCTGATGGCGCTCGCCGAGCAGGCCTGCGAGACGGCGGCGGGCGGAGCGGACGGCCTGGAGGAGCACCTGGACCACCTGCTGCGCTACAGCAACGCGGACACGGACGACGACACCTGCCTGGTCGGGATCGCCGTCCGGTAGCCGCCCGTCTCCCGGGGATGCCCCGGGAACGCCCGCGGCGTCGGTGGCGCCCGGGCCGTCAGTAGCGCAGCACGGCGGCGATCCGTCCGGCGTCGGACAGGGTGCCGTCGGGCACGAAGCTGACCCGGCCGCCGGTGTCGAGGGTGCGCTCGACGACCTCGTCGACGATGTCCTCGCGCGCGCCGGACTCCTCGGCCGCCGCGGGCACCAGGTGCGCGCCGTCGTCGCGGACGGTGGTGCGGAAGTTCTCCTCGACCACCAGCCGGCCGAGCCGGCCCTCGCCGGCGGCCCGCCAGACCTCGTCCAGGCCGGCCGCGAAGGTCTGCCGGCCGCGCGCCGCGTCGAGCTGGGCGAGCGCCTCGGTGGTCTCGCGCTCGGCGTGGGCGCGCACGGCGGACTCGACCGCCTTGCGGACCGCCTCGCCGTCCGCCTGGGCGAGGCCGCCGTGCGGGAGCTGCTCGGTGGCCTCCTTGGCGATCGGGCCGACGGCGTCCAGCAGGGCGAGCGCGGCGGCCTCGCCGGTCACGTAGAGCGGGCGGCGGTCGGCGGCGAGCAGCTTGCCGACGGCCGTGTCGGCCTGCCGCAGGAAGGTCTTGGTCTCCTCGTCGCGGAAGGTGCTGGGGGTGTCGCCGATCTGCTCCTGCCGCTCGGGGTCGGGGTTGTCGAAGACCCGCACCAGCGGGAAGCCGTGCTCGCGGTCCTCGGTGACCCGCTCCTCGTCGCCGCTCCACAGCACCACCCGGTCGGCGGCCACCGCGAGCACCCAGTAGGGGCGCTCGGCGGCCTGCGCGGCGACCAGGTTGCGGGTGAGGTAGGTGTCCGACAGCACCACCCGGGCGGGCGCGGGGCGCGCGAGCGACCAGACCTGGTGCTCACCGGGGGCGGCGAGGATGGCCAGGCCGTCCTCGGCGTGCACCAGGTCGACCTCGGCGAGGGCCCGGTCGAGCTGCTCCAGGACGCTGATCCGGTCCGCGCGGGAGACCTCGGGGTCGGCCTGGACCTTCTCCTTGGCCTCGGCCAGCAGGTTGCGCAGCCGGACCGGGTCCTGCGCGTTGTCCGGCTCCCGGCGGTGCGTGGGCATCAGGATCGACACCGCCGGATACGGCCTCGGCCGACGCAGCTCGGCGAGGACGGCGGGGCTGAGGGCACGCTGCATGGAGACCCTTTCCGAAGGCGGCTCGGCCTTCTTTGCGTGGACACGCTGGACCGGGACTGCTCCCGAATTTCCGTAATGTCCTCAATGTACCGACATGCCCCGCTGCCCGCCGCCCGTCGCCGGGTCACTCGATCCACACCAGCACCCCGTGCCGACGGGTCGCCACCGCCCGGACGAAGTCCGACAGCGCCCGGTACTCGGCCGTGACCAGGTGCAGCGAGTCCTCCTCCGCCCACCGGCCCTGCGGGTACACCCGCGCCTCGGCGAGGTCCGCCGCCCGGACCCCCTCGACCAGCCTGCCCGGGTCCAGCTCCGCGAGCGCCCCGGCGGCGAGCGCGACCCGCTCCGGGGTGATCAGGGACGGCGGCCCGTAGCCCCAGTCCTCCGCGCCCGGCAGCTCCCCCTCGCCGTGCACGAGGTCGACCGGGAACCCCCGGCGGCGCAGCAGGAAGTCCAGCGCCTGCCAGGCCGTTCCGGTCCGGTGCAGCCGCGCCCAGCCGCCGCCCGACCGCTCGCCGCCGCCCGCCTCGTCCAGCTCCTGGACGAACTCCAGGGCCCACTCCGGCTCCCGCTCGGCCCGCTCCAACTCCCCGGCGCCGAGCCGCAGGTAACGCCCGATCATGCTCATGGCCCAGGAGCCTAGGACGGGCCACCGACACTGCCCGGCCGGCATCCGTCAAGTGCCCGGGCGGGGTGCCCGGTTGGCGCGGGATCAGGCCGGGTGGCCGGCGTCGATGGCGGCGACGTCGCGGTAGGAGAGCACCGGGACGGCCCCCGCGGGCGGGGCTGCGGCGGCGACCGGGGCCAGCAGCAGGCCGGTGTGGTCGCCCCAGTCGGCGCAGTCCAGCACCCGGCCGACGAACCAGGCGGGCGCCTCCGCGAGCACCGGCACCCCGTACGGCCCGTGGTACCACTCGACGGCCGCGAACTTGTCGGTGTCGTCGCCGCTGCGGCCGCCGAAGAGCGCGGCCAGCCCGTGCCCGTACGGCAGCAGGTGGACGCCCAGCGCGTCGGCGGCGAGGGCCGTGTCGTAGGTGTGGTTCGCCTTGGAGATCCACACCACGAACCGCGCGGGGTCGATCGAGCACTGGCCCGCGAAGCCGACCAGGCACCCGGCCGGTGGCGGTCCGGGCGCGGTGACCACGTAGACCGGGTAGTCGAGCAGGGCCGTGAAGCCGTCGAAGTCGCCCATGCCACCAGCCTAGGAACGGGCCGGGCGGTTCGCACCCGGCCGGTTCTCCGCCACCTGGGGGGACGTGCTCCGTACCGCACGGCACTTGCCTGACGGTGCACGGAAGGCGCCACGGCCGTGCCTGCGCCCGCCTCGCCGGTCATGCTGGGAACCAGTCGGCCGGAACGCCCCGAGAGCGCACCCGGACCGGCGTCCACTCCCTGCTCGACGAGCTCGACCGAAAGGCCGTCATGCCCTTCATCACCCTTTCCGACGGTTCCCAGAAGTTCTACAAGGACTGGGGCAGCGGACGGCCCGTCGTCCTGTCGCACGGCTGGCCGCTGAACGCCGACGCCTGGGAGAACCAGGCGGTGGCCCTCGCCTCGGCCGGCTTCCGGGTGATCGCCCACGACCGGCGCGGCCACGGCCGCTCCACCCAGACGTGGGACGGCAACCACATGGACCAGTACGCCGACGACCTGGCCGAGCTGCTCGACCAGCTCGACCTCACCGACGCGGTGCTGGTCGGCCACTCCACCGGCGGCGGCGAGGTCGCCCGCTACCTCGGCCGGCACGGCAGCGCCCGGGTGCGCAAGGCCGTCCTGCTGGGCGCCGTCCCGCCGCTGATGCTGCGCACCGAGGCCAACCCCGAGGGCACCCCGCTGGAGGCCTTCGACGGCATCCGCGCGGGTGTCGCCACCGACCGGTCGCAGTTCTACTACGACCTGAGCGAGGCCTTCTACGGCTACAACCGCCCCGGCGCCGCGGTCTCCGAGGGCAAGCGCCGCGAGTTCTGGCTGCAGGGCATGCAGGCCGGCCTGAAGAACGCGCTGGACTGCGTCGAGGCGTTCTCGGAGACCGACTTCACCGAGGACCTCAAGAAGATCGACATCCCGGTGCTGGTCGCGCACGGTGACGACGACCAGATCGTCCCGATCGCCGCCTCCGCCCGGAAGGCCGTCAAGCTGCTCCCCCAGGGCACCCTGAAGGTCTACGCGGGCGCGCCGCACGGCCTGACCGGCGCGTTCGAGGCCGAGTTCACCAAGGACCTGGTCGCCTTCGTCGCCTCCTGACCGCCCCCGGGCCCCGGGCGCCTCGAAGCGCCCGGGGCCGGGCCGCCGTCAGCGGCCCGACAGACGTTCCGCCAGGCCCTGCACGGTCTCGGAGCCGGTCGCCGTCCCCACCTGCCCGAGCAGCCCCAGCACCGCCGCGTACTCGCCGCGGGTCAGGGTCACCGGCGCGCCCTCGGCGGCCAGCCCGGCCTCGATCGCGGCCTCGGCGGCCTCGTCGAGGCCCGGCCCGACCGACATGCTGCCGGTCTGGACCACCCGTCCGGCGATGTGCACCGTCCCGGTGATGCTGTTCGTAACCTCCATCGTCACGCCCCCTTGTCGAATCACGATCTGCTGCCCGCAGCCTACGTCCGCCGCCCGGTTGTCGGTGCCGGATGGTAGGACACCGCGCATGCGTATCGATCCCCTTTCCACCGATCCGACGTCCGGCGAACTGAACGCCTTCGTGGTCCGCGCCAAGGCGGCGACCTACGCGGGCGGCCGCGGCCAGGTGGCTCCGTCCCGCCCCGGTTCGCACGACCTGGCGTACCGCGAGGGCGAACTCGTCTACCGGGACAGCTACTTCGGCGGCACCGACTTCCTCGGGCAGGAGACCGTGCACCTCGGGCAGCGCCCGCTCTGGGCCATGAACTACCACGGGTACCTGCTCACCGACGGCATCACGGCCTTCGCCGCCGGCGAGACCGTCAAGGCGGCGCTGACCGCCCTCTACGCCGAGGGGCGCTTCCTCGGCGGCTTCCGGTACACCGTCGGCGCGTACCGGTACGTCGACGAGCCGACCGGGGAGGTCGACCGCTTCCGGGGCGTCGAGCACATCCTGACCGCCGCCGGCGAGCGCGCCTACGAACTGCGCTACCACGGCGGGCGGATCCTCGACTGAGCCGTGCGGGCGCCCGGTCGCCGAAGGGCACCGGGCGCCCGCTCAACGCTGCTCGCCCGCGCGGAGTTCGGCGGCGATCTGGCGCCGGCCGGACACCAGCGCCTCCAGCACCACGGCGGCGCAGACCAGCAGCGCCAGGACGGCGGCGGGCCGCAGCACCGGCGCCGCCAGCGGGGCCAGGGCGTCGTCCACCGTGGCGCCGACCAGGAGCGAGAGGTCGAACGCCGGTCCGAGCAGGGCCACCGCCGCCGTCGCGACCACGGCGCCGCCGGCCACCGCGGCCAGGGTCTGCGGGAGGGTCTCCGCGATGATCAGGGTCAGGCCCTGGCGGGGGCGCAGGCCCATGGTGCGCAGCCGGGCGAGCAGCGCCGCGCGGTCGGGCGAGGCCCGCAGGACGGTCAGCAGGACGGCGAGCAGGGCGAATCCGGTGCCGGCGGCGGCCGCGGCGCGGAACAGCCGCACGGTGGAGTGCTGGAGGGGGTCGGCGGCCAGTTCGGCGTCCACCTCGTGGCTGGTGCGCACCCGGTAGCCGTCGGGGATGCCGTCCGGTTCCCGGCTGACCTCCCTGGCCTCCTCGCGCAGGAGTTCGGCGAGGCCGGTCGCGTCGGCCAGGCCGCTGTGGGTGAAGAGCGTGCGCAGTCGGTCGCCGTCGACGTCACCGACGGCGAACCAGTTGTCGGCGCGGGCGAGTTCCGGCAGGCGCGCGGTGGCCGGGCCGACCGGCAGCACGATGAACTCGCGGATCGCCTCGGGCAGCGCGGGGGTGGCGGCGACGCTGCCGGTGACGGTGGCGAGCAGTTCGCCGCCGGGGGTGCGCAGCCGCTGCGGTCCGGCCGGGAGGCGCTCGGCGAGGCCGGGGCTGACCAGGGCGGGCACCGGGGCGTCGGGGCCGCCGGGCGGCGCGGCGAGGAGGGCGGGGTCGAAGGGGCCGGCGCCGACGGTGCGGGCGATCTCGGCGTAGGCCCGGGGTTCGACCACCACGGCGGTGGTCTGGACGGCGAGCCGGCCGGCGCCGAGGACGTAGGTCTGCCGTTCGATCCGGACGGGGCTGGCGGCGCGGACACCGGGCAGCGCGGCGGCGGCCGTGAGGAACGGTTCGGGCAGCGGCGCGTCGGGCGGGACGAGGACCGCGGCGTCGCCGCCGACCGCCGTGCGGGCGGCGCGCAGCCGGGCGCCGTCGACGGTGTCGAGCACGGTGGCCCCGAAGCCGGCGGTGGTGACGGCGAGCAGCAGGGCGAGGATCGGCAGCACGGCGGGCCGGCGGCGGCCGGCGGTGTCGCGGGCGGTCCTGGCGAGGCCGAGGAAGGCGATCAGGCCGCGGCCGCGCCGGGCGGCGGCGGCGAGCCGGCCGACCAGCCACGGCTGGACGCGGGCCAGCAGCAGGCCGCCGGTGAGCGCGACCAGCGGCGGTGCGGCGACCAGCAGCGGGTCCGGTCCGGTGCCGGGTGGAGCGGCGCCCCGGCGGCGGACCTCGGCCACGGCCGCGGCGGTGACGGCGAGGACGAGGAGTTCGCCGACGAGCCGGCGTCGGGCGTGGGTCCCCCGGCCGTCGGCGGGCCCGGGGCGGGCGAGCAGCGCGGCGGCGCGCACCGGCAGGGCCAGTAGCGCGAGCAGCGTGGTGGCCCCGGCGGCGAGGACGGCCGCCGTCCAGCGCGGGGCGGGCAGCAGGAGCAGGGCGAGCGCGGCGCCGGCGACGGCGGCCGGCAGCACGGTGACGGCGTTCTCGCCGAGCAGCCGCAGCAGGATGCCGGTGCGTGAGCCGCCGCGGGCCTGGAGCAGCCGGAGTTCGGCGGCTCGCCGGTCGGCGGCGAGGGCGGCGGCCAGGCAGAGCACCACGGTGGCGACGCCGGCCACCCCGGCCGGGCCGATGGCCGCGAGCGGGGCGGTGGCTTGGTGGCGGGTGGTGGCGTCGGCGAGCACCTCCGGCAGCAGGCTGCTGAGGCTCAGGTCGGGGCGGCCGGCCGCCGTGGCGGCCTCGATGGCGCCGGGTCCGGCCAGGTAGGCGCCGACGCCGGCGCGCAGGTCGGCGAGCCGGTCGGCGCGCAGGGCGTGCGGGTCGAGGGGCAGGCGCCAGAAGTCCTCGCCGCCCCCGCCCCAGGCGAGCAGCGCGGGGAGGGCCTCGCCGCCGACGACGCCGGCGGTCTCCCAGCGGACGCCGCCGCCGTCGAGGGTCTTCAGGCAGGCGCGTTCGGGGCAGGGCAGGTCCTGCCAGAAGCGCTCGCGGGGGTCGTCGGCCTGGTAGACCCCGACGATCCGGACCCGGGCCGGGGCGCCCCGGGCGGGGCCGTCCTCGACGGGCCCGCTGTCGATGACGTCGCCGACCCGCAGCCGGATGCTCTCGGCGGCCCGCCCGCTGACGGCGATCGGCAGCGGCTCCCCCGGCTGCGCCGGTCCCGGCCAGCCGCCCTCGGTCAGCGTCGCGTGCTCGGCGAGGTCCTCCAGGTGGAGCAGGTGCAGCTGCGGGGCGATCCCGCCGGGCCGGTCGTACCCGTCGCCGGGCATCGGCCGGTCGGCCAGGGCGCGGGTGCCGTGGTGCTCGCCGTCCCGGGTGAGCGGGAGGTCCGCGCCGATCCGGTGCACCAGCCGTTCGCGCTGGGCGTCGAGGTCGGCGGCCCGGGTGCCGGGCAGCGGGCGGGCGGTGAGGTGGAGGCTGGTGGCCTTGACGCCGCGGTCGAGGACGAACCTGCCGAGCGCGTCGTCGGCGCCCCGGTCGGCGGCCCGGGGCAGGGCAGCCGCGGCGAAGACGGTCACCAGTGCGAGCACGGCCGTCAGCAGGGCCGCCGCCCGGGCCGAGCGCAGCCGCGTCCGCACCCAGGCCGCCGGCCGGTGGGCGTCGGCGCGCCGGCCGGGCCCGCCGTGGTCCAGCATCCCGCTCCTCCCCCGCGCGCCCGGCGCACCGATCAGCGACCCGTGGTCATCGAATAGCGGACGATGCTGCCAGAAGCGCCCGGGGAGCGGAAGGGCCTTCCGGGCAAGGTGGGGCGCGGTCCGGGCAGGACGGCGGGTCCCGCGGCTCCGCGCCGGGGCGTCGGCCCGCCCTTCGGCGCGTCATTCCCTACGCTACGAAGCGGACATTCCCCCAGGAAAGGGACCGATCATGCCCTCCATCCTCAATCCCTACATCAACTACACCGGCGACGCCCGGCCGGCCCTGGAGTTCTACCGGGACGTCTTCGGCGGCGAGTTGAAGCTCAACACCTACGGCGAGTTCGGCGGCGGGGACGGCCCGGGCGCCGACCGGATCATGCACGGCATGCTGACGACCTCCGCGGGCTTCACGCTGATGGCCGCCGACACCCCGCCCGGCATGCCGTACACGCCCGGCAACAACATCTCGGTATCCGTCAGCGGCGACGACGAGGCCGAACTGCGCGGCTACTGGGAGCAACTGTCCGCCGACGGCACCGTCCTGGTCCCACTGGAGCGCCAGATGTGGGGTGATGTCTTCGGCATGTGCACGGACCGCTTCGGCATCACCTGGCTGGTCAACATCAACCAGCCGCAGGGCTGAGCCGCCCCGCCCCCGCCGGGCGGCCCGGCGGGGGCGGCTGACAGTGCCCCGTGGCACAGTTCCGCCCATGAACATCACGACCACACTGCACAGTTGGGACGAGTCCGTCGCCCTCTTCGAGCGTCGCGGGCTGCCCGAGGACTCCTACGAGAACCTCTACGAGGAGGAGTACGACGTCCACGCCGGCGACCTCTCCGTCGAGGGGCTCCTCGACCTCGACGCCGCCGACCTGGAGGGCACCGGCTACATCGTCGACGGCGACCTCACCGTGGGCGGCGCGATCCTCAACATCGACGACGGCTGCCCCGCGCTGATCGTCCTCGGCAACCTCCGGGCCGCCGCCGTCCACCTGGAGGGCGACGCCAAGCTCCTGGTCCGCGGGGACGTCCGGGTGGAGGCCTTCATCGGCCACATGACCGAGAAGCTGGTGATGATCAACGGCGACCTGCACGCCCGGGTCACCGTCCTGTCCTCCGAGTTCGAGCCGGACCTCATCGGCGGCACCCTGCACGGGCCGGTGATCGCGCCCCCGTACCTGGCGCCCGACCCGCAGGCGCCGCCGGTCGCCCCCGAGAGCGTGCTGGTGCCCGAGGTGCTGCGCGCCGAGGGCGAGGACGACCACGACGAGCTGCGCCACTTCGACGCCCCCGGCGTGCACGGCGGCCGACTGCTGGAGCGCATCGAGGCCGGCCTGCCCGTCACCCTGAACGGAGCGGAGGCCGCCGGGCGTTAGGGCGTGTCTTGCGGATCTTTGCCGGGTCCGCGGCGCCGGACCGCCGGTGGACCGGAGAACGCCCCGGCACGGATGGGATGATGTCCGGCATGACGGATGCGGAGGCCCTCGGCGAGGGCGTGGTCCTGGACGAACTGCTCCGGGAGGCGGGCGCCGACCAGGGCGGGGCGCTGTGGCGGCTGACCGGGGCGCAGCGCCAGCTGGACGCCAACGTCGTGCGGCTGCGCCCCGGGGCGTCCGTCGCCGAGCACGTCGAACCGGACCTGGACGTCCTGCTGCTGGGGATCGCCGGCCGGGGCACCCTGCGCTGCGGCGGCGTCGCCCACGTGCTGGAGCCGGGCGTGCTGCGCACCGTGCCGCACGGCGCCGCGCGCGCCGTCGCGGCGGGTCCGGAGGGCGTCGTCTATCTGACGGTCCACCGGCGCCGGCCCGGCATGGCCGTCCGGCCCCGCCCCTGACGCCCGGCCGCGACAGGCCCTACGCCCCGAGCGCCGCCAGGTAACCGGGCACCGCGGCGCGGTCGTCCGGCCGGGCGACGAGGGCGATGTGATGGTCGGGCCGGACCAGGACCAGGGCGTCGCCGGTGATCCCGTACGCCCGGCGGAGCGCGCCGTCGGGGTCGTCCAGCGGCACCGGACGGACGTGGCCGGGCAGTCCGGTCAGGTACGGACGGGTGCCCGGCCCGAGGCCGAGCAGCGTGAAGTGGTCCCCGGCGAAGTGGTCGAACAGCCGGGCCGGCGCGCCGTCGGGCCCCGGGCAGTGGCCGTCCGGCGCCCGGTCCCCCGCCCGGACGGGGCCGGCGAGGCGGTCGGCGGCCAGGCTGCTCCACCGGTAGCCCAGCGCGAGGCCGGTGAGGACGCCCACCCCGCCGGCCTCGACGCCGACGCCGGGGGTGGCGCTCTCCTCGGCGACGGCCGCCATGCCGGCGCCGGTGACGTCCAGCGTCCAGGCGCCGATCGGCCGCCGCTCCTCCTGGTAGGTGTCCAGCAGGCCCGGTCCGGCGAGGCCGCGCAGCACGTGGCCGAGCTTCCAGGCGAGGTTCCAGGCGTCCTGGATGCCGGTGTTCATGCCGAGCCCGCCCGCCGTCGGGTGGACGTGCGCACAGTCGCCGGCCAGGAACACCCGCCCCTCGCGGTAGCGCTCGGCCATCCGGACGTTGACCCGCCAGGTGGACAGCCAGGTGGCGTTGCGCAGCCGCAGGTCCGCGCGCCCGGTGTGCAGGGCGGCCAGCCGCCGGAAGCCCTCCAGCGACGGGGCGACCGGCCTGCCGTCGGCGTCCGTCTCCGGGCTCGACTGGAGCTGCCAGCGGCGGGTGCCGGTGAACGGGCAGAGCATGAACGCGCCCTTCGGCCCGAACCACTGGTGCCAGGCGCCCGGGTCCAGCCCCTCGACCTCCACGTCGCCGCAGACCATCGCCGGCTCCGGGTCGCCGACGCCGATGAACGGGATGCCCAGCAGCCCGCGCACCGTGGAGCGCCCGCCGTCGCAGGCGACCAGGTACTCGGCGGCGATCCGCCCGCCGTCCGCGAGCCGGACCTCCACCCCGGCACCGTCCTGCCGCAGGTCCACCAGTTCGGTGGCGGCCTCGACCCGCACCCCGTGGCCGGCGAGCCGCTCGCGCAGCAGCCGCTCGACCCGGGTCTGCGGCAGCCACAGGCTCGCCGCGTACGGGGTGGCGGCGGTGGGAACGGCGTCGGCGAACGGCTCGGTCTCGTTGACGAACCGGCCCTCGAAGTACTTGCGGAACGGCAGACGGGTACGGCCCGCGGCCGCCAGCCGATCGCCCAGCCCCAGGTCGGCGAGGATCTCCAGGCTGCGCGGATTGAGCGTCTTGCCGCGCGAGCCGGTGGGGAAGCGCGCCGCCCGGTCGATCACCCGGACCGCCACGCCCTGCCGGGCCAGCCCGCACGCCAGGGTCAGTCCGGTCGGCCCCGCCCCCGCGATCACCACGGTCGTCACGTTCCCCACCTCTTCCGGTCGTCGTCTCTCCGCCCCATGGAACAGCAACTCGGTAATGAAAGCAACCGAGTAACAAACATTCCCGAGTTATGCTTGTGCCATGAACCCCGACGAGAACGACACCGATCCCGGCCTGCGGAGCCTCAAGAAGCAGCGCACCCGCCAGGCCATCGCGAACACCGCCATCTCGCTCTTCCTCGCCCGCGGCTTCGACCAGGTCTCGGTGGCCGAGATCGCCGCCGCCGCCGAGGTCTCCAAGCCCACCCTGTTCCGCTACTTCGCCAGCAAGGAGGAGCTGGTCCTGCACCGCTTCGCCGACCACCTCGGCGAGGCCGGACGGGTGGTGCGGGAGCGCCCCGCCGGCGTCACGCCGCTGGACGCGCTGGAACGCCACCGCCTCCAGGGGCTGGCGGACCGCGACCCCAGCACCGGGATGACCGCCCACCCCCAGGCGATCGCCTTCCTCCGGCTGGTCTACGAGACCCCCGGCCTCTCCGCCCACCTGGTGGACTACCTCGACGCCGACACCCGCGCGCTCACCGAGGCCCTGGACCCGGACGGCGGCATGGCCGCCCGGCTGCTCGCCGCCCAGTACGTGGCCGTCCGCCAGGTGCTCGCCCGCGCCGTCTGGACCCGGCTCGCCGCCGGGCAGGACGCCGAGGAGGTCGGCAGGATCGCCGCCGACGAGACCGTCACGGCCTTCGCCCTGCTGCGCGACGGGGCCGCCGCCCGGGGATTCTGAGCCCGGCCGGACACGAACCGGTGAGGCGGCTCACCGGTCGTGCCTGTCGCCACGCGGGGCCGTGGCGGGTAGGTTCCTGCCTCCAAGGGAGCGAGACTCCCAGGGAAGGCGGATCCCGCCGTCAAACGGTTTCTCCGATGAGAGAGGCACGAGTGATGACTGCACAGGGCTCCACGCACCATCCACCGCAGCGCGTCGGCGTGGTCGCCGAGTCGGCCGCCGGGGAGACCCGGGTCGCCGCGACACCGTCGACGGTGCGGGGCATCCTGGCCCTCGGCTACCGGGTCGTCGTCGAGTCCGGGGCCGGCGAGGCCTCCGGGTTCACCGACCGGGCCTATGCCGAGGCCGGCGCGGAGACCGGCGACGCCTGGGCGGCCGACGTCGTCCTCAAGGTCAACGCCCCCTCGACCGCCGAGCTGGCCCGGCTGCGCGACGGCACGACCCTGATCGGCCTGCTCGCCCCGGCGCAGCGGCCCGAACTGCTGGCGGCGCTGGCCGCGCGCCCGGTCACCGCGCTCGCGCTGGACGCGGTGCCGCGGATCTCCCGGGCCCAGTCGATGGACGTGCTCAGCTCGATGGCGAACATCGCCGGGTACCGGGCGGTGATCGAGGCGGCCCATGTGTTCGGGCGGTTCTTCACCGGCCAGGTGACGGCCGCCGGCAAGGTCCCCCCGGCGAAGGTCCTGGTGGCCGGGGCCGGCGTGGCCGGGCTCGCCGCGATCGGCGCCGCCTCCAGCCTGGGGGCCGTCGTCCGGGCGACCGACCCGCGCCCCGAGGTCGCCGACCAGGTCAGGTCGCTGGGCGGCGAGTACCTGGCGGTGGACGTCGCCCAGGAGGCGAGCACCGACGGCTACGCCAAGGCGACCTCGGCCGACTACGACCGCGCGGCGGCCGAGCTGTACCACGCGCAGGCGCAGGACGTGGACATCGTGGTCACCACCGCGCTGATCCCCGGCCGCCCGGCCCCGCGCCTGCTCACGGCGGCGGACGTGGCGGCGATGAAACCGGGCAGCGTCGTCGTCGACATGGCCGCCGCGCAGGGCGGCAACGTCGAGGGCACGGTCGCCGGCCGGACGGTGGTCACCGGCAACGGCGTCACCATCATCGGCTACACCGACCTCGCCTCCCGGCTGCCGGCCCAGGCCTCGCAGCTGTTCGGCACCAACCTGGTGAACCTGCTGAAACTGCTGACGCCGGACAAGGACGGCCGGCTGGTCCTGGACTTCGAGGACGTGGTGCAGCGGGCGGTGACGGTGGCCCGCGCGGGCCAGGTCACCTGGCCGCCGCCGCCCGTGGCCGTCTCGGCCGCGCCCGCCCCCGCGGCGGCGGCGGCCCCCACCGCGCCCCCCGCCGAGCCCGGGCGGCCCCGGCTCACCCCGGCGGCCCGGTTCGGCCTGATCGGCGCCGGGATGCTGGCGATGTTCCTGCTGGTCGCCTACGCCCCGGCCCAACTCGCACAGAACTTCACGGTGTTCGCGCTCGCCGTGGTGATCGGCTACTACGTGATCGGCAAGGTCCACCACGCCCTGCACACCCCGCTGATGTCGGTCACCAACGCGATCTCCGGGATCGTGGTGATCGGCGCGCTGCTCCAGATCGGGCACGAGCGCGCCCTGGTCACCGTGCTGGCCTTCGTGGCGCTGCTGCTGACCAGCGTCAACATCTTCGGCGGCTTCGCCGTCACCCGCCGCATGCTGAGCATGTTCTCGACGTCCCCCGAAAGGCGCTGAGGCCGATGACCGCCACAACGGCAGCCCACGCCGCGGACCTGGTCGCCGCCCTGCTGTTCATCCTCAGCCTGGCCGGACTCTCCCAGCACCGCACCTCGCGCGCCGGCGTCGTCTACGGCATCGCCGGCATGGCGCTCGCGCTGGTCGCCACCATCGTGGTGGCGGCGCAGAGCATCACCGCCGGCGCCGTCGCCCTGATCGTGCTCGCGATGGCGCTGGGCGGCGCGATCGGCCTGTGGCGGGCGCGGCAGGTCGAGATGACGCAGATGCCGGAGCTGATCGCCGTCCTGCACAGCTTCGTCGGCCTGGCCGCGGTGCTGGTCGGCTGGAACAGCTACCTGGAGGTCGAGGCGCACGGCGACGCCCGGAGCGCCGTCCCCGCCGACCTGCTGGGCATCCACCACGCCGAGGTGTTCATCGGCATCTTCATCGGCGCCGTCACCTTCACCGGCTCGATCGTCGCCTTCCTCAAGCTGTCCGCGCGGATCGCCTCGCGCCCGCTGGTGCTGCCCGGCAAGAACGCGCTGAACATCGGCGCACTGGGCGCGTTCGTGGCGCTGACGGTCTGGTTCACGGCCAGCCCCGGCCTCGGCCTGATGATCGCGGTCACCGTGCTCGCCCTCGCGCTGGGCTGGCACCTGGTCGCCTCGATCGGCGGCGGCGACATGCCCGTGGTCGTCTCCATGCTCAACAGCTACTCCGGCTGGGCCGCGGCGGCCGCCGGGTTCCTGCTCGACAACAACCTGCTCATCGTCACCGGCGCCCTGGTCGGCTCCTCGGGTGCGTACCTGTCGTACATCATGTGCCGGGCGATGAACCGTTCCTTCCTGTCCGTCATCGCCGGCGGTTTCGGCATCGAGACCTCGTCGGGCGGCGGCGAGGAGCAGGGCGAACACCGGGAGGTCCGTGCCGAGGAGGCGGCCCGTCAGCTGGCGCAGGCCGAGTCGGTCGTCATCACGCCCGGCTACGGCATGGCGGTGGCTCAGGCGCAGCACCCGGTCGCGGAGCTCACCCGGCGGCTGCGCGAGCGCGGCGTGCGGGTGCGCTTCGGCGTGCACCCGGTCGCCGGGCGGCTGCCCGGCCACATGAACGTGCTGCTCGCCGAGGCGAAGGTGCCCTATGACATCGTCCTGGAGATGGACGAGATCAACGACGACTTCGCCGCCACCGGCGTCGTCCTGGTCATCGGCGCCAACGACACCGTCAACCCGGCCGCGATGGACGACCCGGCCAGCCCGATCGCGGGCATGCCGGTGCTGCGGGTCTGGGAGGCGGAGCAGGTGATCGTGTTCAAGCGGTCGATGGCCTCCGGCTACGCGGGGGTGCAGAACCCGCTGTTCTTCCGGGAGAACAGCGCCATGCTGTTCGGCGACGCCAAGCAGAGCGTCGAGGACATCCTGCGCGCGCTGGACGCGGAACTCCCGGAGCGCGCGGCCCCGGCCGCCGACCGGGCCGGCGTGTAGCGCGGCCGGGCCGCGGAGCGGCGGGCCGTCACGGCGAGGGCGCGGTCACCGGGAGCGTCGGTCCGGTGAGCTGGGCGCCGTCCTCGCCGTACGGCCGGCCGTTCGGCACGCAGCCGTGCAGCCCCTTGATCTGCTGCATCATCACCGGCGCGGGCGCCCCGGGAGCGGGGCAGTCGACGTGGCCCTGCCCGAGGATGTGCCCGACCTCGTGGTTGACCGCGAGGGCGTGGTACTCCTCGGGCTTGCCGGTGTAGAACTCCGACAGCTCCGTCCAGCGCTTGAGGTTGATGACGACCTGGCGGTTGGCCGCGCAGTTCACCCAGCCGCCGGTGTCCAGCCCGTACTGGCCGCAGATCCGGTCGGTGGACTGCGGCGTGGCGAGGTAGACGGTGAAGTCCACCGGGTCGGCGGCCACCCGCTGGAACGACACCGCGCCGCCGGCCGCCCAGCCGCGCCGCACGTCCCCGAGGACCTTGTCGACCTCGGCGGCGAACTGGTCCGGGCCGATCTTCAGCCCGTCCTCCGCCCGCACCTTGTACCGGTACAGCTTCTCGCCGGTCCCGAACCGCTCGGTGCCGCCGGCGGCCGTGGTGAACGCCAACGGCTTCGGCCCCGCGTCGCCGGCCCACGGCTTCCACCACATCAGCCCCGCCGCCACGGCGGCCACCACCGCCAGCGCGACCGCCGCGTACCCCTTGCGCCCGGAGAGGACGCCGAGGGCGCCCGGGGCCCTCACCCGGCCCTCCGGGCGGGGGCGACGGGTATCGCGACGCGGACGGGCGGCGCGGGGGCACGGAACGGTGGGGCGGGCAGAAGAACGGTCATATCAGGAACGACGCGCTGCGGCCGCCGCGCGGTTCACCGGCCACCGTTCCCGGGGCGCCGGCCGAGGGGGCGGCTCAGGGCCGCCGGGCCCCGTCCGGGGCCACCGCCACCCAGTGCGCCGGCAGCTCGATCCGCTCGCCGTCAGGGGTGAACTCCGTGGTGGCCAGCGGGAGTTCACCGGATTCGAGGACGGTGAGACCGGCCGCGCGCAGCACCTCCCCGAAGGCCGCGTCGGCGACCTCGGCGGGCGCCAGGCCGTGGGCGAACACCGGGCGCAGCTTCGGGGGCGGGCCGGCCGGGCCGCCGGCGAGCGCGCCGAGGACGCCCTTGGCCGCTTCGGAGAGTTCGACCAGGAAGGCCCGGCCGCGCTCGCCGAGCAGGGTGGCGACGGCCTCGGCGACCGGGCGGCGGTCGGCCGGCTCGCTCTGGTGGATCACGCCGCGCAGGTAGACATTGGCGTCACCGAGGCGGTCGTGCAGCGCCCGGACGGCCACCGGGTCGGTGGCGTCCAGCCGCAGGTAGGCGGCCCGCTCCGCCGGGTCGGAGCGCCGGGCGAGCTCGACGGCGGCGGCGGAGAGGTCGGCGCCGAGGACGCGGGCGAAGCGGCCGGCCAGGAAGCGGGTCTGGGTGCCGTTGCCGCAGCCGAGGTCGACCACCGGCAGCTCCGGGTCGGCCAGGTGCGGGGCGAACAGCGCGAGGTGGCGTTCGGCGGTGAGGGCCGGTGCCGCGTCCCAGATCACCGCACCCTCCCCCTCTGGCGCGTCGCGCCAGAAGCCCTCCCAGGCGTCCCGGTACCGGTTCGTCACACTCATGGGAGCCTCCCGTTCGTCACGCACGGTACGGTCATCGTATCGCTGTGTCCGCGACCCCCGCCGCCGTCCGGCGGCCTCCGGGCCGTCAGCTGCCGACGGGAGCCCGCCTCCCGCCCGCCGGGCGGCCGGAAAAGGGCCGGACAGGGCTGTGCTCCGGGCCCGAAGTGGCCTTTACTGGAAGTGAACGCATTCGAGCCGGCGGGCGGCGAAGCGTTTCACCGCCCCCGGCGGCCCACCGGTTCCAGCCGGTCGCACCCCGGTAGGAGGTCGCGCCATGAGCCCGCCCTCACAGGATCAGGCCTTACCCCGGCTGGTCGTCGACGGCCCGGACCGGGTCCGCGGCCAGGTGTTCCGACTCGACGACAAACCGCTCCTGGTCGGCCGGGACTCCACCTGTCGGCTCCAGCTGGTGCACCCGCTGCTCAGCCGCCGCCACGCCGTGGTCTGGTGGGCGGGCGGGCACACCACCGTCGAGGACCTGAGCTCCACCAACGGCACCCGGCTGAACGGCCACCGGGTGCACGGCCAGCGGATCCTCCGCGACGGGGACGTCCTGAGCTTCGGCCCGCTGGAGGCGCACTACGAGGAGCCGGCGGAGGCGGTGACCGAGATCGCCGGCGCGGACGACTCCGACTCGGACGCCTCCGACGAGGGGACGGAGCCGCCCACGGTCGTCACGGGCGAGCGGCCGCCCGCCCCCCGGCACGGCGGTGAGGGCGTGCCGGAGCCCGAGCCGGTGGCGGCGCTGGCCGAGACGGCCCCGCAGGAGCAGGCCCGGCAGGAGCAGGCCCCGCAGGAGCCGGCCCGTCCGCCGGAGACGCCTCCCGAGCCGGTCTGGCCCGGCCCCGCCCCGTCGAGGCCGTTCGCCGGGCCTTCCGCGCACCGCGCGCCGGAACCCCCGGCCGCGCCGCCCCGGCCGGACGCACCGCCGCCGGGCGCGCCGCGGCACGGGGACGACCGCCGGTTCGACGTCGGACGGCAGGGGGCGGCCGGGAACCTCAGCAACGTCGCCGGGAACCAGTACAACGCGTCGCCGCACTTCGACGTCGGCAACCAGGCGGCCAAGGAGAACCTCAACAACATCGGCCGGGACCAGGTCAACAACTTCTTCCAGAACGACCACATCCAGCTGGCCCGCCGCGAGACGTTCTTCCGCAAGATCGCCGCCGCCCGGACCACGGCCCGGCACCTGCTGGTCACCGGTCTCGTGCTCGCCCTGCTCGGCAGTGCCTTCCTCGGCTGGGAGGGCTCCTACCCGGAGGTGCTCGGCGAACGGATCCAGGGCATCGCGCACAACGCCAGCATCGTGCTCGGGGTGACCGGCGCGGCGCTGCTGCTGATCGGCGGAGCGATGCTGATCCGCAGCGTGGTCCGCCAGCGCCGGTACGAGAGGGACGAGGAGAACCGGCTCAACCCGGGCCCGTCGCCGTCCGGCTGAGGCGGCCCGGGTCCCCGGCGAAGGGACCGTCATGGTCTTCAACATCGGCAGTCAGCAGGGCGGCGTCGTCAACAACGTCGCCGGGAACCAGACCGTCCACGGCGGCCAGACCGGCCATCTCACGGCGGACGGACGGGATGTGCGGGACCTGGTCGGCGACCTCCGCACGGCCGTCGAGCAGGCCCCGCTGCCACCGGCCGTGACCCCCGAGGTCCGCTCGGAGCTCGACGCGGTGGAGACGGAGGTCGCCCGGCCCGAGCCGGACCGCGAGGCGGTGGCGGGCCGTCTCACCCGGGTCACCCGGATGCTCAGCTCGGCCGGCGCCCTGGTGACGGCCGGCACCGCGCTGATCGGACCACTTTCGGCGCTGGCCGGCTGGCTCGGCACCCTGGGCCGCCCGATCCTCCAGGCGATCGGCGTCTGACCCGCGCCCCGGCGGGCTCAGCCGGCGCCGAGGCGGCGGCCGGTCACCTCGTCCGGGGTGATCCGCACCCACAGCGGACGGTCGCCGCCCACCCACGGCGTCGCGCCGGGAAGCCCGGCCAGCCGCCGCTCCTGCTCGGCGTCGTCGACGTGGTGCGCCGAGCCCAGCATCAGCACGCTCCAGCCCTCGCTCAGCCGGTCGTCGATGTGGTCGGCCTGGAAGGAGACGGGCGAGCCGTCCGCCGCCGCGGCGGCGCTGCGGGGCGAGGTGTGGTAAACGATCGTCCGGCCGTCGACCGCGTAGTTCACCGGGTAGACGGTGGGCGCCGGCGTGCCGGGCAGGCCCACCCGGCCGACCCCGTGGGTGCCCATCAGGAGCCAGCACTCCGGCTCGGAGAGCGGAACCAGCAGGGGGCGCGGGGTTCCCGGCGGGGGCTGCCTCTGCCCCGGCGGGGCGTCCGTGCGGCCCTCCAGGAGTTCCGCCCAGGTCATCTGCAGCGCGGCCGCGATCCGGACGAAGCCGGCCGGGTCGAAGGCCGGGCCCGCCTCCAGCAGGTGCCGGAAGTAGGCGGGCGACATGGCCGCCTGATGGGCCAGGGCCCGGTCGTCCAGACCGAGCTGGTCACGGTGCTCGGCGATCCGGCGGGCCACCTCGGCGGCGTCCGCCCGCCGGACGGTGTCCAGGTCGGGGGTGCGGTTCATGCTCGCAGGATCCCCGCTCCCGGCACGGTCGGCGAGGCGCCTGGGCCGTTCGGCCCTGCGCCTCGCCGGGATGCCGCGCATGCTCTGGCCGCGGGCTGCTCCGAGGGCTACGCCACGAGGACGAGGGAGTTGATCGGCGTGTAGTCGATCGGCTCGTACTCGCCCGTGGCGCGGTACACGGGCGAACAGTTGGTGCCGTTGTACCCCGTGCACTCCCGGAAGCCCGCACCGCCGGTCTGGTTGTTGACGACCACGCGGAAACCGGTGACGTTGTCGAGGTTGTGGGCGCCGTAGCTGTAGAAGATGTTCTTGTTCAGGATGTCGCCGTTCGTCTCGCGGATACAGACCGCTCCGCTCGGGCAGGCCGTCGCCGCCGAGGCGCCGGGGGCCGCGGCGAGCCCCGCCCCCACGAGCGACAGGGCCGTCAGGGCCATCGCGATTTTGCGCATGCGTCTTCCTCATCTCTACTCGGACGGTTTCCGGTGGCACCGGTGCCCGCTCGCACCCGTCCGACCGCCCGGGCGGCGATGGCCCGGGGAAGCGTCGGAACGGCGGTCGGCACCCTCGGCGCGACGAGGGGAGTCCAGTCAGCGTGGCAGCCGTATGAACACGCACAGCCTTACATTTGGCATGTACGCGCACAAGCAGGCGGGCGGGGATGGCCGGTACGCCACCCCCGCTGGCCGGGCGGCACGCCTTGACCCCGCCGTCCGGACGTTCCACAGGCGGCTCGAACGCCGGTGGCCGGACTACGAGGACCAGGGCCCGGAGCGGTCGGCGGGCCGGCCGGGCCGGTGCGGGTGCCACTCCGCCAGCAGGATCGTGGCGTCGTCCCGCAGCCGGTGGTCCTGGTGCGTGACCAGGGCGTGGATCAGCTGGCGCAGCGCCTCGGGGGCGGGCTCGCCGCCGGCCATGTGCTGGACCAGGGTGTCGGCGAGGCGGCGTTCCCCGAAGAGCTCACCGGAGACCGAGCGGGCCTCGGTGACCCCGTCGGTGTGGACCAGGACCCGGTCGCCGGGCTGGAGCCTGGCGTGGTGCACGGGCTGCGGCCCGCGCTCGTGGAAACCGAGCCCGAGCGGCAGCTCGGCGGGGCGCAGCAGGGCGTCCGGGACGATGCGGCGGCCCCGGACCAGCAGTGGCGGCGGGTGGCCGCAGTTGACCCAGGACAGCTCGCCGGTGGCCGTGTCGAGGTCGGCGACCACAGCCGTCAGCAGCCGGTCCGGGATCCACCGGGCGAGCGTGCGGTCGATCGCGTGGACGATGTCGGCCAGGCCGCCGCCGGCCCGCCGGGTGGAGCGGCAGGCGGCCAGCGCGACCGAGCTGGCGCCGCCGGAGGCGAGGTCGTGGCCCATCGCGTCGAACACCGACACATGCAGGTGCCCGCGCGCCACCGAGTGGTCGAAGGCGTCCCCGCCCACGTCGTAGGCCGGCTCCAGGACGGCGCTGGAGGTGACGTCGCGGGTGCCGATGGTGCGGGGCGGCAGGAACGCCCAGAGCAGTTCGGCCTGGAGGCTCATCCGGCGCCTGCGCCCGACCTCGACGATGAGGTCGCTGTACGCGCTCTTCGACGCCGCCAGCAGGGCGACGAGCGAGGCGAGCGCCTCGAAGCGGGCGATCGCGCCCTCGTCCCGGCCTCCGCCGTCGATCCGCAGGACGCCGATCCGCTCGACCCCGTCGACCAGCGGGTACCAGCCGACCGGAGGCGCCCCGCTGGAGAGCTGGGTCCGCCGCAAGCGGTAGGCGCGGCCGCCGAGCGTCCCTTCGATGTCGGTCTCGCCCACGGGCTCGCCGTCCCCGGGCCCGGGCAGCGGCACGAGGTGGCGCTGCTGGACATCGGCGAGGAGGATCCCCGCCCCGTCCGCGCCCAGCCCGCGGGCCGCCTCCCGCACCAGCCCGGGCAGCTCCGCCGGCCCGTGCGCCCGCGAATGGGCGAGCAGCCGGGCCAGCACACCGCCCAGTACCGCATCGTCACCGTTCACCGCCGCTCACCTCCCGTCGGATCGGCGCCTACCCGGTTGCGGCCCGATCCTGCGGGCGGACATGACGGTTGTGGTCAGCCCCGCAGCGGGTTTCCGTCCAGCTTGCGCCGTTCCCAGCGGCCGGGGTGGCGGATCACCACTCCGCCCACGCCGCCGGAGCCGGTGAGCCGGATCAACGGGGTTCCCGGGAGCCGGTCGGGGGTGGTCCCGACCTTCAGCCCGCCGAGGCCGGGGTCCATGCCGCCGGTCTCCGCCGCCCAGCCGTCGGGGATGACGATCGTGACACCGGAGGTCTCCCCGTAGGCCTCCACCACGACCTCAGGGCGGTGGCACTCGACCCGGGTGAAGTCGATCTTCACTCCCCCCATGCCGCCGTGCGCGATCACCCGCGCGGGAACCTCCCAGCGCCCGGGGCCCCGGGACACACCGAACACGCCGCCCTTGAGCACCAGCGGCGGCAGGCTCGCCGGCAGGCCCGGCCCCGGCAGGTCGGCGGTCAGCACGGCCGGCTCGGCGCGCGTCCTGGCCCTCAGCGCCCGCTCCAGGCGCTCATCCAGCTCTTCGAGGTCGATGCGCCCCTCGGCCGCCGCGTCGCGCAGCCGATCCACCGCGGCTTCCCGTTCGCCGTGGGAGGCGCGGAGCCCGCCGGACGGGTCGGGGCGCGGAGGGAGTTCCGGAGGCGGGATCGTCATGGCCACCAGGACAGGCAACCGCCCCGCGCACCCGGTTTCCGGTCCGGAGTTGACGAAGGAACAGCACGCCCACCCGCCGGGCACCGCGCGGCCGCCGGTCAGCGGGGCCTGGCGGTGGCGGCGATGGCGGGCAGGACGGCCAGCGCGAGCAGGCCACCGGCGAGGGAGAGGACGGCGTAGCCGGCGGCGGAGACGACGACGCCGGAGGCGAGTCCGCCGGTCGCGCCGGCGATCGCGATGGCGACGTCGACCGTGCCCTGGGTCCTCGCCCGGGTGGCGAGGGGCGCGGCGTCGGTGATCATCGCGGTGCCGGAGACCAGTCCGAGGTTCCAGCCGAGGCCGAGCAGGGCGAGCGCGAGCGCGAGGAGGGCGACGGAGTCGGCGGGCGCCGCGGCGGCGACCAGACCGGCCGCGAGGAGGGTGAGGCCGGAGCCGGCGGCGACCGCGGTGGGGCCGTGCCGGTCGACGAGCCAGCCGGTCAGCGGCGAGGGCAGGTACATCGCGCCGACGTGGACGGCGATGACGAGGCCGGAGGCGGCCGTACCGTGGCCGTGGTCGTGCATGTGGACGGGCGTCATCGTCATGATCGCGACCATGACGAGCTGGGTCAGGATCATCGTCACCGCGCCCAGCAGCAGCGTCGGACGGCGCACCCGGTCCGGCCCGGTGGCGGCCGTCGCGGCGTCCCCCGCGCCCTGCCGCTCCGAGCGCTGCAACTCGCGGGCGAGCAGCAGCGGGTCGGGGCGCAGCCAGCCGGCCAGGACCAGGGCGGCCAGGGCGTAGGCGGCGCCGGCGAGCAGGAACGGTCCGGCGAGCGCGGGGAGGCCGAGGTGCTCGGCGAGGTCGCCGGTGGGGGCGGCGAGGTTGGGGCCGACGACGCCGCCGAGGGTGGTGGCGACCAGGACGGTGGAGACGGCCCGGGCGCGGTGGGCGGGTGCGGCGAGGTCCGCGCCGGCGTAGCGGGCCTGGAGGTTGGTGGCCGTGCCGGCGCCGTAGACGAACAGGGCGACGAACAGCAGCACGGGGTTGTCGAGGGCGGCGGCGGCGATGACGCCGGCGCTGCCGAGCGCGCCGGCCAGATAGCCCGCGGCCAGGCCCGGCCGGCGGCCCCTGGCCTGGGAGATGCGGCCGACCGCGACGGCGGCGAGGGCCGATCCGGCGGTGAACAGCGCGCTGGGCAGCCCGGCGAGGCCGGTGGAGCCGAGCATGTCCTGGGCGAGCAGGGCTCCGACGGTGATGCCGGCGGCCAGGCCGGCCCCGCTGAGGATCTGGCCGGCGACCAGCACGGTGAGGGCGCGGCGCTGCGCCTGGGCGCGGGTGGGTGTGCCGGCGGTGGCGGCGGGGCCGGTGGTGCTGATCACGGGGTGGTTCTGCTTTCGGGCGGGACGGTGGGGGCCGCTGACCGGCGAGGTCGGTGTCGCCGGCAGCAGCCCCCACCGTAGGTCGCCCGCGGAGCGGAGCGCCACGGCAGTGGATCATGACCTATGGAGGTATAAGCAGCCGCTATGGGCCAGGACGGGCACCCCGGCTCAGCCGAGCGGCAGCTCCAGGGCGGCCTCCTGTCCCGTCTGCGAGCCGATGGTGGTGGTCGTGAGGACGGGGAGGTCCATGTTGGCGTACGAGTACAGCGGGTCGCGGCTGTTGACCACCAGTGCCAGGCGGTGGCCGGCCTTGAGGTCGTAGGAGGTGGCCTGGAGTCGCCAGCTCACCGACCTGTTGACGTCCGGGGTCAGGTCGGTGACGGTGTACGGCTCGTGGGTGATGATCCGCGCGGAGCCGTCCGGCGCGATGTCGAACAGGTACGCCACCAAGGTGGCGGCGTTGACGTTGCTGCGCACGGTGAGCCGGAGGGTGGCGGCGCCCCGGATCCGGCGGGCCACGCCCGTCGAGCCGGAGAGCGGGTCCGTCGTCCAGACCAGCAGCCGCGAGCGGTCGAACGCCGCCGGGTCGTAGGGCCTGGGGTTGCCGAACCACTCCTTCTGGCCGTTCTTCATGACGCCGTCCCCGGCGACGGCCTCCGTCAGGGTGCCCGCCTCGAAGTCCCGCGACCAGCCGACGGCCGGCTTGTCGGACAGCGTGCCGTCCCCGGAGCCGTTGCCGCCCGTGAGGTACCAGGACTCGCCGCCGGTGGTGAAGTCGTCCCACCGCGCGAGCGGTTCACGGCGCGCCGGGACGGTGATCAGGTTGCTGCCGCCGGGGATGGGGAGGGTCTGGTAGGTGAACATGGACTGGGCGTTCACCTCCGTCCAGTCCGGCACGCCGTTGTCGGCGTCGAGCAGGTGGTGGTCCAGCCACTCGTAGGCCTCCCGCATCGGCACCCGCAGGCCCGGGAACGGCAGACCGCTCACGATGCCGGTCAGGCCGGGGCCCTCGGGCGCGCCGTGGTCACCGATCCACAGGTTCAGCCGCTTCGGCACGGTCAGCCGCCGGAAGGTCTCGATCACCGGGCCGACCGGGAAGAGGGTCTCGTGCCAGGTGTTGGAGATGAAGGTCGGGATGCCCCGGGCGTTGGTGCGGTCCACGTAGGTCTGCGGGGAGCGCTTGGTGCCCCACTCGACCACGGCGTCCATGTTCCGGCCGGCCAGGAAGTCCTTGAGGATGCCCTGGGTCTCCTCGTCGAACTTCTCCTCCATCGGGCCGCCGGTGAAGTCGATCAGCAGCCGGACCGCCTCCAGGTGCCGGGTGCCGTTGTCGTAGAGGCTGGTGGCGAGATTGCCCCAGGTGCTGCCCGCGACGACGGCGGAGACGCGGTCCTGCGGGTCGTGCGCGGCCACCAACTGGCTGATCCCGGAGCCGTAGGAGAGACCGAGGAAGCCGATCCGGGAGGGGCTGAAGTACTCCTCCGCGTAGTCGATCACGGCCGAGCCGTCACGCCAGTCGTTCTCACCGGCGACGTCGATGAAGCCCTCGGAGGTGGACACCCACCCCGGCTTGCCGATGCCGCGCGGCGAGTAGGCCAGCACGTGGTAGCCGCGCCGGGCGAGGGTGAGGTAGGCGAACAGGAAGGGCAGCCACCCGTACGGGTTCCAGCCGGCGGGCACGATCACGACCGGGTGCGGGGCGCCGTCGTTCAGCCTGATGGTGAGCGCGGACAGCCGGACGTCGCCGAACCCGGTGACCGCGGTGACGTCGACCGTGCTGGCCTGCCGGACCTCGGCCACCAACTCGGCGAGCTCCGCGGGCAGTTCGACGTCAGGCTCGCCCCGGAGGGCCGCCAGCAGTGCCCGCGCCAGGTCGGCGACGGACTCGCTGGGGGTGAGGCCGGGGCCCCAGATGCCGTTCGTCGCGATGTCGATGAGCGTCGCGTCGGTGATCGACGCGATCGGGTCCCCACTGGCAGTGGTCATACGAGTCGTCCTCTCCGTAACGGAGGTCGCCCGAGCGGGCGCCACCCGGCATCCTGATCAACCACGGTCAAACGAAACGGACTTGACGCTTAGGTTCACTCGAAAGGGTTCATTGGCACACGGCGAGTTGACGCTCGCCGGACCGGCACCCGCATCGGCCGCCCCGGGCCGGAAGGACGCCCCCATCCGGGACCTTCGGCGCCCGGATGGGGCTGCTCGGACCCTGGGACCGGGCACCCGGCCGGCGCGACGCTGGTCACCGGAAGGGACCGCGCGCACCGGCGTCGCGGACCGCCGAGGACCGGGAGGTCGCTGACATGGCGCACAACGTGACGGTGGGGATCGACGGTTCGGCGCCCAGCGCGGCGGCGGCCGAGTGGGCCGCCCAGGAGGCCCGTCGCCGGGGGCTCGCCCTGCGGATGATCCACGTGGCCGGGACGGAGGCGGACGCGCTGGAGCGCGACCTCGGCGGCGGGACGGCGCTGCCCGGCCGGGTGGCCGACCTCTGCGACGGGATCGCCGCCGCGCTGCCCGATCTGGACGTCACCTGCGAGGTCCAACCCGGCCACCCGGCCTACACTCTGGCCGCCGCGAGCGGGCGCGCCGAGCTGCTGGTCCTCGGCTCGCGCGGCCTCGGCGGCTTCACCGGGCTGCTGGTCGGCTCGGTCGGGCTGCGCACCGCCGCCCGGTCGCAGTGCCCCGTCGTCCTGGTCCGCGCCGCAGCCGGGCCGGCCGACCGCATGCCCGGCGACACCCGGGTGGGCGACGTCGTGGTGGGCGTGGAGAGCGACCAACCCTGCGACGCCGTCCTGGAGTTCGCCTTTCAGCAGGCCGCCGACCGGGGCACCGGCCTGCGGGCGGTGGAGAGCCGGACCACCACCCACGACGCCTACGCCACCCGGGCGCCGGTCGAGCAGGCGGAGATCCGGGAGGCGATGGCCGCCGCCGAGCAGCTGCGCCTGGAGGACGCGCTGGCACGCTGGCGGGAGAAGTACCCCGAGGTCCGGGCCGAGGCCGAGGTGTGCCCCTGGGGCGCGGGCCGGGCGCTGGTGGAGGCCTCGCACGGCGCCTGCCTGGTGGTGCTCGGCCGGCGGACCGCCAGGCACCCGCTGGCCGGCCCGCACCTCGGGCCGGTGGTCCAGTCGGTACTGCACCACGCGCACGCCCCGGTCGCGGTCGTCCCGCACGGCTGAGCCCGCCCGGCCCGAACCACCCGGACGGGACCAACCACCCGCCGCGGCAGGGACCTTCGGACCCCGGACAAGGTCCCAATGGGCGGATGCCCCGCCGGTCCCCGAGCAAGGAACCTTGAATCGAAGGCGCCCACGGCGCCGGTGTCGGACGATGACCCGAAAGGCAGTCCCGCATGTCGACCAGCCCGAAGCACGACGAGAAGCCGTCGCCCGCCGGCGCCCTTCCCGCCCCGTCCGACGCCCCGTCCGACGCCGTCGACCACTTGGTCGCCGCCGCCCTCACCGCGCTCGACGCGTACGGCTCCTTCACCCAGGAGCAGGTCGACCACATCGTCAGGAAGGCGTCGCTGGCGGCGCTCGCCGAGCACACCGGGCTCGCGGCGCTGGCGGTGGAGGAGACCGGGCGGGGCCTGTTCGAGGACAAGGCCGTCAAGAACGTCTTCGCCTGCGAGAACGTCACCCATGTGATGGCCCGGACGAAGACCGTCGGGGTGGTGCGCCGGGACGAGATCGACGGCATCGTGGAGATCGCCGAGCCGGTCGGCGTGGTCGCGGGCATCACCCCGGTCACCAACCCCACCTCCACCACGATCTTCAAGGCGCTGCTCGCGCTGAAGACCCGCAACCCGATCGTCTTCGCCTTCCACCCGGCGGCGCAGCGCTGTTCGGCCGAGGCGGCCCGGATCGTGCGCGACGCGGCGGTGGCGGCCGGGGCGCCGGCGCACTGCGTCCAGTGGATCGAGGAGCCGTCGATGGCGGCCACCGACGCGCTGATGCGCCACCCGGGCGTGGCGACGATCCTCGCCACCGGCGGCAACGGGATGGTGCGGGCCGCGTACAGCTGCGGCAAGCCCGCGCTGGGCGTCGGCGCCGGGAACGTGCCGGCGTACGTCGAGCGCAGCGCGGACCTGCGGCGGGCGGTGAACGACATCGTGCTGTCGAAGACCTTCGACAACGGCATGATCTGCGCCTCCGAGCAGGCGGTGATCCTGGACGCGGAGATCCGCGACGCCGCGCTCGCGGAGTTCCGCACGCTGAAGGCGCACCACGCGAGCGCCGAGGAGAAGGCGCTGCTGGAGCGGCACCTGTTCGGCGTGGGCGACGGCGTCTCGTGCGCGGGCGCGAAGCTGAACGCCGAGGTGGTGGGCCGCACCGCCGCCGAGGTCGCGGCGGCGGCCGGCTTCGAGGTGCCGGCCGACACCTCGGTGATCCTGGCCGACTGCGAGCGGGTCGGGCCGGCCGAGCCGCTCACCCGGGAGAAGCTCTGCCCGGTGCTCGCCGTGCTGACCGCGGGCTCCCGCCGGGAGGGCGTCGAACTGGCCGCCGCCATGGTGGAGTTCGACGGCCTCGGGCACTCGGCAGCGGTGCACACCGAGGACGCGGCGTTCACCGAGGAGTTCGGGCACGCCGTCAAGGCCTGCCGGATCATCTGGAACGCGCCCAGCTCGCAGGGCGGCATCGGCGACGTCTACAACGCGTTCACGCCCTCGCTGACCCTGGGTTGCGGCAGCTACGGGCACAACTCGGTGGCGGGCAACGTCTCGGCCCTGAACCTGGTGAACATCAAGCGGATCGGGCGGCGCAACACCAACATGCAGTGGTTCAAGGTCCCGCCGAAGATCTTCTTCGAGCGCAACTCCGTCAAGTACCTGGCGAGCATGCCGAACGCGCGGCGGATCGTGGTGGTCACCGACCACACCATGGTGGCGATCGGCCACCTGGAGCGGATCCGGGGCGTGCTGGACCGGCGCCGGGAGCCGGTGGAGGTGCGGGTCGTCGACTACGTCGAGCCCAACCCGAGCATCGACACGGTGCGCCGGGGCGCGGAGCTGATGCGGGAGTTCGAGCCGGACACCCTCATCGCGCTGGGCGGCGGCTCGCCGATGGACGCGGCCAAGGTGATGTGGCTGATGTACGAGCACCCGGAGGTGGAGTTCGCGGACCTCAAGGAGAAGTTCTTCGACATCCGCAAGCGCGCCTTCACCTTCCCGGACCTGGGCGAGAAGGCCAAGTTGGTGTGCATCCCGACCACGTCGG
Source organism: Kitasatospora sp. NPDC008115 (assembly GCF_042957205.1). NCBI lineage: Bacteria > Bacillati > Actinomycetota > Actinomycetes > Kitasatosporales > Streptomycetaceae > Kitasatospora > Kitasatospora sp. NPDC008115. The sequence goes on along the minus strand of NZ_JBIBHU010000029.1, from coordinate 3,245 downwards.
GCACCGGCAGCGAGGTGACCCCCTTCGCGGTGATCACCGACACCGCGACCGGCCAGAAGTACCCGCTGGCGGACTACGCGCTCACTCCGACCGTGGCCATCGTCGACCCGGCGCTCACCACCCGGCTGCCGGCCGACGTGACCGCCGACACCGGGTTCGACGCCCTCACCCACTGCATCGAGACCTATGTCTCGGTCTACGCCAACGACTTCACCGACGGCCTGGCGCTCCAGGGCGTCCGGCTGGTCTTCGAGAACCTGGAGCGGGCGGTGACCGCCGGCCCGGACGACCCGCAGGCCCGGGAACGGATGCACAACGCCGGGACGATCGCCGGCATGGCCTTCGGCTCGGCCTTCCTGGGCGCCGTGCACGCCATGGCGCACACCCTGGGCGCCACCTTCCACATCGCCCACGGGCGGACCAACGCCCTGCTGCTGCCGCACGTGATCCGCTGGAACGGCTCCGCCCCGGCGAAGGTCACCGGCTGGCCCAAGTACGGCAGCTACGCGGCGCCGGAGCGCTACCAGGCGATCGCCCGGACGCTCGGCCTGCCGGCCGCCACCCCGGAGCAGGGCGTCGAGTCGCTCGCGGCGGCGGTGGAGGAACTGCGCGACCGGGTCGGCATCCCGCGCTGCTTCAAGGACGCGGGGGTCGACGAGGAGGCGTTCCTGGCGGCGCTGCCGCAGCAGGCGATGAACGCCTACGAGGACCAGTGCGCCCCCGCCAACCCCCGGCTGCCGCTGCTCGCCGACCTGCGGCGGCTGATGCGCCAGGCCTACTACGGCGACCAGGCCTGAGGGCCTCGGGAAAGGGAGACAACCGAGATGACCACCTCGCAGCAGACGCGGACCGCCCAGGCCCCGGCCGGAGCCTGGGACGGCTTCCAGGGCGGCCGCTGGCAGGACACCGTCGACGTGCGCGACTTCGTCCAGCGCAACTACACCCCCTACGAGGGCGACGCCGCCTTCCTGGCCGGCCCCACCGGGCGGACCCTCGCGGTCTGGCGGCGGATCACCGAGCGCTTCCCCGAGGAGCGCGCCAGGGGCGTGTACGACGTCGCGCACGACCTCCCCTCCACCATCACCGCCCACGCGCCCGGCTGGATCGACCGGGAACGGGAGCTGATCGTCGGCCTGCAGACCGACGCCCCGCTCAAGCGCGCGATCATGCCCAACGGCGGATGGCGGATGGTCGCCGGCGCGCTGAGGACCTACGGCTACCCGGTCGACCCGGGGCTGGAGAAGGTCTTCACCGAGTACCGCAAGACCCACAACGCCGGGGTCTTCGACGCCTACACCCCCGAGATCAGGGCCGCCCGCAAGGCCGGTGTCATCACCGGCCTGCCCGACGCCTACGGCCGCGGCCGGATCATCGGCGACTACCGCCGGGTCGCCCTCTACGGCGTGGACCGGCTGGTCGCGGCGAAGCTCGCCGAGAAGGCGGAACTGGACGCCGCCCCCACCGACCCGGCGCGCCTGGAGGAGACCATCCGCGGGCGCGAGGAGCTGGCGGAGCAGATCCGGGCGCTGGGCGAGCTGAAGGCGATGGCCTCGGCCTACGGCCACGACGTCTCCGGTCCGGCCACGACCGCCAGGGAGGCGGTCCAGTGGCTGTACTTCGCCTACCTGGCGGCGGTGAAGGAGCAGAACGGCGCGGCGATGTCGCTCGGCCGCACCTCCACCTTCCTGGACGTCTACCTGCAGCGCGACCTCACCGCGGGCCGGCTGACCGAGGAGGGGGCCCAGGAGCTGATCGACGACTTCGTCATCAAGCTGCGGATCGTCCGCTTCCTGCGCACCCCGGAGTACGACGAGCTGTTCTCCGGCGACCCGACCTGGGTCACCGAGTCGATCGGCGGCATGGGCGAGGACGGCCGCACCCTGGTCACCCGGACGTCCTTCCGCTACCTGCAGACCCTCTACAACCTCGGCCCGGCCCCCGAGCCGAACCTGACCGTCTTCTGGTCGCCGCAACTCCCCCGGGGCTTCAAGGAGTTCTGCGCCCAGGTGTCGATCGACACGTCCTCGGTGCAGTACGAGTCGGACGAGCTGATGCGCCCGCGCTTCGGCGACGACACGGCGATCGCCTGCTGCGTCTCCGCGATGGCGGTCGGCCGGCAGATGCAGTTCTTCGGCGCGCGGGTCAACCTCGCCAAGACGCTGCTCTACGCCGTCAACGGCGGCCGGGACGAGAAGTCCGGCGAGCAGGTCGGCCCCGCCACCGGCGCGATCACCTCGGAGGTGCTCGACCACGACGAGGTGTGGGCGCGCTTCGACGAGCAGTTGGAGTGGCTGGCCGGGACGTACGTCCACGCGCTCAACGTCATCCACTACATGCACGACAGGTACGCCTACGAGCGCCTGGAGATGGCGCTGCACGACCGGGACGTGCGGCGCACCATGGCCTGCGGCATCGCCGGCCTCGCGGTGGCGGCGGACTCGCTGTCGGCGATCAAGTACGCGAAGGTCACCCCGGTGCGCGACGCGACCGGGCTGGTCACCGACTACCGGATCGAGGGCGAGTACCCGGCGTACGGCAACAACGACGACCGCGCGGACGCGATCGCGGTGCGGCTGGTCGAGGAGTTCATGCGCAAGGTGCGCAAGCACCCCACCTACCGGGGCGCCGAGCACACCCAGTCGGTGCTCACCATCACCTCCAACGTGGTGTACGGCAGGAAGACCGGCAACACCCCGGACGGCCGCCGGGCCGGCGAGCCGTTCTCCCCCGGCGCCAATCCGATGAACGGCCGCGACCGCCACGGCTACGTGGCCAGCGCCCTGTCGGTCGCCAAACTCCCGTACGCGGACGCCGAGGACGGCATCTCGCTCACCCACACCGTCGCCCCGGACGCGCTGGGCCGCACGCCGCTTGAGCGGGTCGCCAACCTGGCCGGCGTGCTGGACGGCTACACGGCGGTCGGCGGCTTCCACATGAACGTCAACGTCCTGAACCGGGACACCCTGCTGGACGCCATGGCCCACCCGGAGAAGTACCCGCAGCTGACCATCCGGGTCAGCGGCTACGCGGTCAACTTCGTCCGGCTGACCCGCGAGCAGCAGCTCGACGTGGTCAACCGCACCTTCCACGACGCGCTGTAGGCCCCCGTCCGCGCCGCCGGGGCCCCCGGGCCCCCGGGGGCCCGCGGCGCCCCCCCCCACGAGGAGATACCCCCAGGACGGCCGGCTGCACTCCAGGGACCTGTCCACCCGCGGCGACGGCCCCGGCACCCGCTTCGTCGCCCT